>NZ_FNCU01000058.1:0-52552 GCF_900099855.1 Bradyrhizobium sp. Rc2d | reverse complement strand
GCCAAGTCCATGCCCTGGCGAGAGGTGTCGGTGATGGATCAGCGGCGAGAGTTCGTTCGGCTTGCGATGCAGGAGGGAGCGAACCGACGGGAACTCTGTCGGCGGTTCAATATCCATCCCGATACGGGCTACAAATGGCTTGCACGATGGCAGGCCGACCAGGACATCGAGGACCGCTCGCGGCGACCGCATGCGAGTCCGAGACAGACCGATTGCGAACTCGAGGCGCGCATTATCGCGGTACGCGATGCTCGTCCGGCATGGGGAGCTCGCAAGATAGCTCACTGCCTGGAGCGTAATGGCTTTCGTTCGCCAGCCGTCTCAACAGTCCATCAGATCTTGCGTCGGTCTGGCCGCATCAAGCCTCCGGTCGGCGGCGCGGTGGCCAGCCATCGTTTTGAGATGCCGGCCCCCAATCTGTTGTGGCAGATGGACTTCAAAGGCTGGGTTCGGCTCGGCAATGATGCCCAATGCCATCCCCTGACGGTCGTGGATGACCACTCGCGCTATGATCTGTGCCTGCAGGCCTGCGCCGATCAACGCACAGATACCGTGCGCAGCCGCCTGGAGAAGACCTTTCGCCATTACGGCCTCCCGGAGGCCTTCTTCGTCGACAATGGTTCGCCTTGGGGCGATCCTACGGGCGAACGATGGACGCGGTTCTCGGTATGGCTACTCAAGCTCGGCATCGCGGTCATCCACAGCCGCCCATATCACCCGCAAAGCCGTGGCAAGAATGAGCGGTTCCACCGCACGCTCGCGGCTGAGGTGTTCGCGCTGCGGCACTTCCGCGATCTCGCAGAGACACAGCGCGCCTTCGACGCCTGGCGGGAAGTCTACAACTTCGAGCGACCGCACGAAGCGCTCGGACAACAGGTCCCGGCCAGTCGATATCGGCCGAGCCAGCGAGCCATGCCCGATCGATTGCCGGAGGTCGAATACGACAGCCACGAGATCGTGCGCCGCGTCTCCACGACCAAGGCCTATGTCAGCTTCAAAGGATGTCTTTGGAAGGTCCCCCAGGCCTTCTGCGGCGAGCGCCTTGCCATCCGCCCCTCGGCAAACAGTGCGCAATACGGGGTCTTCTTCGCCGCCCACCAAGTCGCTATCATCGACTTGGTGGGCGGAAAAAGTGTCGGCTATGTCCCCGAACACCCGTCGGTCATGTCCCCGGGCTGAACATCAAGCCGGGCGATGACAGCGGAGAGTGGGACGCGAACTGCCTCCGCATAGTCATTGCGAGCGGAGCGAAGCAATCCAGACTGTCTCTGCGGAAGGACTCTGGATTGCTTCGCTTCGCTCGCAATGACGATGGAAAGCGAGCCCTGCCCCGCTCAGGCCGCCTCTGACACCAGCACCTCGCTACCCACCAGCTCGGTGCCGATCAGGTAGTCGCGGCAGCCGCGCAAGCTGCGCAGGGCGCGGTTGAAGTCGAGGCCGGTCGAGACCAGCGCATGCAGCGTCGCCGGGTTGCGCACGATGCCGCGCAGCACGGCCGCAAGGTCGATCTGGCCGTTCGGCTTGATGGCGGCGCGGGCGAGTGCCGGCAGCGCGCGATGGGCGGGGTCGCTGATGACGCGGACCGCGGCAAAGGGCAGCCCGGCCTCGGCGGCATAGGCGGCCGCGATGTGGCTCTCCATGTCGACGGCCGCTGCCCCGGTCTCCGAATGCAGCGCCGCCTTGCAGGAGCGCCCGGTGACCACTTCCTCGGCACCAGCGAGGCTGCCGCGCACCACACGGCGGCGCCCCGACGTCAGGCGATCGATCAGGTCGTCGCCGAGCGACAGGCCGGCGGCCCAGCGGGTGTCGCCGGAGAGCACTTCGGTTGCCAGCACGACGTCGCCGGAGCGCAGCGTCGGGTCGAGCCCGCCGGCCACGCCGAAGGAGATCACGCCGCGAATCGTCTCGGGATCCACCACTGTCAACAGCGCCCGCAACTGGGTCGGGCTGCTGGATGAACAGATGACCGCCATTCCGGGCCCGGCTGCAATGCGGGCCTCCTGAACCAGTCCAGTCACGATCAGTATCGGCCGCGGGTCGATGGCATTACCCGCGGTAAAATAGTCCCCCGTCCCCAAAGTCACATTCCGACCCCTACCACCCTGCTGTTGGTGTTCCGCAAGTTCCGATACCGCGCCAGCGCCCACAGCGGGAAGAACTTTGGGTAACCATGATACCGTAGATAGAACACGCGGGGGAAGCCTGTGGCGGTGTACCGCTGCTCGTCCCACAGTCCTTTTTTGTCTTGTGTTGCAATCAGGTACTCCACCCCGCGGGCGACGGCCGGATGATCAACCTCGCCTGCCGCCATGAGGGCAAGCAAAGCCCATGCCGTTTGCGAGGCGGTCGAGGGCGCGGCCTCCCAGCCCTTGTAATCCAGGCGGTAGCTGACGGCGTCCTCGCCCCAGCCGCCGTCCTCGTTCTGGATCGAGGCCAGCCAGGCCGCGGCTTTGCGAATCATGGGGTCCTTGTGGTCGACGCCGGCCATGTTGAGGGCACAGAGCACCGACCAGGTTCCATAGATGAAGTTCATGCCCCAGCGGCCGTACCAGGAGCCTTCCGGGTGCTGGGTCTTGCGGAGGTAGGCAACGCCATCGGCCACGTGCTTGCTGGACTTCTCGGTCTCGCCGAGCTGGGCCAGCATCGAGATGCAGCGCGCGGTGACGTCCTCGGTCGGCGGGTCGAGCAGCGCGCCGTGGTCGGAGAACGGAATGTTATTCAGGTAATATTCGAGGTTGTTGACGTCGAAGGCGGCCCAGCCGCCGTCGTCGCTCTGCATGCCCTCGATCCACTCCCGGCCGCGGTCGATCGCGGCGTCATAGCCGGTCACCCCGTGCTCTCGGCGCATGCGGTCCATCGACATCACCACGACAGCGGTATCGTCGAGATCGGGATAATGGGCATTGTTGTACTGGAACGCCCAGCCGCCCGGACGCACGTCGGGCCGCTTCGCCGCCCAATCGCCCTTCACCTCGAGCTCCTGCTTCGGGATCAGCCAGTCGAGGCCACGCTTGGCGGCCGGCACGGCTTGCGCGTTGCCAGCTTCCAGCAGCGCATGCGCAGTCAACGTCGTATCCCACACCGGCGAAACGCAGGGCTGGCAATAGGCTTCGTCGTCTCTGATCACGAGCAGCTTGTCGATGCCCCGGCGCGTGATCGCGCGCGGCGGATAATTCGCGTCCTTGCCGAGCGCGTCATACATCATCACGATGTTGGCCATGGGCGGATAGATCGCGCCCATGCCGTCCTCGCCGTTGAGCCGCTCCTCGATGAAGGCGAGCGCCGCATCGATCGCGCGCTTGCGCAGGCTCTTGGGAAACATCGGCTCGATCACGCGCAGAATCGCATCGAGCGAGCGAAAGAGCAGGAACCAGGCCATGCTCTGGTGCGGCGCCTTCGCGGTCATGCCGATCGAGCGCGGATCCTGCAGGAACAGCTCGTCGATGCCGATCCCTTTCGGATTCTTCGCGCGCGGCTTCAGCGCGGCGATCACCATCAGCGGCACCATGGTGGTGCGCGCCCAATAGGAGATCTTGTTGAGGTGGAACGGCGACCAGAACGGCAGCAGCACGATCTCGATCGGCAGCACCGGCACCGCGCTCCAAGTCACCACGCCGAATGTCGCGAGCAGGAAACGGGTGAAGACGTTGCTGTGAATCGCACCGCCGCGGGCATGAATGGCCTCGCGCGCACGCACCATGTGCGGGGCATCGATGGAATCGCCGATCATCTTCAGCGCGAAATAGGCCTTCACGCTGGCGCTCATGTCGAACTCGCCGTCATGCACCAGCGGCCAGCCGCCATGGGCGCCCTGGACGCGGCGCAGATAGTTGCCGATCTTGGCCTCGAGCACCGTGTCGACGGGCTCGGCGAGATAATGGCGCAGCAGGATGTACTCGGCCGGAATCGTGCAGTCGGCCTCGAGCTCGAACACCCAATGGCCGTCCGATTGCTGGAAGCCGAGGACACCTTGCGTTGCCGATGCAATGCTCGATTCCAAGCTGCTCGGATCCAGGGCTTCGCGGCTGGTCGCGTTCACGGAATCCATGTCGCTCGATTGCTCCGATAGTCGATTGAAATTGACCGGGACATTTGCCCGTCAGGGCCGCTGTGCGGCGAGAATCAGATCGGCGGCGCGATCGCCCGATCGGACCGATCCCTCGATGGTTGCCGGCAATCCCGTAGCAGTCCAATCCCCGGCAAGGAACAGGTTTTTCAGCGCAGTGACCGGCGCCGGACGCAAGGCATTCTGCGCCGGCGTCGCGGCAAATGTGGCGCGGCGCTCACGCACGATCTGCCACGGAGGCAATTGAGGGGGCAGCTCACCGGAGAGGCCGCCGGCCTTGCAGACGTCGTCCCAGATCGCCTGCGCGAGCTCCTCGCGCGGCATGTCGACCAGGCGGTCGCCATTGCTGATGGTGACGGAAAGCCGGTTCGGGAACGCGAACAGCCATTCCACCACACCGCCTATCACGCCAAGGATCGGCGCAGAGCCCGGCGGCGGCTCAAAGCGGAAATGCGCGTTCACGATGGCGCGGAATTCGGTCGGCGTCTTCAGGCCGGGCAGCAGGCCGGCGGCGGCGCGCGGCGGCACCGCCATCACGATGACGTCGCCCTCGCTGAGCTGGATCACGTCCTCGCCGCCGAAATTCAGCGCACCGACCTTGCCGTCACTGGTCGCAAACGATCGTAGCTCATGGCCAAGCTGAACCGTGTGGCCGCGCTCAGCCAAGAATTTCACGGCAGGCTCGATCAGCACGGCGCTGAGGCCGTCGCGCGCGATCAGGGGACGGCAGGCCTGCCCGCCCGCGAGCAGCGTCTCGCGCACGATCGCGCCGGCGAGCCCGGCCGAGCCCTCGGGCGGATCGACGTTGAGCGCCGCCAGCAGCAGCGGCTGCACCAAACGCTGATAGAGAATGCCCTCGCAAGGAATCGACTTGCCGACCAGCGTCTCCTCCGACGCCCAGACCAGCGGCGCCAGCTTGAGATAATCGGTGAGGCCGGTGTCGGGCACGCGGCGGCTTTCGTCGAGAACCCAGGTCGGCAGCCGGCCATCGCCAAGGTCGATCTGCCAGCGCTGCCCGGTCTTGATGTCGACGAAGGGAAACTGCGCGCGCTCGGGGCCGACAAGGCCGGCCTCGGTGCCGATCGCGCGCGCATAGGCGCGCGCATGGCTGTTGCCCGACAGCAGCAGATGATTGCCATTGTCGATGGTGAGATTGGTGGCGCCGTCGAAATAGGACCGACAGCGACCGCCGGCCTGATGTGTCGCCTCGTGCACGGCAACCTTGAAGCCGGCATTGGCGAGCCGCACGGCGGCGGAAAGGCCGGAAATTCCAGCACCGATGATGTGAGCTGTCTTTTGCATCAGATGAAAGCGTAACGGAGCAGGATCAGGATGCGTGTGATCTTCGACACACGCACCGGCTCGCGCGGCGCGTTGAAGCCGCGCGCGATCAGGAGGTCCAGAATGGAATGATAATATTTCGACATGATCCGCGGCGCGCGCACGGTGCGGCGCTTGTTGCGGTTCATGATCTCGTCCGACTTCTCGAAATGCGATTTCGCACGCTGCGTCAGCGGCAGGCAGACCTTCGGCAGCGCGCGCTCGGTGATGACGCGGCTGGGATCGTTGGAGGTGATGCCGGCATGCAGCAGCGCCTCGCGCGGCAGATAGAGCCGGCCGAGGCCGGCGTCCTCGTCGATGTCGCGCAGGATGTTGGTGAGCTGGAGCGCGCGGCCGAGATGATGGGCGAGCAGGATGCCGTCTTCTTCCGGCAGGCCGAACACCCGCACCGACAGGCGCCCCACGGCACTGGCGACGCGATCGCAGTAGAGATCGAGCGTCGCCATGTCGGGCGCGCGGATGTCCTGCGGCACGTCCATCTCCATGCCATCGACGATGGCGAGGAAGTCCTCGCGCTTCAGCCCGAAGGTCTTCACCGAGGCGACATAGTCCCTCAGCCGCGGCGGCGGATTGCCCTGATAGAGCGCATCGATGTCGTTGCGCCACTGCTGAAGTGCGGCGAGCCGCTCCTCGCGCGGGCCGTCGGAATCGGCGATGTCGTCGACCTGGCGGCAGAAGCTGTAGATCTGGAACATCGCTTCGCGCTGGTCATGCGGCAGGATGCGCATCGCGGCGTAGAACGAGCTGCCGGATGCGGTCGAGCCATAATTGGCGCCGGGCGAGGTCGCCTCAAGCGTCATGTGCAGTCCCCGGTCTGGAAATGGCCTTGCGTCCGATCGCGCGGCGGCCGACTTCGCCGATCATGCCGGCGAGGCTGAAGGTGAGCAGCTCGAGCTTGTTCAGATGCACGCGCTCGCGCAGGGGATCGCGCACCTTGAGCAGGCGCACGATGCGATCGGCATAGGCCTGGATCACCGAAATGTCGACGCCGAGGCGGAAGTCCCTCACCTCCGCGCTGAGCAACTTGCTCTCGTTCAGCAGCGCTTCGTTGCGCACGGCAAGCGCCTGAAGGCAGGCCAGCATCGCCGGCGGCGACTGCGTCAGCCCGAGCTGCTCGACCGAGGCGCCGCTCGCGGTCAGCGCATCGCGCGGCAGATAGACGCGGTTGAGCTCGCGAAAATCCTTGCCGCAATCCTGGAGGTGGTTGTTGATCTGGAGTGCCGCGCAAAGCGCATCCGAGGCAGCCCAGGTCGACGTGCTCTCGCCATGGACATCGAGCATGAAGCGGCCCACCGGCATCGCCGAGTAGCGGCAATAGTGGATGACTTCGTCCCAATTCTCGTAGCGGAGCTTGGTCACGTCCATACGGAAGGCGATGAGCACGTCGAGCGCATGGCGCGGCGCCATGCCGCGCTCGGCCAGCGCACGGCGCAGGGTGACGGCCTCAGTCTGGGTGTCGCCCTTGCCGAGCAGTTCCGCCTCGAGCAGGTCGAGATAAGCGAGCTTCTCGTCGGGCGGCAGCGTCGCGTGGTCGGCGATGTCGTCGGCGGTGCGGACGAAATTGTAGTACGCCAGGATCAGCGCGCGATGACGCGGATGAATGATCCAGGACGCGACGGGAAAATTCTCGTCGCGGTCACCTTTGCCGGATCGCAATTCGCTCGCAGAGGTCATCGAGGGCTGGTTTACAATCGTTTGGACAAGAAGGGCTTTTTCACTCGCGCGGGCTCATGCCGGCAGTGCCGCCGCGGCCCCCATATAGGGGAATACGGCCGCAAAACCAATCCTGTCTCTCGATGGCTGCCCTTCGCGGATCGCACCCGAAAAGGCGGCCCGGGAGCCGCCTTTGTGGGCCAGCGGCCGAGCTTACTGGTTGTGGTTCTTCAGGACCTGGTCGCAGGCCTGCGAGATCTTGGCCCGGTTCTCCTTGAGGCAGGCCAGGACGGTGAAATCGCCCTGATCGATGACCGGACGGCAGAACTTCTGCACATCGCGCGTGCAGGCCTTCTGCTCGGCGTCCGTGCCACGCCCTTGCTGAGCGAGCGCAGCCGTCGAAAGGGAGGCCGACAGCAGGGTGAGAGCGACGAGAAGCTTACGCATTGTATTCCTTCATTCTGACGACAGAGTCGCACCGATCCCGGGCAGCACAGGGCGGATGGCCGGAACGGATTGTTCTGATGGCAAGTCGCCGCGGGAGGTGCGGCCTCAGAGAAGGCACAAGCACTGGCAAATGCGGCCAAATTGGCGCCACACCCACCAAATCAGGTCTTCCCCGCGCCTTCATTGGCAGATGTAAGAGCTTGATACTACGTCATAATTCAGGAACGCCGCATTTTACTGCACGGCTGTTGCAGAGCTGCATCTCTCCGCCCGCCGTTTCAGCCAGAAACACACCGAAACACAGAAGATTGCAGGATCCCATCATGGCGCGAGAACCTTTGGGAACCGCCGTGTCAGGCGGTCAGGCGTTGAACCTGACAGGGGCTGGGAACACTAAACTTTCGATGTGGCGAGACGTTCTCAATCGTAAGCGGGCGTCGTTCCAAAACGGGATATTTGAGATGACATTCTTTGGGCGATCTGGACTGGCAATCAAGGCGGCGGGCATCGGGGCTGCGCTGCTCTTCTCAGTGTCGGCAAGCCATGCTCAATCGTCCGGACCATTTGCCGGTTTCGACGGCGCGTGGACCGGCACCGGGACGGTGTCGCTGTCCGACGGCTCCACCGAGCGCATCCGCTGCAAGGCCGATTACAAGGTCGCCGGCAGCGGCCTCAGCCTCAAGCAGGCGCTGCACTGCGCGTCCGACAGCTACAAGTTCGACCTCACCAGCGACGTGACGAGCCAGGGCGACCGCATCTCCGGCAACTGGAGCGAGGCCAGCCGCAACATCTTCGGCAACCTCCAGGGCACCGCCGGCGGCGGCCAGATCGAGGTGTTCGTCGAGGCCAACGGCTTTGCCGCCAATTTGTCGCTGCGCACCAACGGCACCAAGCAGACGGTGCAGATCTCTTCCAAGGGCGAGATCCGCGGCGTCAACATCACGATGACGAAGGGCTAGAGCCCTCCCTGTTCAAGAACAACAAAGCCCCCGGCTCTCGCGAGCCGGGGGCTTTTTGCTGTAGCGCTCCCTGCGCGCTCAGATCGCCGGCTTGTCGGGCCCTTGAAGCCTGGCGTGCAGATTGATCAGCCACATCGCGGTCGGGCGCAGGATGAAGAGGTCGGCGACGAGGGCCATGACCATCGAGAAGGCGCTGAGCCAGCCGAACAGCCGCAGCGACGGCAGATCGGAGAACACGGTGACGACGAGGCCGCAGGCCAGCACCACCGTGGTCAGGATCAGCGCCGGACCGACCAGCACGGTCGCCCGCTCCACCGCCAGCCCCGAGCCGACGCCCGGCTTGCTCTCGAGCCTGAGGCGATTGAGGAAGTGGATGGTGGCGCTCAAGCCCAGGCCGAACGAGACGGTGAGCGCGACGACGCTGGCGAATTGCAGGCCCTCGCCCATCGCCCACAGCACCGTGCCCGACATCACCACCGGGAAGATGCCCGGCAGGATGCAGGCGAACATCACCACCCAGGAGCGGAAGGCGAGGCCAATGAAGATCGCGACCAGCGCGAATTCGACGGTGAGACCGCGGTTCAGCTTCTCGATCATGCTGGCCGAGTTACGCGCGGCAATCGCAGCGAGGCCCGTCACCGCAATCTCGTAGCCGGGATGCTTCTTGCGGATGGTGTCGAGCTCGGTATCGAGCTTGTCGACGATTGGCAGGAGCTGGCTGGAATCCTTGTCCGGCACGCGGCCGGCCACCACGACCGCGTCCTGCTCGGCGTCGATGAAGCGCCGCACCAGATGCTCGGGGATGACGTTGACATATTCCTTCAGCGTCGCGACGTCGGCGCTGCCGGCCTTTTCCGCCAGCCAGCGGCGCAGGGTCTCGAGCGACCAGACGTTGCCGACACCGGCCGCCTGCTCCACGGTCGCATGCACGTCGGCGATGGTCTGGAGCGTCTCCGGCGAGTAGAGCGATTCGCCCTTGGGGAACGCGATCAGAACGTTGACCGGATTGGCGCCGGTCAGCTTGGCGTCGAGCCGGTCGCTGGCGGCGACCGCCTGGCGCTTGTCCGGCACCTGGTCGGCAAGGCGGTAGCGCGGCTCCAGATTGGCGTAGACGACGCCGAGGCCGCCGACGAACAGCACCGCGATCAGGCTGAACAGGCCGGGCCGGCCGACCATGCGCACCGCGATCCAGTAGCAGAAATTGCGCAGCGCCTGGACGCCGGCATCGGCGCCCTGGAACTTGACCGCAAAGACTCTCTCATTGCGCACGAACAGCACGCCGAACACCGGCACCAAAGACAGCACCGCGACCAGCGCGATGATAGTGGCGGCAAGACCGGCCTCGCCGAACTTGCGGATCAGGTCGGAGTCGGAGAATTGCAGGGCGATGAAGGAAATCCCGGCGGTGCCGTGCGTCAGCACGCAGGCCGGGCCCACCACCAGCACCGCGTTCTTGAATGCGGTGAACTTGTCCTGGCCCGCGATCAGCCGGTCGCGCGCGGCGAAGGTCAGCTGCATCGAGTCCGAAAAGCTGATGACCATGATGAGCGGCGTCATCACGTTCAGGAACATGTTGAGATTGAAATTGGCCCAGCCGAGCACACCGAGCGCCAGCAGGATCGCGATCATCGGCGGGAATGCCGCCGCGACCATGAACGAGATCTTGCGGAAAAAGATGATGGCGATGATACAGCCGGCGAGGATGCCGAGGACGTTGTAGGTGAGCCCGTCGCGCTCGACCGCGTTGCGGATCTCGAGCTGCATCACCGGCACGCCGGAGAGCTGCACATTGAGCCCGGTGTCGCCGAGATCCTCCTTCATCAGGGCACGGATGTCGGCGACGGTCTTGGTCAGCTTGCTGGAGGCGACCACTTCCGGATCCAGCGACAGCACAACCAACGCAAGTGTCCCGTCCTCCGACAACAGCTTGCCGCGGATGATCTCGTTGTTTTTGACGGTCTCGATGAACTTGTCATAGGCCGCGCCCTCGGGCAGCTCGGGCGGGAACAGTGCCGCCGGCAGCTTGCCCGGCGCCGGCGCCTGGCGCGCCGAGAACAGCGAAACCAGTCCGCGGGTGCCTTCGACGAGCTGCATGTCGGTGATGAAGTCGCGCAGCTTCTCAAGGTTGTCCCGCGCCAGCAGATTCTTGCCCTCAACCACGACGAGAACGTCGAACTCCTCGGCCGGGAACTTCTTGGTCACCTCTTCGTATTGGCGGAATTCGCGGGTGTTGGAGCGGAACAGCTGCGACAGGGAATCGTCGATCTTGATCCGCTGGATGCCGAACACGGCGCCGACGATCAGCGCGAGCAGGACGATGCAGGAAACGATCGGGGTCCGGACGGCGATCAGCCCGAGCCGCTCCAGCCCGAAGGCGATCGAGGACGCAGGTCCCTCCTCGACCTTGTCGACGTGAACCTCATTCTCGCTGTGCTTTTCGAGCATGCCTTGTCCAGTTCCTAAATCGTCCTAAATCGGCTCGGTCTTGAGAGCTTATTGCGCGCCGCGAACGGCTTGAAAACGCCATACCAATGGGAGGCTTGCCCGTTGAAAATGCGCGGAAAATCGCCGCGAGGGTTTAGCAGGTCAATCACCCCTCTCGCAAGCCGGCCAAATGTGGCCAAATCGATCAAGATGCGGCGATTTTGCCGGAACGCCCGTCATTCGGGCCAAGCCGTGCCAATTCGACGTGGCGCACGGTCCGCGCTCTCGTCCTTCAGCGCCACGCCGGTAACCTTTCGTGCAAGCCCCTCGCGCACCAGCCAGGCGATCTTAAAGGCGGCCTCGTCATAGCTCAACCCAGCGTGGTGGATGTTGGACACGCAATTGCGCTCGGCATCGGTCCGCCCGGGCTTCGGCGCGAAGGTCAGATAGGCGCCGAGACTGTCGGGCGCCGACAGGCCCGGCCGCTCGCCGATCAGCATCGCGACCATACGCGCGCCGAGAATCGCCCCGATCTCGTCGCCGAGCGCGACGCGCGCGCCTGAGGCGACAACGACATGGCCGATCGCGACGGCGCCGTCGGCCGCGAGCAGCGGCAGCAGACGTGTCAGCAGCGCCACCGCATGGGCGCGGACCGCTGCTGCCGACAGGCCGTCGCCGATCACGACCGCCAGCTGGCACGGCGCCGAGGCACCTCGTGCTAGAAGTTCCGCTGAGCCGGCATCAAGCTGTCGTCCGAGGTCCGGCCGCCGCAGATAGTCGCTGCGCTCGACCGCCCGGCTCCTCACCTCGGTCATGACCAGGCCAAGCGCACTGAGATCGGCGACCAGAGCCGGCACATCGAAGGCGGCATGCACGGCATCGCGGGCGCGGGCATGGTCCAGCGTGAAGTCGAGCAGCGCTCTTGTTGGCACGCTCGCGCCGCTGCGGCCCAGCGCAACGCGCGCGGGCGTGAACGCCCGCAGATCGAGCGTCGGACGGCGCGGCGGGGCCGGATCAGACATGTCGCATCATTCGGCGGGAACGGCGGCCTCGCGCAGGCGGATCGAGTAGTTCGAGGCGTTCTGCTTGCCGCTCGAAGCCGCGCGCGCGAAGGTGATGAGGTGATGCGCGATCGTGGCGCAGCCGATCAGGCCTTCGAGATCGCCGCGCCGGATTCGCCCCAAGGCGAACTTCCAGAACACGCGCCTGTAGTCGCCGAGTACCCCGATCTGCCAGAAGATGTTGCGCAGCATGATCAGGCCGCGCTTGATGTTGGGCCAGGTCTTCATCTCCGGTGCCACCGGCACGTTGAGGCGGTTCGCATAGGTGTAGTCGCACTGATGCTGATAGCGCGCATAGACCTTCTCGGGCGCGTAGGCGACCTCCATGCAATGCTTCCAGGACGAGACGACCTCGTCATAAGGCAGCAGGAATTCGACGTTGGAATCGCGGCCCTCATCGTGGACCAGACGGCCCTCACGCTCCAGCCGGTCCCACAGCGGCGTCTTCGGCAGCGCCTGGAGCAAATTGATGGTGAGCAGCGGAATCTGCGATTCCTCGACGAAAGCGAGCAGCGCGTCCGATGTGTTCGGCTTGTCGGTGTCCAGCCCCATGATGATGCCCGAGACGACCTCCATGCCGTAGGAGTTGATGGTGCGCACGCCCTCCAGGATCGGGACCATCATGTTGTGGTCCTTGTGCATCGCATGCAATGCATCCGGATCCGGCGTCTCGATGCCGCAGAAGATGGTGATGAAAAAGGCCTCGCGCATCTTCTCCAGGATCTCGGGGCGCTTGGCGATGTTGAGCGTCGCCTCGCAGGCGAGCCGCACCACGTAGCCGGTCCGCTTCTGCCACTCGATCAGATGCGGCAACAGGTCCATCGCGGCCTTGCGGTTGCCGATGAAATTGTCGTCGACGAAATAGACCGTGTCGGTCATGCCGCACTCGCGCAGGCGGTCGAGCTCGGCGATGATCTGCTCCGGCGTCTTGATGCGGGGATTGCGCCCGTAGAGGCCGGGGATGTCGCAGAACTCGCACTGATAGGGACAACCGCTGGAATATTGGATGCTGCCGAGGAAGTACTTCTTCACGTCGGCGAGCTCGTAGGCCGGGATCGGAAACTCCGTCATCGGCACGCGGTCGTTGGTGGCGAGCACCACCTGCTGCTCGGGCCGCGACGTGTCGCGCGACAGAATCTCGATCAGCTGATTGGTGGCGTCGCCGAGCTCGCCGACATGGAGATAATCGAAGGTCGGGTAATAGTCCGGGCAGGCGCTGACCGAGGGACCGCCGAGCGCGACGGGCAGATCGAATTCATGGGCGCGGCGGCAGATGTCGTTCATCTGCTGGCGCTGGATGTGCATGCCGCTGACGAAGACCACTTCCGCCCATTCGAACTCTTCCCTGGTCGTGCTGCGAAGGTTCTCGTCGACGAATTTGACCTGCCACTCTTTCGGAAGATAGGCGGAAATCAGCAGCAGCCCCTGCGGCGGCATGAAGGCGCGGACGCCGTCGGTCAGGGGATAGGAATATTCGAACGTCCCGAATGAGGAGGTGTAGCGCGGAAACACACAGAGAATCCGCCGGGACGTTCCGTTACTTTCAGCTCGCATCTATGCTCCCCCGCCACGCTCGACCGATGGTGCGGAAATTGCCAGCCAGACACATACCGTAATGCGGCTGCCGGAATTTCTCAATATTGTGGCACCCACTCAATTCGCGAGGGCCGCCAATAGTTTCCTGGGAAGCTGGCGTTTCCGCCGCCTCACGCGATCAGCCGTGAGGCAAAATCGGGCAATAGGCCTGCATCGCCGGCAAGGCGGAAGTCGGCGCCCGCAATACCGGCCTGCACCAGCCAATCGTCGAATTCCGGCGCGCGGCGCAGTGAGAAGACGTCACGGACATAGAGCGCGTCGTGAAAGGACGTCGACTGATAGTTCAGCATGACGTCATCGGCGCCGGGGACGCCCATGATGAAGGTGACACCGGCGGCGCCGAGCAGCGTCAGGAGATTGTCCATGTCGTCCTGGTCCGCCTCCGCGTGGTTAGTGTAGCAGATGTCGACCCCGAGCGGCAGGCCGAGCAGCTTGCCGCAGAAATGATCTTCCAGCCCGGCCCGGATGATTTCCTTGCCGTCGTAGAGATATTCCGGGCCGATGAAACCGACCACGCTGTTGACCAGCAGCGGAGCGAAGGCGCGGGCGACCGCATAGGCGCGCGCCTCGCAGGTCTGCTGGTCGACGCCGTGATGGGCGCCCGCCGACAATGCCGAGCCCTGGCCGGTCTCGAAATACATCACGTTCTGCCCCACCGTGCCGCGCTTCAGCGACAGCCCGGCCTCTTGGGCTTCCCTTAGAAGCGCGAGGTCGACGCCAAAGCTGCGGTTGGCGGCTTCGGTGCCGGCGACCGACTGGAAGACGAGATCGACCGGCACGCCCTGCCCGATCAGCGACAGCGTCGTCGTGACATGGGTGAGCACGCAGCCCTGCGTCGGGATCTTCAGTCGCGCGATGATCTCGTCGAGCAGGCGCAGCAATTGGGCGATTACGGCGGGATCGTCGCTCGCCGGGTTGATGCCGATACAGGCATCGCCGGCCCCTAACAGGATGCCGTCGAGGATCGAGGCGGTGATGCCCCTGGCATCGTCGAACGGATGGTTGGGCTGGAGCCGCGTGCTCATCCGGCCCTTCAGCCCGATGGTATTGCGGAAGGCGGTGGTGACCTCGCATTTCCGCGCCGCCAGGATCAGGTCCTGGTTGCGCATCAGCTTCGAGACCGCGGCCGCCATTTCCGGTGTGATGCCGGGCGCGAGCATTTTCAATGCCTCGGGCGTGGCGGCGTCCGACAGCAGCCAGTCGCGGAAAGCTCCGACCGTCAGCGAGGCCACCGGCGCAAAGGCCTTTGCGTCGTGGCTGTCGATGACGAGGCGGGTGACCTCGTCGGCCTCATAGGGAATGACGGCTTCCTGCAGGAACTGTCCGAGCGGGACATCGGCGAGCGCCATCCGGGCCGCGATCATCTGCTCGGCGCTGGCGGCGGCGATCCCGGCCAGCCGGTCGCCGGAGCGCGGCGGCGTCGCCTTGGCGAGGAGGTCGCGCAGGTCCGGGAACGCATAGGTCGTGGCGTCGATGGTGTGGCGGTAGACCAAGGGCCTCTCCAGGGGTCGTCGGCCAGTGGCCGAGTCCAAACTCAATCTCGAGCGCGATCCGACGTCAGGGAATACGCTCTTGGCAGCCCCAGTGCACGCCGATGTTTGGGGGCGTCGCTCCGGACCCCCGGGCGCGATCTGCCGGAGATCGATGAGGCATCCCCAACCAGCTGAAACATTTCGTATTTCCGCCGACCGGCCGGCTCTCCATGGGCTGCGGCGTTAACGCCGCATCCATCTTCGTTCTGCATAATTTTGCATCAAATTCAAACGACCGCGCTCACCGGCCGCTCCAGGCCATCTCGGGCTCCTTGAACACCATGATATCAGACCGATCTGGGAATGCCGCCGGCCTCGCCGGCCGCTTCACGCTTGCCACCAAGCTCTATGCGATCTTCGCGCTGTTTGCGCTGCTCACGGCGGCGATCGCGATGCTGTCCGACTACAACAGCCGCCGCAGCGCGGAGCTGACGAGCGCGATCGAGACGGCCAACGCCGCCGCTCAGAACGTCGAGCGCGTCAACTCGCTGGTCTATGCGGTCGTGATGGAATCGCGCGGCGTCTACATGTCGACCGAGCCCGCCGTGGTGAAGAAATACGGCGAGGGCCTGCTCAAGTTCAACGCGCAGATCCTCGACGTCGTGAAGCGCTGGGAGACCATCGTCAAGGCCGACGATGCCGAGCAGTTTTCCACCTTCAAGAAGCGCATCGAGCAGTTCGTCGAATTCCGCAAGGAGCTGGTGCGCCGCGGCATCGAGATCAATGCGGCCGCGGGCCGCGAATGGGGCGACAACGATGCCAATCGCAGCGTGCGCTCGGCGTTGAACAAGGATCTCGAAGCGCTCTCCAAGGTCTATGCCGAACGCGCGAGGCAAATCGCCCAGCAGACCGAGACCAATCGCACGCTGTCTTTCGTCCTGACCTGCCTCGGCGGCGTGGCGCTGGCCCTGGTCGTGATCGGCATCGTCATCATCGCCCGCTCGATCGCACGGCCCCTCTCGGCCATCACCGCGACCATCAAGCAGGTCGCAGACGGGACCGAGAACGTCGCGGTGCCCTATAGCCGTCGCGCCGACGAGATCGGCGCGCTGGCACGCGCGATCGAGGTCTTCCAGGAGGCGATGGGCCGCAACCGCAATCTCGCCTCCCAGGTCTCGCACGACTCCGCCGCGCGCGAGGAGCGCGCCCGCCATATCGAAAAATCCGTCGAGGCATTTCGCGAAGCGATCGGCGCCATCATGCGCGGCCTCAGCGACAATGCCTCCACCATGCGCGAGACCGCGCAGACCATCACGCGCGTCACTGCGGATGCGAATAGTCGCGCCGGCACGGCGGCGAACGCCACTGAGCAGGCCTCGCACAACGTCTCGGCGGTGGCGAGTGCCGCCGAGGAGCTGTCGGCCTCGGTGGAAGAGATCGGCCGCCAGGTGCGGCAATCCGCCGGCGCGGTCGAGCAGACCGGCCAGCGCACCGAGAAGTCGATCTCCGAGATCGAGAGCCTCGCCGCCGCCACGCAACGCATCGACGGCGTGCTCAACCTGATCCAGGCGATCGCCGAGCAGACCAATCTGCTCGCGCTCAACGCCACCATCGAGGCCGCCCGCGCCGGCGATGCCGGCCGCGGCTTTGCCGTCGTCGCCCATGAGGTAAAGGCGCTCGCGGGCCAAACCGCCAAGGCCACCGCCGAGATCGGCGAAAACGTCTCGATGATCCAGGCCTCCACCCGCAATGCAGTCGACGCCGTCCGCGAGATCGGCGGGGCGGTGCGCGAGATCAACGAGGTCACCTCGACGATCGCCGGCGCCATCGGCCAGCAGGACGCCGCCACGCGCGAGATCTCCTCCAACGCGCAAAGCGCCGCGCAGGGCAACGAGACCCTGGTGGCCAACATCACCTCGCTACGCGATGCCATCGGCGAGACCGACACGGCGGCAGCCTCCGTGCTGACGGCGGCGAGCAGCCTGACGGAGACGGCGGACACGCTGTCGCGCGAGGTGGAGAAATTCTTCCAGAACCTGCGCTCGGGCGCGGCGGACGGTCGCATCGCCAAGGCTGGGTGAACGAACGGCAAGGCCCGCTCGCGAAAAAAGTCGAAAACGAGAGCGGCCTATCGTTCCAGTGATTGATCGACGAAGATGCGAACGCGGCCGACGTCCCCGACCTCGCGGTAGTGACTGAGCTCCTTTTGCAACTCGGGATCCGAATTGGCCCAGGCCAACCAGTCGAACTCGAACGTGCTCAGCAGATAGGTATCCACGAGAATGACATTTGGCCGGCCGTTTCGCAGATCCGCCAGCAAATGCCGTCGTTCGAAATTGATGATGCTGTCCAATTTCGCCCGCTCTTCTTCGGTCGGTTGCGAGCTGTTCTCGCGCAGTATTGCGCCGGCCGCCAAAAGCTGCGCACACGAGCTGCCTACCCAAGTGCCGCCGATCTGACGGACGAGCGGATGCCCCAGACCGATGTGGTCGGTGATCGTAAGCAGCCGCGGCTGCTTCACGACGGCCTGAACACGCTCCTGCAGCGGCGGAAACCCCGGAGCCGGTGAGGACAAATAGAGCCCGAGGGCCACAATCGTAGCGAGGCCACCGATCACGATGGGCATTCGCACCGTCTTCGTGCAAACCTGTAGCAACGGCGCCGCAATCGCAAACAGACAAAGCGCGAAAGCGGTATATGGCCAACCCTTGCCCTGAACAAGGAAACCCGCGGCTCCGCCGACCGCTGCGGCCAGCCAAGGGATTGCATCGCTCCGCATTTCCAGCGTTTCACGGCCAAACAGCCACAGGAAGCCGATGGAAGCGCCTATCACGGCAATTGGAATGGGGAGCAGGCTACCAAATTCCCTTCTGATCGGCAGATAGGCCTCGGCGACCATCGGGGCATAGGTGGAGAGATAGGCGGGGAAGAGCGCCACGACCACGGCCCCGTAGCCGATGACGACAGCGCCGGCCGTGCATGCTTCCGAGGTGAACACAGGCCTTAGAGAACGCTGGCGGAGCGCGCCAAGGAGGATCGGGAGGCCTGCCACCAGAGCAAAGAAGGGCTTGATACTCATGGCCAGCCCCGCCCCCGCTCCGGCGACGATCGCGACCCATCCAGGATCGAGCCCACGCCAGCGCAGTGCGGTGATGGCGACAAACGGGGTCAGTGCGATGACCGCGATGTGTTCACGTTGTCCGAATATGGCACCTGGTAGAATTGCGAGCAGAAGCGCAAACGACCATGTTGAAATACTTCGCTCCCGGGCTCCCAGCTTTGCGGCCGCAGCTGCTCGGTCCATCATCAGAAGCGCACCGGCGATCTCGATAATCACGAGGACGATCACGATGAATTCGGGTGCAACGCCGGACATTCGCGACAGCGTTACCGCCGGCATGTACATGTAGACCGACAAAGGCGGGTTGGACTCGAAGAGGTCGATCCCAAGCTTCCGACCATCCAGGATTTTTTCGTTTGCAGTCAGGAGCCAGCCCAAATCCGCGTTGAGAACGAGCGGGATTTGAATGACCAGCGCCGCCAGGAGGATCGCAGCCACGACAATCCAACGTCGTCTTGCGCTGAATTTGTCATCTAACAGACCCACGGCGTGACCTTCTCTTTCAGAGCAGCCCGTGGAGCCTTAAGCGGACATCCGTATCCATCGGGCATCTGCGTCTTTAGCGTACGCGCCCTAAAAGAGGGTAACAGCCCTACCCCGCCATCACCCCGCCCCGCCGGATCAGTTCCTTGCCAACCGCCGCCAGATGCACCTGGTCCGGCCCGTCGCCGATGCGGATGAAGCGGGCGTAGACGTAAGCGCGGGCGAGGAACGTGTCCTGCGACACGCCGGCGGCGCCGTGGATCTGGATGGCGCGGTCGATGACGCGGGCGGCCATGCTGGGCACCACGATCTTGGCGGCCGCGATCAGGTCGCGCGCTATCTTATTGCCGTCACGGTCCATCTTGTCGGCGGCTTGCAGCGTGAGCAGCCGCGCCTGCGCGATCTCGCAGAAGGAGCGCGCGATGTCCTCGCGCACCGAGCCCTGCTCAGCCAGCGGCTTGCCGAAGGCTGTGCGGGAAACCGCGCGCTGACACATCAGTTCCAGCGCACGCTGGGCGCAGCCAATCAGCCGCATGCAATGGTGGATGCGGCCGGGCCCGAGCCGACCTTGCGCAATCTCGAAGCCGCGACCCTCGCCGAGCAGGATGTTCTCGGCGGGCACACGGACGTTGTCGTAGACGATCTCGGGATGGCCGACCGGCGCGTCGTCGTAGCCGTAGGTCAGCATGTCGCGGACGATACGCACGCCGGGCGTTGCCTTCGGCACCAGGATCATGGATTGCTGGCGATGACGATCGGGATGGTCGGGCGCGGTCTTGCCCATCACGATCAGGATCTCGCAATCTTCGTTCATGGCGCCTGACGTGAACCACTTCCGTCCGTTGATGACGTAGTCGCCGCCGTCGCGCCTGATCTCGCACTGGATGTTGGTGGCATCGCTGGAGGCGACCTGCGGCTCCGTCATCGAGAAGCCGGAGCGGATGCGCCCCTCCAGGAGCGGCTTCAGCCAGCGTTCCTGCTGCGCCGGCGTGCCGTAGTTGGCCAGCACCTCCATGTTGCCGACATCAGGGGCCGAGCAGTTGAAAACCTCGGGCGCCCAGAGGATGCGGCCCATGATCTCCTTCACGGGGGCATATTCGAGATTGGTAAGGCTTGAGTTGGGAAGATCTGGGCCGTGCTCGCCCGAGAGAAACAGGTTCCAGAGCCCCTGCTCCCGCGCCAGCCGCTTCAGGTCCTGAAGCACAGGCGGCGTCTTGTAGCGCGCGGCCTCCGGCTTGACCTGCTCGTAATAGAGCTCCTCGACGGGCTCGACATGCGTCCGCATGAATTGGCGGACGCGGTCTTGGAGCTCGAGCGAACGTGGAGAGTATTGAAAGTCCATGGTGGCCTCCTCTTCCCTTCTCCCCTTGCGGGAGAAGGTGGCATAGGCGGCCTTCGGCCGCCGTCCTTGAGAACGCCGATGCTCCGCATCGGCTATGGCGCCGGATGAGGGGTATCTCTCCTTGCGTCCAAATAAGAGTTGGACCCGCGGAGAACCCGGCTCGCCGCTTCGCGGCGATCCACCCTCTCCCGCAAGGGGAGAGGGTGCACCGTCTCTGTGGCGTTCGCCACCGCTCACGTGCCGCGCAGCAGCTCGCTTGCCACGACCCAGTCGTTGCCGTCGAACTGGAGCATGTAGCCGTCCTTGATCGGGCGGAAATCCTGCGGCGTGGTGTTGAGGGTGATGCCGGGCATCAGCAGCGACAGCGGCACGTTCTTCATGTTCGACGCCTGCGCCATGATGTTCTCGCGCGTCAGATTGTCCTTGCACTGCTTCAGCAGCACCACCAGCGCCTCGGCGACGGTGTAGCCGTAGAGGCCCGCGACGTTGTTCACGTCGGCATTCGGCAGGCGTTTCTTCATGAAGTCGATATAGGCCGACATCGCCGGATCGTCCTTCGGCTGCTCGACGAAAGGCTTGAGCGCGCCGAGCGACAGCACGCCCTTGCCGGCGTCGAGGCCCGCCGGCACCATCACGGTCGCCTTGTTGGCGCAGCCGGAGGCGAGGAAGCGCGTCGGCTGCCAGCCGACCTCATGGGCCTTGCGGATCGCCTGCGCGCAGGCGCGCGGCGTCACCGAATAGATCATGAAGACGTCGGCCTTGCTATTGGCGAGCGTCAGCACCTGGGAATCGACCGTGGGGTCGGCGACCTCGAAGCTCGAGGCCATCGCGATCGCCTTGTCGGCATCGGCACCGAGCGCTTCCTTGACGCCGCGCAGATATTCCTTCCCAGCGTCGTCGTTCTGATAGAGCACCGCAAAGCGCGCATTCGGGTTCTTGGCGCGGGCATAGGCGACGTCGATCGCGGCTTCGCTGGTGTAGTTCGGCGCCCAGGGCAGCGCCATCGACCAGGGCATGTTGGCGGGATCGTTCCACTTCGAGGCCGAACTGATCAAGAACAGCTGCGGCACCTTGTTGCTGTTCAGGTATTTTGCGATCGCCGAGCTCGGCGCGGTGCCCATGGTCGCGAAGATGAAGGCGACGCCCTCGCCCTCGACCAGCCGCCGCGCCGCTTCCATGGTCTTCGGCGGCGAGAACGCATCATCGAGCGAGACGAGATTGAGCTTGCGTCCATTGACACCGCCCTTCTCGTTGACCTCATCGAAATAGGCCGCGATCACCCTGCCGGTGATGCTGAGCGGAGAAGCCGGCCCGCTATAGGGCATGGTGTTGCCGATCTTGATCTCGGTGTCAGTGACACCGGGACCGTAGGATTTTTGCGCGGCGGCGGGCGTGGACAGACAGGCGGCAGCCAGCGCTGCGGCCAAGACCAAAGCGGCTTTCATGGTTTCTCCCGGTGATTTTCGTCCGCGCGAGGCGGTCACGCGGCGTGCTGCTTTTAGTCAGCGCGCCAGCTCAGCGGAGTTCCGCAAGATGGTCTTGCGTCGAGTTGCTGATGGCCTCTTCCACCCTAGCGGCGCCGCTTCAAGCTGAAGCCGAGGCTGATCCAGCCGGCCCCCGCCATGATCAGGTCGATGCCGAGGAACAGGCCGAGAATGTAGACGCTGTTCACCGGCCAGCGCGCCACGATCAAGAGGCCGAGCAGCAGCGTGATGGCACCCGACAGCGCTACCCAAACCCACGGGCTTTCGCGCTTCATGCTGAAGGCGAGAAACAGCCGGACGACGCCCGAGGCGACCAGCGATGCGCCCAGGAACAGCGTCAGCAGGACCGCCGCGAACAGCGGGTTCTCGAAAGTCAGGGAGCCTGCGATGACATAGAGCACGCCGAGCAAGGCCCAGATCAAAAACTTGCCCCAGCTCTTCATCTGAAATGCGCCGATGATCTCGGCCGCGCCGGCGACGATCATCATAGCGCCGACCACGATCACGCTCGCCACCGTCGCCATCACCACGCTGCCGAGCGCGACGAAGCCGGCGACGAGGTAGATGACACCGAGCGCGACGATCCAGCCCCATTTGGCATGCAGCGCCGCGATGCCAGAGCCAAGGCCAAGACGATGGGAGGTATCCGATGCACTTGTCATGACGCCACTCCTGCATGCGAAGCCCGGAGACACTCGCCAGGATAGCACAGGTCGATCCGGGACGACAGCCAGCAGAGCAGCGGCTGACGGCAACAACATTGACGCAAATCAAGATCGAATACGGCGCGTCAGGCGCGCGACCGCTCCATCTCGAGCTCGGCCTTGAGGTTGTCGAGATCGCGGTAAATCGAAGCGACCGCCAGCACTCGGCCGCCCCTGCGGTACTTCAGCAGGCAGTCCCTGCCTTCGATGCTGCCGTCGATCGCGATGTCGTCGAAGCTCTCGGCGTGGCCGACATAGTTGATCGGCACGTCGTAGTGCTGGGACCAGAAAAACGGTACCGCATCGAAGCGCTCGCGCTTGCCGAGCATGTTGCGCGCCGCGGTCTGGCCCTGGCGTTCGGCCACCACCCAATGCTCGATGCGGATGGTCTGCCGTGAATGCGGATCGGGCCAGCGCGCGATGTCGCCGGCCGCGAAGATGCCGGATACGCTGGTTTCGAGATATTCGCTCACGCTCACACCGCGATCGGCGGCAAGGCCCGCTTGCTCGGCGAGCGCCAGGCGCGGCTTGACGCCGATGCCGACCACGACGAGGTCAGCCTCGATCACCGCGCCGCTCTTCAGCGTCGCGCGCATGCCATCGAGCTTTTCCACCGTATCCTTCAAGTGGAAGATCACGCCGTTCTCTTCATGCAGTGACCGGACGAAATCGCCCATCTCGGCGCCGAGCACCTTCTGCATCGGCCGTTCTTCCGGCGCGACCACATGGACTTCCAGCTTGCGCGCGCGCAAGGAGGCCGCGACCTCGAGACCAATGAAGCTGGCGCCGATCACGAGCGCGCGTTTTGCGCTGCCTGCCGCCGTGATGATGGCGCGGCTGTCGGCGACGGATCGCAAGGTGTGGACATGCGGCTGGTCGGCCCCGGGGATCTGGAGCTTCACCGGCTCGGCCCCGGTCGCAAGCAGCAGCCGGTCGAACGGCAGCCTGTCGCCATTGCCCAGCGTGACGCTGCGAGATTTGGGATCGATCGCAGAAACATTCGTGTTGAGCCTGAGATCGATGCCGGCGTCCCGATAGTAATCCTCGGGCCGTAACGGCAGCCAGTCCTCCGGCGCGTTGCCGGCGAGATAGTCCTTGGAGAGATTGGGCCGGTCGACCGGCATCGCGCCGTCACTGCTCAGCATGGTGATGGCGCCGGCAAAGCCCTCGCGTCGGAGCGTCTCGGCGGCAGCAAAGCCGGCGGCGCCGCCGCCGACGATCACGAATTTCTCCGGCATCGGCGCGCTGCGATGTGCTGCCGACGGTTTCGGTGCCTCGCGCTTGCGCTGAACGACGATGTTGTCCCGATCGCGCGTGACCTCCCACACCGCCAGTGCGTTCAGCGCGGGCGGGCGGGAGGCTTCGCCTGTCCGCAGGGAGAAGCAGGCGTGATGCCATGGACAGCGGATGGTGTCGCCGACCACCAGCCCTTCGGCGAGCGGGCCGTGGTAGTGGCTGCAGGCCGGCTCGATCGCAAAAATCTCGCTGCCGGCCTGCACCAGCAGGACGTCTTCCTCGCCGACATGGCCGAGCAATTTGCCGTCCTTGAAATCGGCGGGCGACACGCCCCTGGTCAGATCGGGTCCGCTCGGCTTGTTCTCCTCGGTCATGGCGCCGTCTCCTTGGCTCGCGCCGCGTGGCTCACGTGTCCGAATTGGCTAGCCCCAACAACTCCTGGCGTGTCAGCGCATTGTCACGGAACACCCCCAGCATGCGACTGGTGACGAGATCGGTCCCGGGCTTGTACGCGCCGCGCGTGGTCATGCAGTGATGCGTCGCCTTGATGATGACGCCCACGCCTTGAGGCTCCAGCACATCGTTGATGGTATTGGCGATCTGCGCGGTCATCTTCTCCTGGATCTGGAGGCGCTTGGCATAGATGTCCACGACCCGCGCCAGCTTGGAGATGCCGACCACGCGCCCTTGCGGGATATAGGCGACCCAGGCGCGACCGACGATCGGCGCAATATGGTGCTCGCAATGGCTTTCGAAGCGAACCCCGCGCAGGACGATCATCTCGTCATAGCCTTCGATCTCCTCGAAGGTCTTTTGCAGGATTTCGGTCGGATCCAGCGCATAGCCGGAAAAATATTCTTCGAAGGCACGCGCAACCCGATCCGGCGTGTCGCGCAGGCCGTCGCGCGCGGGATCATCGCCCGCCCAGCGGATCATGGTCCGGACCGCTTGCTCGACCTCCGCCCGATCAGGTCGCTCGGTTGGCCTCTGCGCCACCGCGACACGTTCCAGCTTGCGCACTTGCGACTTCATCTAGATCCTCCCTGCAACGAGCCGCGACACAGACGCGGCCCCACAGCTTGGACGGCTGCAATCGGAAAAGGTTCCCAAGATCAGGAAAAATCGGAAGGACGACAGACAAGCCAGCCGCGAGACCAGAAACGGGCTCTATGATGCCGCTTTCCGGACGTCGAGCACGGCCTGCGCCCACTCGGCGGGCCGCTCCTGCGGCAGATTATGACCGGCATCGGTGAAGACGCGGCGCTCGAAAAATCCCTCGAACTTGCGGGCGTGATGGGCAGTGCCGGGATTGATGCCGTCGCTATCGCCGTCGATCGCAATGGTCGGGACGCGGATCTGCGGCTGGCCCGCAAGCTTCGCCTCGATTGCCGCATAGGCCGGATCGCCTTCCACCAGCGCGTAGCGGTGGCGGTAGGAGTGGATCACGACATCGACGAAATCAGGATTGTCGAACGACGCGGCGCTCTTCTCGAACGTGGCGTCATCGAACATCCATTTCGGCGACCACATCGACCAGAGCTGACGCGCAAAGCCGCGCCGGTTGCGCTCCAGCGCGCGGCGGCCACGCTCGTTGTGGAACAGATATTGATACCAGAGCGCAGCCTCCTCCGGCGGCGAGGCCGGCTCCATCGCGCGGGCGATGTTCTGGATGTTGTAGGAATTGCCTGAGACGAGTCCGATCACGCGCTCCGGATAGAGTGCTGATACCACGCAGGCGGCGCGTCCGCCCCAGTCATAGCCGCCGAGGACCGCACGCTTGATGCCGAGTGCGTCCATGAAGGCAAGGAGGTCGGCGCCAAGCGCCGCCTGCTCGCCGGAGCGTAGCGTCTCGGCCGCACGAAACCGCGTCGGCCCGTAGCCGCGCAGCCAGGGCACCAGCACCCGTGCGCCGGCTTGTGCGACCAACGGCGCGGTTTCCGCGTAGGCGTTCACGTCATAGGGAAAGCCGTGGCCCATGATGCAGGGCCAGCCATCGGGCGCGCCGTAGTCGAGATAGGCGATGTCGAGGACATCGGTGGTGATGGTTTTTTGTTGCATGATTTGCTCACCGATTGACGCGATGTGGTAGTCCGTATGGAGCGCAGCGGAATACGGATTCGCGGATGCAGGCGTCCCCGCATTCCGCTTCGCTCCATGCGGGCTACAAGAGACGACGAGCCGATCTATCTCTGCGGACCGGACAGCGAGATGTCGCGTTCGGCGCGGAACACGTTGCTATAGAGATTGGCGATCCACTGCCGGCCGATTTCAGTCTTGTTGAGATAGCCGATCTCGGTCTGGATATGCGGTGCGACGCTGTTCCAGTAGAACTGCGGATAGCGGTTGACGATGTCGGCGGGCGAGTCGTAGCCGAGTTGGCGGTTGATGCCGACCTCTTCGAACTCGTAATAGAGCGCGTTGGCCTTGCGCAGATAGTTGGGATCGCCGAGCTGGCCGATGAAATCGGCGGCGCGCAGGATCGAGGCTTCGTCGTCGTACTCTTGGCCCTCGCGGGCCGGAAAGCGCGTGCCCTCGATGGCGCGGGCGATGCGGTCAGGGTCGACTCCAGGAATATGTCGCAGCCGGCGCGTCACGTAAAGCTTCGACCGATCGACGTGGTACATCATCAAGCTGGCGTCAGATGCACCGCGCGGCAGGGAGATCTTGGTGTCGGCCGCATCGATCACGAATCCGTCGCCGTCATCCTCCTCGAACAGGCCTCGCACATAGCCGATGTCGTGGGCGAGGCAGGCAACCAGGACATGGACGTAATCTTCAGCCGACAGATGGGTATGAAGACTTCGGCCCCTGAGGATCGCCTGGGCTGCCAGCGTCACCAGCATCGTATGCTCGATGTTGTGGTAGAGCGCATCGCTGTTGCCGATGCATTCCATCGCGGTGCGGGTGGCGCTCTCGATGATACTGGCAGAAGTCTCATCGTACCGGCGGCGCATGAAGCTACCGAGGAACTTTTCCAGGGTCTCGGCCGCCAGTCGCGGTAACGTCATCATGGATGCAGCCCCGTCTGTCGATGGTATTCCGCGCCAACTCCCGACGTTTCATTCTTGTCCTCGGCGCACCAGTCAGCATAGCCCATCTTGGGCCGAGGGACCAAATCCCGGGACGAGAACACGGAAAAATGTTGCAGTTGCGCTCCGTCATATCGCGGTTGCAGCGATGGCGCGATACATCCTAAAGGAGCCGGTGTCCAGACCGCAAGATTGCGGTCATTCGACCAGCAGAACGTCGACGGCGACGCCGAGCTTCTGTTTCGGCGAGCCGACGATGACACCATCGACAGGCGAGACGTCGGAAAAGTCGCGTCCGACCGCGAGCACGATGTGGTCGTTGGCGACCAGGAGATCGTTGGTCGGATCGAAATCGACCCAACCGAGCTCCGCCCCGCACCACAGCGACACCCAGGCGTGGGTGGCATCCGCCCCTTGCAGGCGCGGCTGGCCCGGCGGCGGAATGGTACGCAAGTAGCCGCTGACATAAGCCGCGGGCAGACCGAGCCCGCGCAGCCCTGCGATCATCACATGGGCAAAATCCTGGCAAACGCCGTGACGCTTGTCGAAGACCTCGCCGAGCGGCGTCGAAATTACCGTCGCCTTGGGATCGTAGCGAAATTCGCTGCGGATGCGATGCATGAGATCGACCGCGCCTTTGAGGATGCCCGCGCCGGGCGCAAAGCTCACCGCCGCATAGGCGCTGACCGGACGCAGCACCGGCACCAGTGGGCTCGCAAAGACATAGCCGACCGGCGAGGACGGCCCGAGACTGGTCGCCTCGAAGGCAACGTCGCGAATGGTCTCCCAGGGCGGGCTAGAGGCATCGCGCGCCCGCGGCTGTCGCGAGACGGACACACGCGAACGTGAATCGATCCGCAGATTGCGGTGCGCAGCTTCGATCACCACGCTCTCGGTGAGCGTGCCGAAGAAATCGCGGCGGACATTGCGCTCGGCCAGACGCGGTCGGATCTCGACGCTGTGCGAGATCAGCTCCTGGCCATTGCCGCTTCTCGGCTCCAGCCGCAGCGTGCAGCGGGCGAAGCTGACCGGATTCTCATATTCGTAAGTCGTGACGTGACGGATGTCGTAGATCACGCCAGCCCCGTCAGCTTTTCCGGCCGGCTGGCATTGGGGCCGTGCGGGAAGTAATGCTGCCCGATCGCATCGGCGAGGCTGAGCAGATCCTGCTCCAGCGCAAACAGCATCTTGACCTCGAGCTTCTCGGCCTCCGCGGTCGTAAGCATCGCCTGCATCGCCACCGCAAGCCGCTGCGGCTGCTCGATCAGGCCGTGCTCCTTCAGGCTTGGCAGCGCGGCGATGTGCTCGTTCAGCGCCGCCACCTGGAACGCCACCGAACGCGGATTGTAGGGATCGAGCACGGCGAGGTCGCGCACCGGCGCCAGGATCGGCGCCAGCAGATAGCGCGAGCGATAGGTGATCTGGCAATCCACCAGCGTCAGCAGGATGTCGAGATCCTCGTCGCCGGCCTCGTCATAGGCGAATTGGCGCGTGAAGCGCGTGGTGTTGATGGCGCGCTCGACGCGGCGGCCGACGTCGAGGAAGCGCCAGCCGGCGGCGCGGTTCATGTTCTCCTGCGCGAGACCTGCAAAGCTCGCAAGCTCCTGCAAGGTCAGCTCGGCCGCGCTCAAGACGCTGTCGTCGTCCTCGACCTCGTAAGCGAGACGCTCGGTCATCTCGGTGATGACCTGCCAGGCATCGGGCGACAGGCGCTCGCGCAAGGAGGTCGCGGTGCGCTGCGCCGCGCGCACCAGCGACAATGCCGAGCCGAGACGCTCCGGGCTCTGCAACGCTTCGGCGACGATAGGTCCGGGCGCCGCGCGCGAGGTCTGCGAGATCGCGCCCCAGGCCACCAGCAGGCGCTGGATGCGTTCGGCCGATTGCAGCGAGGCCGCGGTGCCCTTGTTGGGCCCGCTCGGCGAGCCCAGCGCGCGCACCAGGCGCAGCGTCGCCTCGGCGCGTTCCAGATAACGGCCGAGCCAGAACAGATTATCGGCGGCGCGGCTCGGCAGCACGCCGGCGATGCGGCGGATGCGCACCTTGTCGGTCGCCGGCAGCAGCGTCGCGGTCGAGACCTGCTTGTCCGAGACGACCCAGACGTCGGCGGCGCGGGCGCCGTCGCCCATCGACACCGCGCGCGCATCGGTCTGCTCGGCGATCCGGCAGAAGCCGCCGGGCATGAGCACCCAGCCATCGGGCGTGGCGGCGGCGAACACGCGCAGCACGAAGGGCCGCGGCGTGAGCTGCCCGTGCTCCCACACCGGCATCGTCGAAAGCCGCACCACCTCCTGGCCGACATAGTCCATGCCGCGCGCGGTGATGGCATCGACCAGGCGCTGGCGGTCGCTTGCATCCAACTCGCTCGCGAGCACCGGCCCCGTGCTGTCGAAGCCGGGAACGCCGCGCCGGTAGGCGCCTTCGATCGCGACCTCGTCGAGCCGCGCCAGCACCTCATCGCGCGCCGCGCGCTGGCCGCACCACCAGGTGGCGATGTGCGGCATCTTCAGCTCCTCGCCGAGCAGGCGGCGGCTCAGCGCCGGCAGGAAGCCGAGCAGCGCCCGCGCTTCCGGCACGCCCGAGCCCGGCATGTTGGCGATGACGACGCCGTCCTTGCGCAGCACGTCGATCAGGCCGGGAACTCCTAACCGCGAGGAGGCATCAAGCTCGAGCGGATCGAGCGAGTTGGAATCGACCCGGCGGAGCAGCACGTCGAGCCGCTTCAGGCCGGCGACGGTGCGGATGTGGACGCGGCCATCGCTGACGGCGAGATCGTCGCCTTCGACCAGGAGGAAGCCGAGATAGCGCGCCAGCGTCGCGTGCTCGAAATAGGTCTCGCTGAAACTGCCCGGGGTGAGCACGCCGATGCGCGGCTCGTCACGGTCGGCCCGCGCGCGCAAGCTGTCGCGAAACGCCTCGAAGAATGGCGCGACGCGGGGCACGTTCATCGACTTGTAGAGGTCGGAGAAGGCGCGCGAGAGCACCAGGCGGTTCTCCAGCGCGTAGCCCGCGCCCGAGGGCGCCTGGGTGCGGTCGCCGAGCACCCACCAGCGTCCATCTGGCCCGCGGCCGACATCGGCGGCGTAGATCGACAGATACCGCCCGCCGGGCGGCGGCACGCCGCAGACCGGACGAAGATATTCGGGACTGCCGGCGATCGCGGCCGCCGGCAGCGCGCCCTCGGCGACGAGACGGCCCTCGCCATAGATGTCGCGCAGCACGAGCTCGAGCAGCTCGGCGCGCTGGACGATGCCGGCAGACAGCTGCTGCCAGTCGGCCTCGTCGATCAGGAGCGGCAGATGGCTGATCGACCACGGCCGGTCGGCGCTGTCGCCGGGCGCACGATAGGTGACGCCGGCCTCGCGGAGATGGCGGTCGGCCATGCCGAAGCGACGCTCGACCTCGTCCGGCGCGAGCGCGCCGAAGGCGTCGAAGAAGCGGCTCCAGACCGCGCGCGGGGCGCCGTCCGGTCCCAAGAACTCGTCGGGAATGCCGGGCAGGCGGCTATAGTCGCGGACCCATTGTGCCAGGCGGCGCTGGCCGTCACGCTGACCTTGCGCCCTGCCCGCCTGGTCGTTCTGTTCGGCTGCGCCCTCGCCCATGCGCCTCTCCCTGCCCCACCATCATACTCATTGCAGGAGCGGAGTCCGCAAGCCGAGGGTCAGCGGAAACTCATTTGTGCGTTCCTCCGGCGGCGGCTGGACCGGGCCCGGCGTATGGCCATGGTCCTGGAAGCGCGCCAGCCGCCGCGCCTCGGCCTCATAGGTGTTGACCGGCTTGGTGTCGTAGTTGCGGCCGCCGGGATGGGCGACGTGATAGACACAGCCGCCGAGCGAGCGGCCGTTCCAGGTGTCGATCAGGTCGAAGGTCAGGGGTGCGTGGACCGGAATGGTCGGGTGCAGGCCGGAGGCCGGCTGCCAGGCCTTGAAGCGGACGCCGGCCACGGCTTCAGTCGAGCGGCCGGTCGATGTCATCGGCAGCCGGCGGCCGTTGCAGGTGACGATGTGGCGGCCCTCGACGAAGCCCTCGGCCTTGACCTGGAGCCGCTCCACCGACGAGTCCACATAGCGCACTGTGCCGCCGGCCGAACCCTCCTCGCCGAGCACGTGCCAGGGCTCCAGCGCCTGCCGCAGCTCCAGCGTCACGCCGCCATGATTGACCCGGCCGAAGGCGGGGAAACGGAATTCGAGCTGGGCCAGATACCATTCCGGCTCGAAGGGATAACCGAACTGCTTCAGCTCGGTGAGCACGTCCTGAAAATCCTCCCAGATGAAATGCGGCAGCATGAAGCGGTCATGCAGCGCGGTGCCCCAGCGCACGAACTTGCCGGTCTGCGGCTCGCGCCAGAATTTTGCGATCAGCGCGCGGATCAGGAGCTGCTGCGCCAGCGACATGCGCGGATCGGGCGGCATTTCGAGCGCGCGGAATTCGACGAGGCCGAGGCGGCCGGTGGGGCCTTCCGGCGAATAGAGCTTGTCGATGCAGATCTCGGCGCGGTGGGTGTTGCCGGTGATGTCGACGAGCAGATGCCGGAACAGCCGATCCACCAGCCACAGCGGCGTCTGGGTGCCCGGCGGCGGCACATGCGAGAGCGCGATCTCGAGCTCGTAGATGCTGTCGTGCCTGGCTTCGTCGATGCGCGGCGCCTGGCTGGTCGGGCCAATGAACAGGCCGGAGAAAAAATAGGACAGCGCCGGATGGCGCTGCCAGTACAGCACGAGGCTCTTCAAGAGATCGGGCCGCCGCAGGAACGGCGAATCCTGCGGTGAGGAGCCGCCGACCACGACGTGATTGCCGCCGCCGGTGCCGGTGTGGCGGCCGTCGACCAGGAAGCGGTTGGCGCCCAGCCGCACCTTCGCAGCATCGTCGTAGAGACCGGTGGTGATGTCGACCGCATCGCGCCAGCTCTTCGCCGGCTGGATGTTGATCTCGACGACACCGGGATCGGGCGTCACCTTGATCACCTCGATGCGCGGATCGAACGGCGGCGGGTAGCCTTCGACATGGACCTGGAGCTGCATCTCCTCGGCGGTGTCTTCCAGCGCCGAGATCAATTCGAGATAGTCTTCGATGCGCTCGACCGGCGGCATGAAGGCGCAGAGCACACCGTCGCGGATTTCCACGGCCATCGCGGTGCGCACGGGGATCGCCGTGTTGAGATGCTCGGGGGCGGTCCGCGGCGGCGATGGCGGTCGCGCCATGCGGGTGAACACCGGCAGTCTGTCCCGCGGCTCCATCGGGTCCTGCTCGACGATGTAAGGATATTGGTTCGGCGGGACGTGACCGAGCGAGCCCATCGGCAGGCGCAGGCCCAAAGGCGAATCGCCCGGCGACAGGAACAGGTGATTGCGCCGGAGCGGCCAGCGCTCGCTGCGCCAGCGCGGCGGCGCATTCCAACGCTGGATCGGCAGCACGAAGCCGCGCGGCGTGGTAAGGCCCTGGTCAAATACCCGCGCCATCCGCGCGCGCGCCTCGGGATCTGACAATTTTGAATCGGTGGGGTCGACGTTGATTGGAAGCTCGGCTTCCTTCTGCAGCCAATAGGCGGGGTCCTCATAGGCCGGCATGATGTAGCCGAGATCGAGCCCGAGCCGCGCCGCCGTTCCTTCCATGAAAGCTTCGGCGTCCTTGATCTCCGGCCGCCGCGGGTTCGCGATCTTCGCGATAAGATCGGCGTTCTTCCAGATCGGCACGCCGTCCTTGCGCCAGTACAGACCAAAGGCCCAGCGTGGCAGGCTCTCGCCCGGATACCATTTGCCCTGGCCGTAATGCAGCAGCCCGCCCGGCGCAAAGCGCGTGCGCAGGCGGCGGATCAAATCATCACCAAGCGCGCGCTTGGTGGGGCCGACGGCTTCTGTATTCCACTCGCCTGCCTCGAGATCGTCGACCGAGACGAAGGTCGGCTCGCCGCCCATGGTGAGCCGCACGTCCTGCGCGGCAAGGTCGCCGTCGACCTGCTCGCCGAGATCGTTGAGCCGCGTCCAGGCTTCGTCGGAGAACGGCTTTGTGATGCGCGGCGCCTCGCGGATGCGCTTCACGCTCATGTCGAAGGCGAATTCGACCTCGGCAAAGCCGGCGCCGCCGGAGATCGGCGCGGCCGAGCGATAGTGCGGCGTCGCCGCAACCGGGATGTGCCCCTCGCCTGCGAGCATGCCGGAGGTCGCGTCTAAACCGATCCAGCCCGCGCCCGGCAGGTAAACCTCGGCCCAGGCGTGCAGATCGGTGAAGTCGTTCTCCACCTCCGGCGGTCCCTCGATCGGATCGATGTCGGGACGGATCTGAATGAGATAGCCGGAGACGAAGCGCGCGGCGAGCCCGAGATGGCGGAGCGTCTGGATCAACAGCCAGGCGGAGTCGCGGCACGAGCCGGCGTCGGAGGCGAGCGTCTCCTCCGGCGTCTGCACACCGGGCTCCATGCGGATGATGTAGCGGATCCTCTTCTGCAGCTCGCGATTGAGCTCGACCAGGAAGTTGACGGTGTTCGGCGCTTCGTGCGGGATCGTATCGAGATATTTCGCAAACAGGCGATCGGGTTTGATGGTCTCGAGATACGGCGCAAGCTCCGTCTTCAGATCCTTCGGATAGTCGAACGGAAAACTGTCGGCGTAGGGCTCGACGAAGAAGTCGAACGGATTGACCACGGTCATCTGCGCCGTGAAATCGACCTCGAATTTCAGCTCGGTCGTCTTCTCCGGAAAGACATAGCGGGCGAGCCAATTGCCTTGCGGATCCTGCTGCCAGTTCACGAAATGATTGGATGGCGTGACCTTGAGCGAATAGCTCAGGATCGGCGTGCGCGTATGCGGCGCCGGGCGCAGGCGGATGGTCTGCGGGCCGAGATCGATCGGGCGGTCGTATTTGTAGTGCGTGACGTGGTGTAATGCGACGTAGATCGACACGGGGTGCGGTGCTCCGGCAGCTTTTTTGAGCAGAACACCTGATGTCAATGCGATCAAGCACTAACAACGGGCAGAGGGTGCCTAGGAAGTATCCGCCGTCGCCGCTGGCGTCGGGACGACGGATCGTGCTGAGTGACGCCCCATGACCACTGGTTTTCGACACTTACCGCGGTACTCCGCATAATCTCGTGGAGAGGAGCCGGGCCGCCGACCAGAACCGTGAGGGACGGCCCCCCTTCGTGTATTGTGCGCCAACAGATCTGCACGTCGGGCGGGGAACGACATGGCTTTGACAGAGGCTGACGGCGCGCGGCGCGAAGGCGGTTCGGCTGCGCTCGAAAGCCCGATCGCGCCCGCGGACCGGATAATTGCAATCGACTCCATTCGCGGCATCGCCCTGTTCGGAGTCATGGCGATCAACGTGGTCACCGAGTTTCGGGTCTCGATCTTTGAGCAATTCCTGCCTGACCGAACTTATGGCTCTTGGCTCGACCGAGCCCTGCATTCTGTCTTGATGGTTGCCGTCGATCTGAAGGCGTTCGCGCTGTTCTCGCTTCTCTTCGGGTTGGGACTGGCGATCCAATATGATCATCTGGCACCGAACCCACGCCGCACCATCTTACTGGTGCGACGCTTGGCCTTCTTGATGTTTGTTGGCAGCGTCCACCTCATTCTCATTTGGAATGGCGACATTCTCCTGGAATACGCGATTGCAGGCTTCATCGTCCTGCCATTCCTGACGGGCTCCACGCGGCTGCTGGCCATCGCGGGAATTGTGTCGTTGGTCGTTTTTATTGCAGCTCCTTTCTTACCGCCGATGGCGTCCTTGCCGCCCCATTCCTGGATGATGCAGCACATCGCAGCGGCTGCTCGCATCTACAGCTCAGGTGATTTCGCCGAGGTTTTGACCTTTCGCATCCGCGAATTGCCTGCGATCTTCCCTTTGCATGTATTCGTGTTTCCTCGAACCGTCGGATTGATGCTGATTGGCGCAGCGATCTGGCGTGCGGGCATGTTTCGGCCCGGAGTGCTGCTCTTTCGTTGCCTGCCTCCAACAGCAGCCATCGGCATTCTTCTCGGTGGTGCGTTGGCCGTTTTGCTTCAGAATGGATGGCTCGGCCTCAATTGGAGGATGGAACAGTCACTCGAACGCCTGAGTGCGATCCTGCTCGCCGGCGCGTACGGTGCTGCTATCGTTTGCGCGGCGAACAATGCGTGGACTCAAAGATTGGTCATGTGGGCCGCGCCAATCGGACGGATGGCGTTCACCAACTATCTGGCCCAGTCCCTTATTTTTGGATGGTTCTTCTACGGTTATGGGCTCGGCCTGTTCGGCAATCTTGGCGTTGCCGCCGCCCTCGCTATTGGCACAGGAGTGTACGTATCGCAGGTCGCCTTCAGTGCTTTCTGGTTGCGCCGGTATTCCTATGGGCCGGTAGAATGGCTTTGGCGCAGCGTAATGTATGGAGCGTGGCAGCCTTTGCACTTGTCCCGTTTGGCGAAGGTAAGCAAGGGAGCAACTTCTAACAAATCGCTGTAGGGTCAGATTGCTCTCCGGCCGCGCTTCCACGCACCTACATCGTCGCCCCTAGCACCCAGGGCGCGAACTCGGCGCCGCCGAAATCGAAGCTTTCGCTTTTGGTCGGCTGTCCCGAGGCGGTCTTGAGGATGAGTTCGAAGATGCGCTGGCCGCAACTCTCGACGCTCTCCTCGCCTTCGAGGATGGTGCCGCAATTGACGTCCATGTCCTCTTCCATGCGCTTGTACATCGGCGTGTTGGTGGCGAGTTTGATCGACGGCGCCGGCTTGCAGCCGAACACGCTGCCGCGGCCCGTGGTGAAGCAGACGAGATTGGCACCGCCCGCCACTTGGCCAGTCGCTGCGACCGGATCGTAGCCGGGCGTGTCCATGAAGACGAAACCCTTCTTGGTGACGGGCTCGGCGTAGCGCAGCACCTCGACGAGATTGGTGGTGCCGGCCTTCGCCATCGCGCCGAGCGACTTTTCCAGGATGGTGGTGAGGCCGCCGGCCTTGTTGCCGGGGCTTGGATTGGCGTTCATCTCGGCGCCTTCGCGCTCGGTATAGGCGTCCCACCAGCGCATGAGATCGACCAGCTTCTCGCCGACCTCGCGGCTGACGGCGCGGCGCGTGAGCAGATGCTCGGCGCCGTAGGTCTCGGGCGTCTCCGAGAGGATCACGGTGCCGCCGTGACGAACGATGAGATCGCTCGCCGCACCCAATGCCGGGTTGGCAGACACGCCGGAATAACCGTCCGAGCCGCCGCATTGCAGGGCCACGGTGAGCTCGCTTGCCGGTACCGTTTCGCGCTTGACCTTGTTGGCATCGCCGAGCGCCTCGCGCACGAAGGCGATGCCCGCCTCCACCGTCTTGCGGGTGCCGCCGACCTCCTGGATGTCCATCGCGCGCAGGCGGCCGGCGAGCTTCTGCTCTTCCATCAGGCCGCCGATCTGGTTCACCTCGCAGCCGAGACCGAGCACGATGACGTGGGAGAAATTGACGTGCCGCGCATAGCCGCCGAGCGTGCGGCGGAGCAGCGCCAGGGGCTCGTTCTGCGTCATGCCGCAGCCGGTCTTGTGAGTCAGCGCGACCACGCCATCGACATTGGGGAAGTCAGCGAGCGGATTGTCGCCGGTGAAGGGGTTCTTCTTGAAGACGTCGGCGACGAGGCTGGCGACATGCGCGCTGCAATTCACCGAGGTCAGGATGCCGATATAGTTGCGCGTGGCGACGCGGCCGTCAGGGCGGCGGATGCCCTCGAAGGTCGCGGGCAGGTCGAAGTTCGGCGTCGGCTTGACGTCGGCGCAATAGGCATAGTCCTTGGCGAAATCGCCCATGCCGCAGTTTTGCGTGTGCACGTGCTGGCCCGGCGCGATGGCCTGGGTGGCAAAGCCGATGATCTGGCCGTAGCGTTTGACCGGTTCGCCCAACGCGATCGGCTTGATCGCGACCTTATGGCCGGAGGGAATGCGATCGACCGTGGTCACGCCGTCGGCGACCACCGTTCCGGGCGGCAGGCTCGCGCGCGCGATCACCACGCCATCATCGGGATGCAGGCGGATGACGGGGCTGATGGTCATGGGTATCTCCTTCGGTCTTACTTCACCTCTCCCCGCTCTTGCGGGGAGAGGTCGGATCGCGTTTGGCGATGCGAAGCATCGTCCAATGCGATCCGGGTGAGGGGCGAGCTGCGCGCTCGATCGTTAGATTAGTCCGTGTTGAGAGAGGCCCCTCACCCTAACCCTCTCCCCGTAAGAACGGGGAGAGGGAAAGGAGAGAGATCAGGCCTTCCCGCTCGACTCCTTGCGGGTCGCATTCACCTGCATCTTGGCGTAGGTCGTCATCAGGCCGACCTCGTTCGAGAGCGTCACCAGCTTGAAGCCCATGTTGATGGCGCGCGCTGCGCCTTCGGCGCCGCTGCAATGGATGCCCGGGTTGAGGCCGCGCTTGCCGCACTCCTTGATGATCTTCTCGTAGATCGCGAGGATCTCCGGCTCGCTGCGGTCGAGCTTCGGCTCGAGGCCGTAGGAGAAGCCGAGGTCGGACGGGCCGATATAGACGCCATCAATGCCTTCGACGTCGAGGATCGCTTCCATGTTCTCGACCGCGGTCCTCGTCTCCATCATCGGCAGCAGCACGATCTCGTCGTTGGCCGTCTTCTGGTAGGAGCCTGCGGTGCCGTACATGCCGGCGCGGATCGGACCGTTGGAACGAACGCCCTTCGGCGGATATTTCGAATAGGAGACGAGGTTCCTGGCTTCCTGCGGCGTGTTGACCATCGGGCAGATCACGCCATAGGCGCCGCCGTCGAGCACCTTGCCGATGATGCCGGGCTCGTTCCAGGGCACGCGGACCATCGGCGTGATCGGATGCTTGTCCATGGCCTGGAAGCACTGGACCATCGACAGATAGTCCTGCACGCCGTGTTGCATGTCGACGGTGACGCTGTCGAAGCCGCATTGCGCGATCATCTCGGCCGAGAAGCCGGAGGGAATTGCGAGCCACGCGTTGACCACGGCCTTGCCCGACTTCCAGATCTCTTTGACTTTGTTCGCCACGTTGCCTTCCTTCTTTGTTGTTTGGACCGTCGTCACCATGACGAGTGCCGCGACAAGGCGATGCCGTTATTACCGCGAACTCGATCGCCGCGCTACGCTCGCGATAACGCAAGATGTCATCCGACAAGAGGGGCGCCATCCGTCCCGGCGCCGACTTTCCAGCGATCGGCTTGGGCGGCACTTTGAGCGAAAAAACGCGGCCATGTCCATGGCTGTTGCCGCGCGCTCGCGCATATCTGCTTTCACTCCTCGGCACTTGCCTCCTCGCCGGCGCCGAGGCCCGCGAGACTCTGCTCGAGCTCGCCGAGCATGTCCTGCAACTCGGCGAGCTTGCGCGCGCCAAAGCGTCGCGTGATCTCGGTATAGATCGCCTCCGACGTCGGCGCCACGGAGGCCATCAGCTTCACGCCCTCTTTCGAGATCGAGACCATGCTGCGGCGCTGGTCCGCCTTCGCGGTCTTGCGCTCGATCAGATTGCGGGCCTCGAGGTCGCGCAGGATGCGTGACAGGCTCGGCCCGAGCAGGAACGCGGTGCGCGCGAGTTCCGTGACCTCGACCGCTTCGATGGCCGCGAGCGCGCGCAAGATGCGCCATTGCTGCTCGGTCAAGCCGTGCTCGCGCAGCGAAGGGCGGAATTGCCGCATCACCGCCTCCCGCGCCCGTAGCAACGACATCGGCAGCGAGCGCGAGAAGTCGCGCATCGGCACCTGCCGCGCGGCAGGCGCGCTTCCGTTGGCGGGATCAGCGGATTTCTTCGTCATGACGCCCTTTCAAGCCGCAAAATGTTTGCAGTGCAGCAAGCCCAATTTGTGTTTGACGCATTCACTTAACATGTTAACTATCTCCGGCACCACGATTTGTAAGATCACAAATGGCGCTTTCCAACGACGATATCCAAGCTTGCGCGAGGCGTCTGCACCAGGCGGAGCAGACCCGCACGCAGATCCGGCAGCTCTCGCAGGATTTTCCCGAGATCACCATCACTGACGCCTACGCGATTCAGAAGGCCTGGGTCGACCTCAAGATCGCCGAGGGGCGCGTCGTCAAGGGCCACAAGATCGGCCTGACCTCGAAGGCGATGCAGAGCGCGCTCAATATCGACGAGCCGGATTCAGGCGTGCTGCTCGACGACATGTTCTTCGCCGATGGCGGCCTCATTCCGACCGAGCGCTTCATCGCGACGCGCGTGGAAGCGGAGCTCGCCTTCGTCATGAGCAAGCGCCTTTCAGGACCCGACTGCACGATGTTCGACGTGCTCAACGCCACCGACTTCGTGGTGCCGGCGCTGGAGATTTTGGACACGCGCATCGAGCGCGTCGATGCCAAGACCAAGGCGACGCGAAAGATTTTCGACACCATCGCCGACAATGCGGCGAATGCCGGCATCGTGCTCGGTGAACGGCCGATCCGGCCGCTGGAGGCCGATTTACGCTGGATCGGCGCGCTCTGCTTCAAGAACGGCCAGCTCGAGGAAACCGGTCTTGCCGCCGGCGTGCTCAATCACCCCGCAACTGCGGTGGCCTGGCTCGCCAACAAGATCGCGCCGCTTGGGTTAGCGCTGGAGCCCGGACAGGTCGTGCTCGCCGGCTCTTTCATCCGCCCGATCGAGACCCGCAAGGGCGACACAATTCAGGCCGATTATGGCGCTTACGGCTCGGTCAGCTGCTACTTCGCTTAGGCGAACAAGAAGACAGGGAGTGAAACCGCGATGCCGCATTTCACGATCGAATATTCGGCCAATCTCGATGGCCGCCTCGACATGGGCCTGGTATGCGAAGTCGTGCGCAAGGCGGCGGTCGAGACCGGCATCTTCCCGCTCGGCGGCATCCGCGTTCGCGCGATCAGGTGCGAGCATTACGCGATCGCGGACGCGCGGCAGGAGTACGGCTTCCTCGACATGGTGCTGCGCATCGGCGAGGGCCGCGATCTCAAGACGCGTCAGAAAGCCGGCGAGCATGTCTTCCAGGCGCTCTCCAGACATCTCGATTCCGTCTTCGCGGCCAGCAAGTTTGCCTTGTCGTTCGACATGCAGATCAACGACAAGGACACGAGCTGGAAGCGCAATAACATCCATGACGCCCTGAAAGCGGAGGCGCAGCCCGGCTGACGTTCCCATTCCCTGCCCTGGCAACGACATCTCGACCTTTGCCACACTCGCATTTAGGAACGTGATCGACGTCGAAGCCGAGGGCATCGCAAGCTTCCGCAACTACGTCGTCGATGAAGCCTGGACAACACTCGAAGTGGAATAGCACCATGACCACCCTCACCGGCGGCGAAGCGATCGTAAGCGGCCTGGTCGCCCATGGCGTCGACACCGTATTCGGCCTGCCAGGCGCGCAGGTCTACGGCCTGTTTGACGCCTTCCATCAGGCCCAGCTCAAGGTGATCGGCGCGCGGCACGAGCAGGCCTGCGGCTACATGGCGTTCGGCTATGCGCGTTCCAGCGGCAGGCCCGGCGTGTTCAGCGTGGTGCCCGGCCCCGGCGTGCTCAACGCCAGCGCGGCGTTGCTCACCGCCTTTGGCTGCAACGAGCCGGTGCTCTGCGTCACCGGTCAGGTGCCGACGCCATTTTTGGGCAAGGGCCGCGGCCATCTCCACGAGATGCCGGACCAGCTCGCGACCGTGCGCACCTATGTGAAATGGGCCGATCGGATCGAATATCCCGGCAACGCCCCGACGGTCGTCGCGCGCGCGTTCCAGGAGATGACATCCGGCCGCCGCGGGCCTGCTTCTGTCGAGATGCCCTGGGACGTCTTCACTCAGTGCGCCGACACCGCGGCCGCACAGGTGCTGGAACCGCTGCCGGCGCCGCAGCCTGATCCTGACCTGATCAAGCAGGCCGCCGCACTGATCAAGACCAGCAAGGCGCCGATGATCTTCGTCGGCAGCGGCGCCATCGAGGCGCGCGAGGAGATCCTCGAACTCGCCGAGATGATCGATGCGCCCGTCGTTGCCTTCCGCAGCGGCCGCGGCATCGTCTCCAACGCGCACGAGCTCGGGCTCACCATGGCCGCCGCCTACAAGCTGTGGCCCACGACTGATTTGATGATCGCAATCGGCACCCGCGCGGAGCTGCCGGCCTCGGGCTTCCGCTGGCCCTATCAGCCGAAGGGACTGAAATCTGTCAGGATCGACATCGATCCGGCCGAGATGCGCCGGCTCGCTTCCGATACCGCTATTGTCGCCGACGCGAAGGCCGGCACAGCCGATCTCGTCGCAGCCGTGAAGAAGGCCGGCTATGCGAGAAGCCGCGGCCGGCGCGGAGACATCCGCGAGGCCACCGCAACCGCGCAAGCGGAGATCCAGCGCATCCAGCCGCAGATGGCCTATCTCAACATCCTGCGCGAGGTGCTGCCGGAAAATGCGATCGTGACAGATGAATTGTCGCAGTTCGGCTTCGCCTCCTGGTACGGCTTTCCGGTCTATGAGCCGCGCACCTTCATCACGTCAGGATATCAGGGCACGCTCGGCTCCGGTTTCCCGACTGCGCTCGGCGCCAAGGTCGCCAACCCCGACAAGCCGGTGGTAGCGATCACCGGCGATGGCGGCTTCATGTTCGGCGTGCAGGAGCTCTCGACCGCCGTGCAGTTCAACATCGGCGTGGTGACGCTGGTGTTCAACAACAATGCCTACGGCAATGTGCGCCGCGACCAGCGCGAACGCTTTGACGGCCGCGTGGTGGCCTCCGATCTCGTCAATCCGGATTTCGTCAAGCTCGCGGAGTCCTTTGGCGTGGCAGCTGCGCGCGTCACCGCACCGGACCAGTTCAAGGCGGCGATGGAGAAGGCGCTCGCCCATGGCGGGCCCTATCTGATCTCGGTCGAGGTGACGCGGGACTCCGAAGTCAGTCCGTGGGCGTTCATTCACCCGCCGAAGCCGTAAACGAAGCATCGTCGTTTCTGCTTTCCTTTCGTCGCTTCCGGGAGAAGGAAGATCAGCGCGTCCTGCGGAAGGTCAAATTGATCCGCTTCCGGCCGAGCAGCGCATGTTCGCCGTCGGCGAGCGGCGCGACGCCGTGATAGGCGAGCCTGCTAGCCCCGCCCCAGACCACGACGTCGCCATGCACCAGGCGGAAGCGGCGCGGCTTGTCGCTGCGCGCCAGGCCGCCGAACAGGAAGGTCGCGGGCAGGCCGAGCGAGACCGAGACGATCGGGGCCGAATAGTCGAGCTCGTCCTTGTCCTGATGCAGCGACAGCCGCGTGCCGGGCTCGTAGCGGTTGACGAGGCAGGCATCGGGCGCGAAATCTTTGAACCCGCCCTGCTCCGCCGCGCGGCGGGCGAGAGCCCGAAACACGGGCGGCATCGCCGGCCAGGGTGCGCCGGTTCGCGGATCGATCGGATCATAGCGATAGCCGGTGTGATCGGTGATCCAGCCGCGCTCGCCGCAATTGGTCATGGCCACCGACATCTGGTAGCCGCCGGGCGTCGTCATGCGCCGGAACGGCGATTGCGCCACGATGGCGCGCACGGCTTCGATCAGCTCGCTCTCGATCGGCTTGACGAAGCCGCGCAGCAGCACGGCGCCGTCGGCGATCTCCTCGCGCGATGGCTGCGCCTCGGCGACGCTGTCGAACAGATCACCCATCAATCGCAGCGCTCATTTGGCATCATGAAAAATCACACCCAGCGTGTGGCGTTGGCCGGACCTGATACGGCTGACGCCATGGCGGAGATTAACGCGGTAGGTGCCGCGTGTCCCCTGCACCGGCCGGTGATGCACGGCGAAGGCGACGGCGTCGCCCTGCGCCAGCGGCACCACCTCGGCGCGGGACTGCATGCGCGGCCGCTGCTCGGTCAGCACGAACTCGCCGCCGGTGAAATCGCGCCCAGGCTCTGACAGCAGGATCGCGACCTGGATCGGGAACACGTGCTCGCCGTAGAGGTCCTGATGCAGGCAATTGTAGTCGCCAGCCTCATATTGCAGCAGCAGCGGCGTCGGCCGGCTCTGGCCGGCCTCGTGGCAGCGCTTCAGGAACGCTGTGTGCGCGGTGGGATAGCGGATGTCGATCCCCATCGCCTCGTTCCAGCGGTTGGCGACACCCTGAAGATGCGCATAGAGCGCCGGACGCATCTGCGCGATCAAGTCGGGGAGTGGATAGGAGAAATATTTGTACTCGCCACGGCCAAAGCCGTGGCGGCCCATGACGATGCGGCTGCGGAAGTGCGTGTCGTCGGGATAGAGCGCGGCGACGCCGCGGCATTGGTCCGGCGTGAGCAGGTTCTTCAGGACGGCGCAGCCGTGGCTGTCGAGTTCGGCGGTGATCTGCGGCCAGTCGAGGATGTCGACGTGGGAGACAATGTCGACGGATAGCTTAGGGGCTGATTTGCGTGCTGTTGCTGTCATGGCTACGACTCTCGCAATATGCCGCCCTCGGCCGCCACCCGATTTCCGACTATCTCCCCGTCATTGCGAGGAGCCCTTGCGACGAAGCAATCCAGAGTCCCACCGCGGAACCAGTCTGGATTGCTTCGCTTCGCTCGCAATGACGATGGAGAGCTATCAGCCCAGCACCGGCAACGTCACCACGTCATAGCCGTGCTTGATCGTGCGCTTCAGCACTGGATCTTCCAGCTCGAATTCGAACCGGCCGGCGGGGCGGATGCCGCCCTTGGCGGCGAAGGTGCCGCCGAACATGGCGCAGCCGTCGGGCAGCTTCCCGCCCGGAAAGCCGCGCGTGATGAGGTCAGGGACCGGGAGCATCGCATCGAGCGTGCCCTCCTGGTAGAGCACGCGCTCGCCCTTGATCCAGGCGTAGGAACGCAAAATCATCCTATCCCAATGGCCGATCACGTCCTCGAGCTCCCACAGTGTGGAGGCGATCGGCTTGTCGCACATCTGCTTTGAGACCGTGACGCTATAGGCCTCGACCTTGCGGTCAGTGTGATCGGAGCCGCAGCCGACGAAGATGCGGCCCTGCCAGCCGATCAGCACGAACTCGACCTCGCCGGACGACTCGCCGCCGGTACATTCGATGCGGTCTTCCATCGTCAGCCGCCGCGCCGAGGCGCGGTAGTAGATCGGCGTCGAGGCTGGCGGGGCGATGCCCATCTCTTGCAGCTCGGCGATGTGCTTGTCGCGCGCGACGGGGTCGCGGCCGGTCCAGCCGGCGATGACGACCTGGTCGATCGCCAGCGTCAGCGGCGTCGTGGTGTCCTGGGCGTCGACGGTGAAAGTCAGGTCAAACACGGATCACGGCCTCCATGCCGGCAGCAAGTTCGAAGACACGGCGGTCGGATCCGCCCGCGCCGGCCAGCATCAGACCGACGGGAACGGCGCCCTGACGATGCGCAGGCAGCGAGATGGCGCAGCCGTCGATCATGTTGATCAAGGTGCAATTGCGCAGGGCACGCAGGTTCTGGGTGGTGAACGCCTTGTCGTCGGCGAGATCGGCAATCTTCGGCGGCGTGTTGGCGGTGGTCGGCAGCACCAGGGCGTCATAGGGCGCGATGCGCGCATTGACGCGGGCGATCAGCGAGCGGCGCTCGTTGAGCAGATCGATGTAGTCGGCCGCGCTCTGCGCCTCGCCGCGCATGATGCGGACAGCGACGCGTGGATCGTAGACATCGCCCTTGGACGTGATGAGATAACGGTGCCAGGCATAGCTCTCGGCCGCGGCAAAGCCGCCCTTGGCGTTCATCGGGCCGATGTCGTGGAATTCAGCCATCTCGATGCGCTCGATGATGGCGCCGTGATCGGCGAGCGCCTTCAGCGCGCGCTCGAAGGTTTCAGAGACGGCTGCGTCGAGGTCGTCGAGCGCGATCGTGGTCGGAACGGCGAGCCGCATGCCCTTTACGGGGCGCGGCTTCACCGCGACGATCGGCTCGTTGGCGAGCACCGCATCGAGTATGGCACAGCAGCTGACCGATCGCGCCAGCGGCCCGATGCTGTCGAGCGAGAACGACAGCGGCACCGAGCCGTCGAGCGGCACACGGCGCTGCGTCGGCTTGTAGCCGACGATGCCGTTGAAGGCGGCCGGAATCCGACAGGAACCGCCGGTATCGGTGCCGAGCGCGCCATGCGCCATGCCGTCGAGCACGGACACTGCCGCGCCCGAGGACGAGCCGCCGGGCACGTGGCCCTCCGCCCGGTTCCAAGCGCCCCTCGGCGTGCCGTAATGCGGATTGATGCCGATGCCGGAATAGGCGAACTCGGTCATGTTGGTGCGCCCGATCACGACGAAGCCGGCGCCGCGCAGCCGCGCAACCGCCGCCGCGTCGTGCTCCGCCGGATCGGAATCGTCGAGCGCACGGGAGCCGGCGCGCGTCGTCTGTCCCTTGATGTCGAAGAGATCCTTGATCGAGATCGGAATACCGGCATAGCGCGATGGCGCGGCTTTGGCTTTGCGCAAGCCGTCCATCGCGTCCGCCGCCGCGAGCGCGGCGTCCTTATCGACATGGATGAAGGCGCGCTGGCCCTCACCGGTGGGATCGGCGATCCTGGCAAGGCACGCCTCGACCAGCTTGCGGGAGGTGGTGCGGCCGCTTTCGAGGTCTTCGGCGAGCTTCGCCAGCGTCGGAAAATCGGGCATGTCTGTCTCACGGAATATTGGCGCGCGCAATCTATAGCGCTGGCTCAGTTCGACACAAGCATTGTGCGCATGATGGCATGCATGCGCATTGCTGGACCGTTGACGCACTATAGTCGATTGTCGCATCAAGATCGAAACAGGCGGGCGCGAAGCCTGTCTCTTGGGAGGAGCTGCCGATATGGCCGAACCGCAGCGCGCGCGACCGAAACCAACGCCGGAAACCCAACATTTCTGGGACGGCACGAAAGTCGGCGAATTGCGCCTGCAGCGCTGCGACGCCTGCGCGCATGTCTACTTCCCGCCGCGCCCGTTCTGCCCTTCCTGCGCCTCGCGCAAGGTCTCGGTGTTCAAGGCAAGCGGCAAGGGCTTTCTTTACAGCTACGTGATCAATCACCGCCCTGCCGCGCCCGGCTTCACGCCGCCCTACGCGATCGCGGTGGTCGAGCTCGCCGAGGGGCCGCGGATGATGAGCAACATCATCGACTGCCCGCAGACGCCGGAGGCACTCGAGCTCGACATGAAGCTCGAGGTCGCCTTTGAGAAACTCGACGACAAGATCACCCTCCCCGTCTTCCGTCCGGCGAAGGGGTAAGCCATGCGCAAGAACCAGGTTGCCGTCGTCGGTGCGGCCGAGACCACCGAGCTCGGTGTCATCCCCAACGCCTCGCAGCTCCAGCTCCACGCCGACGCGGCGCTCAATGCCATCGCCGATGCCGGGCTGAAACTCTCCGACATCGACGGCTTTGCCACCGCGGTCGAAACACCGCAGCAGGTCTGCCATTATCTCGGCATCAAGCCGACCTGGGTGGACGGCACCTCGGTCGGCGGCTGCTCCTTCATGCTGCACGTACGCCACGCGGCCGCGGCGATCGAGGCCGGCCTGTGCAAGACCGTGCTGATTACCCATGCCGAGAGCGGCAAGTCGATGATCGGCAAATTGCCGCGCTCGACACCACCGGACAGCCTCAACGGCCAGTTCGAGGCGCCCTATGGTGTCTACGGCCCGCCCAGCATGTTCCCGATCCCCGTGCTGCGCTTCATGAAGACCTACGGCATCACGCATGAACAGCTGGCTTCGGTCGCAGTGGTGCAGCGGGAATGGGCGGCGAAGAATCCGCGCGCGATGATGAAGGACCCGATCACGGTCGCCGATGTCCTCAACTCGCGCATGATCGCCTATCCGTTCCGCCTGCTCCAATGCTGCCTGGTCACCGATGGCGGCGGCGCGCTGATCCTGACCTCGGCCGATCGCGCCAGGGACTTTCCGCGCAAGCCCGTCTACATCATGGGCACCGGCGAGAGCGTGGAAACACCGATGGTCAGCCAGATGGAGACCTTCAACTCCTCGCGCGCGTTCAAGACCGCGGGACCCCTCGCATTCAAGGAAGCCGGCATCGCTCACGGGGATGTCGACCATCTCATGATCTACGATGCGTTCGCGCATCTGCCGCTGTTCGGCCTCGGCGATCTCGGCTTCATGCCTTATGAGGAGACCGGACAGTTCATCGCGGACGGCAACACGCGGCCGGGGGCCAAGCTGCCGCTCAACACCAATGGCGGCGGATTGAGTTACATGCACTCCGGCATGTACGGCATGTACGCGCTTCAGGAGAGCGTGCGCCAGATGCGCGGCATCGCGCCAGCGCAGGTGCCCAACGCGAAGATTTCGGTGTGCCATGGCGTCGGCGGCATGTTCGCGGCGAGCGGCACGATCGTGTTTACGAACGAGAGGTAGTTCACATGAGCAAATCACTGCAAGACAAGGTCATCATCGTCACCGGCGCAGGCCGCGGCATCGGGCGGGAGATCGCGCTGCTGTGCGCCGCGGAAGGCGCCAAGGTCGTCGTCAACGATCCCGGCGGTGCCGCCGACGGCGCCGGCTCGAACGCGGCGCCCGCTGAAGAAGTGGTCGAGGAGATCAAGAAGCGCGGCGGCGCTGCGGTTGCGAACTTCGAGTCGGTGGCCGAAGCGATCCCCGCCAGCAAGATCGTGAAGACCGCGACCGATCATTTCGGCCGGCTCGACGGCGTCGTCAACAATGCCGGCATCTTGCGCGACATGATCTTCCACAAGATGAGCGTGGAAGCGTTCGAGGCCGTCATCAAGGTGCATTTGATGGGCTCGTTCTACGTCTCCCATGCCGCGGCGCGGATCTTCCGCGAGCAGGAGTCGGGCTCCTTCGTGCACTTCACCTCGACCTCCGGCCTGATCGGCAACTTTGGACAAGCCAATTACGCCGCCGCCAAGCTCGGCATCGTCGGTCTGTCGAAGTCGATCGCGCTCGACATGGGCCGCTTCAACGTCCGCTCCAACTGCGTCTCGCCGTTCGCCTGGACGCGCATGATCGGCACCATCCCGACCGAGACCGAAGCCGAGAAGGCGCGCGTCGAGAAGATCAAGCAGATGGGACCGGAGAAGATCGCCCCGCTCTGCGGCTATCTGCTCTCAGATCCCGCCAAGGACGTCACCGGGCAGATCTTTGGCGTGCGCATGAACGAGATCTTCCTGTTCAGCCAGAACCGTCCGATCCGCTCGGTGCAGCGGAGCGAAGGCTGGACGCCGCAGTCGATCGCGGAACACGGCATGCCGGCGCTGAAGGGCTCGTTCTACAAGCTCGACCGTTCCGCAGACATCTTCACCTGGGATCCCGTCTAACTGCATTTCCGACATCCCTGCCCTGCGATCTCTGGCTGCCTCGGCCAGAGATCGCCCCGTTTTACGCCCGAATGCGGGCGGATGGTGCCCTCCCAACAAACTTTGGGAGGAAACCATGACAAGAATACTGACCAACCCCGACATCTCTGGCACTGGCGGCCTTGGGCGCCGCACTCTCCTCAAAGGCACGGCGGCTCTCGCCGCCTCCGCCGTCCTCGCCTCGCAGGCCGACGCGCGCGACTTCGGCGCCAATGCCGAGCCGCAACGCTATCCCGACCCCGACATCGTCGTCATCGATCCCAAGCGCTTCAAGGCGAAGGTCGGCAACACCGCGATCAAGCGGCTCTATACCGGCTGCCTGTGGGCGGAGGGACCGGCGTGGAATGCGCAGGGGCAATACCTCGTCTGGAGCGACATCCCAGCCAACCGTCAGCTTCGCTATCTCGACGACGACGGTCACATCTCCGAGCAGTTCCACAAGCCGTCGAACGAAGCCAACGGCAACTCGTTCGACACCGAAGGACGCCAGATCAGCGCCGAACGCACCCGCCTCGTTCGCTACGAGCACGACGGTTCGGTAACGGCGCTGGCCGAGCAGGCAGGCGGCAAGCCGCTCAACGGCCCGAACGACATGGTGGTGCATCCCAACGACAAGGCGATCTGGTTCACCGATCCCGGTTATGGCGCGATCAGCATCTACGAAGGCAAGCTTGCCAACACCGGCTCGCTGCAGCCCCATCAAAAGGAGGCCGTCTATCGCCTGGACACCCAGACCGGGCAGGTCGCGAAGGTCGCCGACGAGCCGTTCAAGCCGAACGGCATCGCCTTCAGCCACGACTATAAGAAGCTCTATGTCTGCGACACCGGCATCACGCATTACCCGCAGGCCGAGAACGTGGTGTGGTCCTACGACATCGACGGTGCCAAGCTGTCGAACCCGAAGAAGCTGATCGACATGAAGCTCGACAGCAAGTCGGGTTTCCCCGACGGCTTGCGCGTCGACACCGAAGGCAACATCTGGGTCGGCGCCGGCTGGGTCGGACCCGGCTATGACGGCGTGCAGGTGTTCGCGCCGACCGATGGTGCGCGCATCGGCCAGATCCTGCTGCCCGAGACCTGCGCCAATGTCTGCTTCGGCGGCAAGAAGCGCAACCGCCTGTTCATGACCGCGAGTCAGTCGCTCTATGCGGTGTATGTGGAGACGCAGGGCGCGCATTTCTGTTGATGCGCTCCGCACTCTCACCACGCGTCATGGCCGGGCTTGTCCCGGCCATCCACGCACTGCCGCAAGTGAGGAAAGACGTGGATGCCCGGGTCAAGCCCGGGCATGACGAGCGAGGGTGTGGCGGCTGCGTCGCCCCTATCCCGTATTCCTCAGCCCCGCCGAGATGCCGTTGATCGTGAGCTGGATCCCACGCAGCACCTGCTCGTCCGGATTCTGCGCGCGGTGCTCCTTCAAAAGCTCGACCTGCACATGGTTGAGCGGATCGAGATAGGGGAAGCGATGGCGCACGGAGCGCTCCAGCAGCGGGTTGCTCTGAAGCAATCGATCCTGGCCCATGATGTCGAGCAACGTCTCGATACAGGAATGCCACTCGCGACGGATGCGGCCAAAAATCTTTTCGCGCAGGGCTTCGTCCGGCACGAGCTCGGCATAGCGCGAGGCGATGGCGATCGAGCTTTTCGCCAGCACCATGTCCATGTTCGAGAGCAGCATGCGGAAGAACGGCCATTCCCTGTAGAGCTCTTTCAGGAACGGCATGCCCTGGTCGGGATGATCAGCGATCCACTGCTCGACCGCGCTGCCAAAGCCGTACCAGCCCGGCAGCATCAGGCGGCATTGCGCCCATGAGAACACCCAGGGGATCGCACGCAGATCCTCGATCGCGCGGGTCTTCTTGCGCGAGGCCGGGCGACTGCCGATGTTGAGCGTTGCGATCTCATTGATGACGGTGGAGGCCCAGAAATAATCGACGAAGCCGTCGGTCTCGTAGACGAGGCCGCGATAAGCCCTGAAGGCGAGGTTCGACAATTCGTCCATCGCGGTCAGATATTCGCGGCGCGGCGCGCTCTGGCGCGGATTCAGAAGACTCGCCTCCAGCGTCGCCGCGGCGAGGATCTCCAGATTGTTGCGGCCGACCTCGGCGTTGGAATATTTCGACGAGATGATCTCGCCCTGCTCGGTGATGCGGATCTGGCCGTTCACGGCACCGCCGGGCTGCGCGATGATGGCATCATAGCTCGGACCGCCCCCGCGGCCGACCGAACCGCCACGGCCGTGGAACAGGCGCAGCCGGACGTGATGCCGCTCGAACACCTCGACGAGCCCGATCTCGGCCTTATAGAGCTCCCAGCCCGAGGTGACGAAGCCGCCATCCTTGTTGCTGTCGGAATAGCCGAGCATGACCTCCTGCACGCTGCCGCGGCTGTCGACGAGGCGGCGGTAATCGTGCAGCGACAGCATGCGGTCCATGATGCCGGCGGAAGCCTGCAAATCCTCGATGGTCTCGAACAGCGGCACGATGTTGATGGCGCTGCGCCCGGAGGGATGGACGAGGCCGACCTCCTTGAGCAGCACCGCGACTTCGAGCATGTCGGACATGCCCTTGCACATCGAGATGATGCATTGGGGGATGGCGTCCGAACCGAACTTCGCATGCGCTTCCGCGGCGGCATGGAACACGTTAAGCTCGCCCATGGTCTCGTCGCTGTACTTGACGAAGGGTGAGACCAGCGCGCGCGTTGAGCGCAATTCGTTGGTGAGCAGCGAAATGCGGGCGTCCTCGCCGAGCGCGAGATAGGACATGCCTGGGTTTGCAGCGTCCATCAGCTCGGCGATGGTGCGCTCATGCACGGCCGAGTTCTGGCGGATGTCGAGCCGCGCCAGATGGAAGCCGAAGCAGTCCACCGCGCGCCGCAAGCGCCGCAGCCGGCCGCGGGCGATGACGCGGGCGTTGTTGGAAATCAGCGAGCGGTGCAGCACGTCGAGATCGGCTTGCAGCTCCCTGACGCTCTCGTAAGGCTTGCCCATTCCGACCGGCCGGCGGGTGATCTCGACCTCGAGCTTTTCGGCGGTCGCGGTGAGGCGCGCATAGATGCCGGAGACCGCGAGGCGATAAGGCTCGCCACTTCGGTGAGGCGAGGTGTCCGGCGAGCGTTCCGCCAGCGTGCGCAGCTCTTCGGAGACGTCGGCGAGATGGGCTGCGATCGACAGTTCGGAGCCGAGCACGTGCAGCTCGTTGAGATAGAACTGCATCACGCGGCTCGACTGCAGCCGCAGCGTGCCGCGCATGACGTCGGCGGTGACGAATGGATTGCCGTCGCGATCGCCACCGATCCAGCTACCCATGCGCAGGAACGAGGCGAGCTCGCTTGCCGCCTGCTCGCCGCCCTCCTCCAGCCGGTCTTCCAACGCGTTGACCAGGCGCGGCACCTCGCGCAGGAAGGTGTAGTCGTAGAACGACAGGCCGTTGGAGACCTCGTCGAGCACCGTGAGCTTGGTCCGGCGCAAGAGATTGGTCTGCCACAGCGTCAGCACCTCACGGCGGAGCTGCTCGTCGCTTGCGGCGGCCTCCTCCGCGGTCAGCGCGACTCGCTCGCGACGGTCGAGCAGGGCTGCAATCTCCATCTCGCGGTCCATGGTGCTCTTGCGGCGGACCTCGGTCGGGTGCGCGGTCAGCACCGGACTGACCAGCGCGGACTTGAAGAAAGTGCGCAGCGCGTCGGGGCCGATGCCCGCCGCCTTGGCGTGGGCGAGCGTTTCTGCCAGCACGCCGGAGCCGCCGTTCTTGCCCGCGCCGCGGGCGCGCATCTGGCGAATGTTGTTCTGGTCCTCGGCGATGTTGGCGAGATGAGAGAAATAGCTGAAGGCGCGGACGATCCGCACCGTCTCGGAGGTCGACATGCCATCGAGGATCTGCTCGAGCTCGCGGCGGGCGAGCCGGTCCTCGTCGCGATGGAACCGGATCGAGGTCTGGCGGATGCGCTCGACCAGGTCGAACACATCGGCGCCTTCCTGGTCGCGCACGGTATCGCCCAGAATGCGCCCGAGCAGGCGGATGTCATCGCGCAGGCGCGCATCCGCTTCCATCGCCTGGACGTCCTCCGGGCGGTTGGGGCGATGCTCAGTGGCGTCGGATGATATGGTCTGGAGGGACATGGCTCGCTCCCCTTTAAGAGCTCCCTGGCTCCTCGGTCCGGAGGAGTGTGCGATATTTTTCTGCCGCAGTGCAAGATGAAGTTGGTGGCGGCGCACCGTGGATCATTAAGGCGGAGCGAAGAACCTCGTGTCCCGGACGCGCTGCAACGCCCTTAAGCGCTGCTGCGCAGAGCCGGGACCCAGAAAGCCGCACCGTCCCTGCCGCGTTCTGGGCCCCGGCTCTGCAGCGCATCGCTAAGGAGCGCTGCGCTGCGTCCGGGGCACGAGAGCGAGATGTGATGCACACTGCCTCCCCATTGTCATGTATGGACGGCCCCCTCTCGGCAAGGGCTTTTTGGTGCTTCAGCAAATGAATCGGGGAGCGGTCATGTATACGGCCTCGAGAAGCGGCCATTGACCGCGGGCCCTGATGGAGATCGCTGATCGAATTCCAATCATTGCGGCGCGCTGTGACGCGCGATGACGATGCGGAGTGTTTCGATCCCGGTTTCCAGACCATTTGCCATCACACCTTTAGTGCCCTTCCGATAGGCATGGAGCGCGAGCGCGGCGGCTGTTGCCCCTCAACTAGGCCGCAGCCGGCGCGCTCGCGCGGTCTCGGTAGGTTTCTCCTTTGACCAGCATGGCCCAGATGATCCGGGCGGTCTTGGCGGCGAAGGCCACCATGGCGACCTTGTAGGGCCGCCGCGCCAGCAGATCACGAAGCCACGGATCGGTGACGCCGCGCGCCTTCTGTTGCCGCAGATGGGCGCTGGCACCGCTGATCAACAGCGCTCGCAGCACACGGTCTCCCTGTTTGGAGATCCTCCCGGGGCG
>NZ_FNCU01000022.1:65000-137412 GCF_900099855.1 Bradyrhizobium sp. Rc2d | reverse complement strand
TCCAGGCGGCGACTGGATTGCACCCGATTGAGATAACCGTAAATGTAAAGCTTCAGAAGGACTGCCGGATGATAGGAGGGCCGGCCCGTCTCCTTGGCGATCACACGCTCAAACCCCATTCCATGCAGATCGAGCGCCTCGACGAACACGTCGATCACATGGACCGCGTTGTCTTCGCTTACCCAATCCTCCAAACATTCCGGCAAGAGCGTCAGCTGGGATCTGTCCGCACCTTCAACGAAGCGTCCCATCCGTATCCCCCATCAGGAAACGGAGGAATCGTAGCTGACTCGTGGCTTTTCACACAGCCAGGGTCACAAGCCGCCGAGCGCGCTCAAGCGGGGTGACTTCCACTTTGCCTAGCGGAGCCGACATTTATGTACACCCTAGCCCGGCTCACGAAAGATCATCCCGCGGCGGTGGATAGCGCCGGGCCAGCACCGACAGGGATAGATGCCGTTCGTCCTCCGGCAGTTCCAGATAGGCCAGCACGAGCGGCCGCTTCCAATCGCCGACGCCGAAATCCATCGTCATCCATTTCTGAGGTTCGGGCCCTTCGAGGCCCCGGACCCAGACGAAGAAGCGGGGGAGGTCGTCGGCGTCAGTATCCGTCGTGCGTCTCCTGGCCATCGAAGCTGTCCGCTGCATCACATCAGTTGCCACAGGATATAGGTACTGGCACGGCGAAGTCGAACGCCTCGTGGCGGTGCCGGACGCGTAGTCTCTCCTCCTCGTCATTGCGAGGAGCTCTTGCGACGAAGCAATCCAGACTATCTCCGCGGATGCATGCCTGGATTGCTTCGCTGCGCTCGCAATGACGATGTGGATAGAGCCGGGGCGAGAATGAGGCTATCGATCTGCAGAAGATGATTCCCTGTCGGAACAAGGTCTGTCAGAACGCTCGCCCCTTCGGGAGCCGAAGGATTCCGATTGACCGAAATTCGGAAATATCGTACATGATTCGTCATCCCGGCCCATGGATAAGGGGCGTTTCGCGATCGTCACGATGCGCGGGCCGGGTGGCGGTGGACGTGGAGCGCATCGGCGCGCTGGGCAATCGCAGGGCGGGTTTGGCCCGTGAGCGGTTGAGCGGTGCGCAAACGACAGGTGCGGTTCGCGTACGGCAAAAGCGTGTGGTCCTGGCGCCCGGGGTCTGTGCGTCAAGGCTTGCGGTGGTGCGTGCTGCCCGACCGGGCGCGCGCATCAGCCATCCGCAAGGCGACGGGGGCAATAGTGCATCGCTCCCCGGGGAGAGCGCGCCATAAGCCGTCAAACCACTGCGCAGGGAAAGGCCGGGATGTCCAGGCTGCCCTGTATGCCGCTGTGCATTTGTCTTCGCGCAATTTGCGCACAGCGGACCGCGGGTGCCAGCCGGCACCCGGCCTTCCCTGCGCCCTTTCCAAGGAAGGGGCGCCAAGAGAAGCACAAGACTCGGGCGTCATGCGTCGCGAGGCTGTCTAGGCGTGTCTCGCTGTTTGAAAATTGAAGTGTGCGCGCTCATCCTGCCAATCACCGCCACAATTCGCAGGTCGCCACGCGGTTGATGTCGGCGAGCCGCCTCGTGGCGTCGCCGTGGAGATCGAGGCTGGCGAGCAGCGTCAGCAGGCGACGATAGGCGCCGTCGGCGACCTCGACCGGCAGCGGGGCCTCGTCAAAGGCCTCGACATAGCTGCCGACGACACCGCTGAGCAGACGGCACAGGCCGCGCTGCGCGGGATCGTCCCGGCCGAGCCTCTCGAGCTTTTGCTGGAAGATTTGGAAGGTCCGCAAACCGTGGTGCTGCTGGGAAAGCCACGCGTGCAGATCGTTCATGTGAGCTCCTTCGGTTCAGTGAAGAAGCTGAGGGCTTATACAGTGGGGATGGGAGAATGGCTAGGGGAGGAGCTCTGCTCAACCAGTCCGTCTTCGCCAAGAGGCTTCGCCGGACACGCTTCACCCTTCGGTTCAGCGTGGCTGCGCCACGCGAAGCCCGAAGGGCGAAGCGTGGTGCCCCTGGCCGGAATCGAACCAGCACTCCTTGCGGAACTCGATTTTGAGTCGAGCGCGTCTACCAGTTCCGCCACAGGGGCCTTCGGTCGGCCCAAGGGACGTCGCGAAGCCGGCGGACTATAGCCATGGACAGGGCGGGGTCAACCCGCGCCAAAGTGATCCCCGCCGTTCTCGACAGCCGCATGGGCCGGAGTTAGAGGCTTAGACGCGCGACCCATCGGAGAGAGGCTGCCGTGACGACCCGGAGTGCTGCCATACCAGCGTTCAAGCCGGCCAGCGCCGGTCCCGCGCTGACCGCCTCGCTGCTCGTCACGCTGATCGCCGCCGCCACGATCGCGGGCGCCTGGTTCTTCCAGCTCGTGCTTGAGATTGTACCCTGTCCGCTCTGCCTGGAGCAGCGCTACGCCTATTATCTCGCGATCCCGCTCGGTGCCCTCACGGCGCTTGCGGCCAGGAGCGGCGCGCCGCGGCCGCTGCTGCTCGCTGCGTTGGCGATCCTCACGCTGGCGACGCTCGCCAATGCCGGTCTCGGCACCTATCACTCCGGCGTCGAATGGGGATTTTGGCAGGGACCGACCGACTGCTCCGGTCCCGTGGTCAATCTCGGCAACGCCGGCGACCTTTTCTCGCGGCTCGACACCGTGAAGGTGGTCCGCTGCGACGAGGTGCAGTGGCGCTTCCTCGGCCTCTCGCTTGCCGGCTACAACGTGCTGATCTCGCTGCTGATGGCCGCGATCGCCGCATGGGGATTTGTGCGGACGGCGAAGCGCTAGGTAGCTGCCGTAGGGTGGGCAAAGGCGCGCTCTTCGCGCGCCGTGCCCACCATTCATCGACACTCACACCAGTCGCTGGTGGGCACGCTGCGCTTTGCCCACCCTACGAGAGCTGCGCCCCGTCAATCATCCACATCATCTTGCGTGCGCCCGAACAAGTGCACGATGCCGGGTGTCGCGATCGTCACGAAGACGAAGCGCGACAGGTGATGGGCGCCGACGAAGATCGGGTCGATGTGCAGCGTCAGGGCCAGCGCCAGCATCGCGTCCATCGCGCCCGGTGCGAAGGCGACGACGACATCGGAGAATTTCACCGGCGTGGTGAGCGCGACGATGCCGACGAAGAGGGCGGAGACGGCAATTGCGACCGTAAACGAGCCCAGCGCCGCGTTGATATGGCCGGCCAAAGTCTTGATCCGCATCCGTGCGAAGCGGCTGCCGATCAGGGCGCCGATGCCGACCAGGGCCACGCCGCGTACCCAGTTTGGCAAGCCGCCCTCGACCCAGCCGGCGCCATGCAGCACGCTGGAGGCGATCATCGCACCGAACATCCAGCTCGCCGGAAATTTGATCAGCCGCAGGAAGAGCGCCACCGCCAGCGAGGCTGCGGCCAGCCCCACGAGGCCGAGCGGCGAGGCGATCGTCGTCGTCAGCGACGGTGCGGCGGAGGGCGCCACGCCCGCGATCGCCAGCACCATCGGCAGCGCCGCGGTGAGGATGATGACGCGCATGGTCTGCACCACCGCGATGCCCGGCAGGTCGGCGCCGCGCTCGACCGCCAGGATCGTGATCTGCGACAGCGCGCCGGGACTGCCGGCAAGGAAGGCCGAGGTGCGGTCCCAGCCATGGACGCGCTGCAGGTAATAGCTCGATCCGAAGGTCGAGCAGAAGGTCGCGAGCGCAAGCAGGCCGATGGTGACGGGATAGGCGCTGACCTGTTGGATCAGATGGCGCGAGACCACCGAGCCCAGCGAAATGCCGAGCAGCACCAGCACGGTCTGGGTCAGGATCGGCGGCAACGCCAGCTGGCGGCCGGCGATTGCGGCGATCCCGACCGCGATCATCGCGCCCGAGATCAGCCCGCCGGGAAGGCCCGCGACGAGAAACACGAGGCCACCGGCGGTGCCGATGACAAGCGTCTCCATCGTGCTCAAGAAGTTGGCACGGCTCGGCCATTCGAACGGCAGGGAGGCGACGATTTGTTTCACGCCACCTTATCGCAAATCAGTGGGAGGCGCACAATTGCAGGCTCGTCATGCCGCAATGCGCATGCCTCCCGCTGATGCTCGCGGAGGATCGGGACGGACTTACTTCTTGTCGGCGGCAGGGGCGGCGGGCGCGGCGGTGCCGGCCTTTGCTTCCTTCATGCACTCGCGGCGAAATTTCTTGCGCTCCTTGCCCTTCAATCCCTTGGCGTCCGCCTGCTTGGAGCATTCGAGCGATTCCGCCGAGCGCTCCTTCGGCGCCTTCTTGTCGGCGGTGGCAGCAGCGTCGGTTTTGGCGGCCGGCGCGGCGGTCTGTGCGAAGGCCGTGCCGGTGGCGAGCAGGGAGACGAGAGCGAGGGCGGCGAGGCGGGACGTGAAGGTCATGTGTTGCACTCTTCTTGGGAAAATTGCGAAGGTTTGGGAACGTCGGCTCGCTTTGCTGAACGCGACATGAATGAGTTGAGCGACGGGATCACTATATTTTGCCGGCGCAGCCCATCGCATCCTTGTCGCAAGCGGCCGACACGCTAGGATAGCAATCCTCGTTTCACTTCCCTCGAGGAAGATCAAGGAGGAGACCCAGGGATGACCATTCAGACAAAATTGTTGTGTGCGATTGCAGCGTCAGGTGTCGCGGCATTGGTGGCGAGCGCGCCGGCGCAGGCACTGACCGCGCAGGAGTGTAGCGCAAAATATCAGGCGGCCAAGAAGGACGGCTCGCTCGGCACCATGAAGTGGAATGAATTCCGCAAGGCCCAGTGCGGTGCAGACGCAACGCCTGCCGCTGCGCCCACGGCGGCTGCTCCGGCTGCGCCCGCCGCTCCTGCCGAGCCGAAGCAGGCGAAGAAGGAGGCCGCGCCGACGCTGCCGGCTGGACCTGCGATCTATCCGAACGCGGTCGATCCGAAATACGCCAAGGAGACCCCCGGCAAGGCGCGGCTCCACACCTGCGTCGACCAGTACAATGCCAACAAGACGACCAATGGTAATGGCGGCTTGAAGTGGATCCAGAAGGGCGGCGGCTATTACAGCGAATGCACCAAGAAGCTGAAGGGCGCCGCCTGAGCTTCGAATTGATGCAACGGCCGGAGCAACGCTCCGGCCGTTTTGTCTAGCCCAACAGCTTCTCGGCCGATTTCGCCACGAGCTGCGACCGCTTGCGCGGGCCGCGCTCGATGAACAACAGGCTCTGGCCGAAGATGAAGCAATAGAACAGGAAGGCCTGCGCCTCGGCCTCCTCGGCCGCAAGGCCGGTCGCGCGATAGAGCTCGGCGACGTGCTTGAGCCGCGCCGCATCCACGCTCGCCACCGCCGCCGCCGCGCCCTCATCCGAGCGGGCCCATTGCCGGATCGCGAGCTCGATCGCCATGGCTGCCGGATTGAGCCGCTCGGAATAGAGCTGGATCACCGCCTTCAGTCGCTCGCGGGGCTCTTGTCCGTCGAGACTCGTCTGCTGCGCGATCGCCGCGATACGTCCTTCGCGCCAGCGTTCCAGAATGGCTTCGAGCAGTGCGGCCCGGTCGGCGAAGCGGCGATAGAAGCCGCCCTTGGTGACGCCGAGGTTCTTGGCGAGCACCTCCACCCGCACGCCCTCGACCCCCGATCGGGCGAGCTCGGTAAACCCTGCCTCGACCCAGACATCGCCCTTGCCGTCGCTCATGAAGGAAGCCTCGCCGGATTCTTGATACGGTGCCGTATTGCTAGCGCGACGGTGCTCTGATACGCTACCGTATCAATCCGCAAAGGCGGAAGAAAAGGACAGGGAGCCAATTGCGATGGAGCAGGAGGCGACCTATCGCGGCACGGTCTATCCGTGGCAATGCGATCATGTCGGCCACATGAACATCATGTGGTACGTCGGCAAGTTCGACGAGGCCAACTGGAATCTGTTCGCCCGGCTCGGACTGACGCCGAGCTATCTGCGCAGCTCGGGCCGCGGCATGGCCGCGGTGCAGCAGAACATCGCCTACAAGCGCGAGCTGCTCGCCGGCGACATCGTCGAGATCCGCAGCCATCTGCTCGAGCTTCGCGACAAATCGATCCGCTTCCGGCACGACATGACGAATGCCGAGACGGGCGAACTCGCGGCGACCTGCGAGATCACCGGCGTGCACATGGATCGCCAATTACGGAAGTCCGTAGCGTTCGCCGATGCCATCCGAGAGATCGCCATGAGGCACCTTTCCGTGCCGGCGGAGGCGTGAATCATGGTCGCATTCGAGCCGAAAAACCCGGATTACCACGCGGCGGCCACGGCGATGTTCGCGGCCCAGCCGGCAATGCACACGCTTGGTATCTCGATTGTCCATCTCGCCCCGGGCGAGGTGGAGCTGGCGATGCCGCATTCGGCAGCCTTCACGCAGCAGAACGGTTTTGTCCATGCCGGTATCATCACCGCAGGCCTCGACAATGCCTGCGGCGTCGCCGCCTTCACCCTGATGCCGCGCGAAGCGGACATCCTCACCGTCGAGTTCAAGACCACGCTGCTCGCACCTGCTAGGGGCGCGCGCTTCGTCTTCAGGGCCGAGGTAGTCAAACCCGGCCGCACGCTGACCTTCTGCGAAGCCAGCGCCTTTGCCGAGCACGAGGGCAAGACGACGCTGATCGCTTCCATGACCGGCACGCTGATGGCGATGCTGCCGCGCGCTGCGACCTCGCAAGCGCCGGCCGCGATCCGCGCATAGCATGGCGATGACATCGCGCCCGTGACGCTCTATATCAGCCGTAACAATTCCCGGTCCCGAATCGTATTTGCGGCGATGGGACCGAAACGGGACGAGATATGGCTGGATCTGGGAATAAGGGCCTTGTGACGACGCGGCGCGCGGCGTTGACGTTGCTAGGGGTGGGCGCCTTGGCGGCAGGCGGGACCACTTTCGTGCGCGCCGCCGCCGACGACGAGGTGCTGACCGAAGCCAAGGTGCTGCGCGATCCCGACACGCCGGTTGCCGGCAATCCCGACGGCAACATCACCATCGTCGAATGGTCCGACTACAATTGTCCCTATTGCCGCAAGCTCGAGCCCGAGCTGCGCCAAGTCGTCCAGGACGACGGCAAGGTGCGGCTGGTGATGAAGGATTGGCCGATCCTCGGGCCGGTCTCGGTCACGGCGGCGCGGACCGCGCTCGCGGCGAAATTCCAGGGCAAGTACCATCAGGCCCACGACGCCATGATGGGCGTCAGCTCGCGCCTGACCGAGCCGCGCATCAACGAGCTTCTCGCTGGCGCAGGCGTCGACATGGACCGCCTGAAGCGCGATCTCGCCGGCCACGCCAAGGACATCGACGCCATCCTCAAGCGCAACAACGAGCAGGCCGAAGCCTTTGGCTTCCGCGGCACGCCGTCCTTCATCGTCGGCAAGTACCGCGTACCGGGCGTGCTGAGCATGAACGAGTTCGAGCAGGTCATTGCCGACGCGCGCAAGGCCAAGATGAACTGAGCCGAGCGCTAAAGCATGATCCGAAAAAGTGCGCAGCGGTTTTCCGAAAAGATCATGCTCAAACAATAACCTAGAGCGCGATGACAATTCATCCTAATCTCATCGCGCTTTAGTCATCACGCAACACAAAGGCGCCGCCGCGGAGTTCGCGACGGCGCCTTGTTCATGATGCGGCGTCGCTACTTCGACGAGATCCGGACCCAGTCCCTGTGCGCACGGTCGCGCAGCGCGTCCCAATCGGCCTTGGCGACATCCCAGTTCACGATGGTGCGATTGGTGATCGCGACCTCGCCATTGGCGACCGACGACGTCTGCATAGAATCATAGACGTAAACGCCGCCCGCGAGCAGCAGCGCGCCCAGGATCATTCCAAAAAAAGTCTGCATAGCGAACCTCCGGTGACCGGCGATAACGTCGGCCCGGAGCAATGGTTCCCGCGGCAGTACGGCACAGATAAGGACGGATCGTTCATGTCCCATTCAGCCACTGCAGCAGCTCCGCGTTGATTTCGCGCGGATAGGTGTGACTGAGGTCGTCGATCTCCCGATAGGTGACGTCGGCGCCAGCGGCAGAGAGCGCCGCCTGCGTCTGCCGCGCGGTCTGCACCGGAAACATCCAGTCGAGCCTACCGTGGGTGATGAAGACCGGCAGGCGCTGGAGGCGCGCGGCGTCCGCCATCTCCGCCATCAGCGGATGGAAAGTCGCCGACACCGGCGCAAGATGCGTGAAGGGTGAAGCGGCGTCGAGGCCGGTGACATAGCAGAAGGTGCCGCCGTCGCTCATGCCGGTCAGCAGCATGCGCGAAGCATCGATGCTCCAGCGGCCGCGCACGGTCTCGAGGATACGCATGAGGTTCGGCGTATCGCCATCGTCGCCCATCAGCGCCCAGGTCGGGCCGGTCGCGGTCGGCGCCACCAGGATTGAGCCAAGGCTGCGCGCATCGCGCAACCAGCTCCACAGGAAACCGCGCCCATTGCCACTGCCGCCATGCAGCGCCATCACCAGCGGCATGGCGCGATCGGGCGTATAATATTCGGGCACATAGACCGAGAAGCCACCGCGGCTGCCGGGCTCGTTGTGATCGTGGAAGATGCCGGTATTTTCGCTCGCGCCGACTTCGAGCCGCGACAACAGGTCGGCATTTTCGCGATTGGCAGCGTTGAGAAAGAAGCTGCTCACGGGCGGAAACTGCAGCGCCAGCGGATAGAGCGCCTCCTGTGCCCGCGGCAGGTGGCGCAGCGCGCGGAACACCGCGACGAGATCGCCATTGCCGCGCTCGACCTCGCGAATGCCGGCAAAGGCGGCGAGTGTCTCGTCACAGGCGCGATCGAGCCGACCGCGCAGGCCGGTGAACTGCTCCGGCCAGTCGCCGATCGCTGCCCGCGCCGCTTGCAGCGCCTCGTCAGGCACGCCGATCGCGTTCATCACCGACGCGAAGGCCGGCGGGTGCAGATGCCGCTGGAAGAAGCCGAGCGCCTCCAGCGCATTGAGCAGCGGCGGCAGCACGGCCACGATGTCGTCCACCACGGCCTCGGTCATCGCCGCTTCCTCAAGCCTTGCGTCAGTGCAGCTTCGGCGCCTTCAGGAGCTTGAAGCGATCGGTCGAGGTCACCGTGACGTCGAAGGTGACGCCTTCGTGATGCACGGTGAGCGGCACGTCGACGCCGGCGGCGCCGAGCGCCCACATCTTCTTGTAGAAGCCGGTCTGGCTCGTGACCTTGTCGCCGTCCACGGCGAGGATGACATCGCCGGTCTTGAGCTCGGCGCGCGCGGCCGGACCGTTGGCGGAGATCCCGATCACCACCACGCGGTTGTCGATCTCGGTCGAGTAGAGCCCGAGCCAGGGCCGTGACGGCTTGTTGACGCGGCCGAACTTGCGCAGGTCATCGAGGATCGGCTTCAAGAGGTCGATCGGCACGATCATGTTGACATGCTCGGCCTTGCCGTCACGTTCGCGCTCGAGTTGGAGCGAGCCGATACCGATCAACTCGCCGCGTTCGTTGAGAAGCGCGGTGCCGCCCCAGTTCGGATGTGCGGGATAGGTAAAGATCGCCTCATCCAGCAGATATTCCCAATAGCCGGCGAATTCCTGCTTGGCCACGATCTGGCTCGCAACCGAGCGCGTGCGGCCGCCGGCGCCGCCGACCACGACGCGGTCGCCGATCCGCGTTTCCGCCGAGGTGCCGAGCGGCAGGGGTTCGACGTCGAGCTGGCCGAGCGCCTGTACCAGGCCGAAGCCGGTGACGGAATCGAAACCGAGCGCATGCCCTTCGACGACACGCCCGTCGGCGAGGTGCAGCCATACGGATTCCGCCTCGGTGATGAGGTAGCCGATGGTAAGCACCAGCCCGTCGTCGATCACGACGCCGTTGCCGGCGCGTTCGGTGCCCAGCGTCTCGGCGCTGAAGGCGTCCGGCGGGATGATGGCGTGCAGGCCGACGACGGAGCCGAGCGCGCGGTCGAGATCGAAACCATAATCGCTCGCACGCGGCTGATTGGCCGGCGGCACTCTCCATTCGGTCAGGGCGGGCATGGAGTTCTCCTGGCTGAGAGCATCGCTCCGCCGTGGCCGGCGGAACGAGGTGCGAAGCACGCATAATTTAGGCCGGAGGACGCCGTCTTGAAAGCCTCGTTCCCAACTATTCCAGAGAACGCCGCGTGAAATCTTCGAAAGGCTTAGCGACGGTTCGTGCACAGACGGCGGGCGGCCATTCGATCCGGCAGCCGCCGCATGGCTGGTGTCCGGCGAGGTGCTAGGCGCCGTGCAACGAAGCTGCTAACCATTGCCGCTTCGTTTGACCAGGGATCACGGATCGAAGCATGGATAACCGCAGCGACATCTGGCGTGGCGTGGACACGATCAAGGCGCGTTTCATCGACCTCAGCGACAAGGTCTGGGGCATGCCCGAGGTGTGCTACACCGAGGCGCGGTCCGCCGCCGAGCATCTGGCCGAGCTGCGCCATCAGGGTTTCCGCATCACCGAGAACGTCGCCGGCATCCCGACTGCGCTGATGGGCGAGTGGGGCGAGGGCGGTCCGGTCATCGCCTTCATGGGTGAATATGACGCGCTGCCGGGATTGAGCCAGGAGGCGGGTGTCGCTGAGCACCGTCCGATCGAGACCGGTGGCCATGGCCATGGCTGCGGTCACAATCTGCTCGGTTCCGCCGCGCTGCTCGCCGCGACTGCGGTGAAGGACTGGCTCGCCGAGAACAAGGTGCCGGGTCGCGTGCGCTATTACGGCTGCCCCGCAGAGGAAGGTGGCGCGGCAAAGGCCTTCATGGTGCGCTCCGGTGCGTTCGAAGATGCCGACATTGCCATCACCTGGCATCCGCACAGTTTCTGGGAAGTGGCGGTGACGCCGTCGCTCGCCAACACGCGCGCGGATTTCATCTTCACCGGCCGCACCTCGCATGCGGCGGCCTCGCCGCATCTCGGCCGTTCTGCGCTCGACGCGGTGGAATTGATGAACGTCGGCGTGAACTACATGCGCGAGCACATGCCGAGCGACGCGCGCGTGCACTATGCCTTGCTCGACACCGGCGGCATCGCGCCGAACGTGGTGCAGGCCCATGCGCGCGTGCGCTATTCGATCCGCGCCCGCGACCTTCCCGGCATGAACGAGCTGGTCGAGCGAGTGTCCAAGATCGCGCAGGGCGCGGCGCTGATGACCGAGACCAAGGTGGAAATGAAGATCATCTCCGCGGTCTCCAACATCCTGCCGAACACGCCGCTGGAACAGGCGCTGCACCGGGTGATGGAAGAGCTCGGACCGCCGCATTTCGACGACGCGGACAAGAGCTTTGCCGGCCAGATCCGTGCGACGCTGAGCGACAAGGACATCTCGTCGGTCTACTACGCGATCGGTATGGAGCCGACCGATCGGCCGCTGGCCGACTTCCTGGTGCCGCTGGATGCCAAGCGCAACCCGTTGGTCGGCTCGACCGATGTGGGTGACGTGAGCTGGGTGGTCCCGACCGTGCAGGTTCACGCACCGACGGTTGCAATCGGCACGCCCTTCCACACTTGGCAGGTGGTCGCGCAAGGCAAGAGCCCGCATGCCCACAAGGCCATGGTGCAGGCAGCCAAGGCGATGGCCGGGCTCGGCATCAAGGCGCTGACGGAACCGGAGCTGATCAAGTCTGCCAAGGCGGATCTTCAGAAGCGGACGGCCAAGACGCCTTACGTTTGTCCGTTGCCGGATCACGTCGCGCCGCCGCTCGATATGTCCGTGGCGTAGAATTTCGCCTCGATACTTCGTCTGATCCGGCGAACAAATTTTCCGCAGTGCAGCGCGCAATCCAGCATGATTTGATGCTGGATTGCCGAACGGATGGGCTCGGAGAACGCAGTTTTGCCCAACGGACAGCCAGAAGACCGTTTGCACACACACGGTCCCAGTTGACGTCCACCCCATTCGGTGTGCCATCTACTGCCAGCCAAATGAGCGGCCGCACTTCACGGCCGCCTTCATCACTATGGAAACCAGACGGGGGACAACCATGCTGGATAAAGAACTGCGTTCGATTATCGGCCAGGTGAAGGACGGGCGGATGGATCGCCGCGCCTTCATCCAGCGCCTGGCTGCCGTGGGCCTGACCGCACCGCTGGCCAACCAGATCCTCGCGCTCGGCGGTGTCGCCATGGCCGAGGGTGCCTCGACCTACAAGCCGACCAAGCGCGGCGGTGGCGGCGCATTGAAGCTGTTGTGGTGGCAGGGTCCGACCTTACTCAATCCGCATTTCGCCACCGGCACCAAGGACCAGGACGGTTCGCGCCTGTTCTACGAGCCGCTCGCCTGCTGGGATCCGGACGGCAACATGAAGCTGGTTCTGGCGTCCGAGATTCCCTCGACCCAGAACGGCCTGCTGGCCGCCGACGGCAAGTCGGTAACGTGGAAGCTGAAGCCCGGCGTGAAATGGCACGACGGCAAGCCGTTCTCGGCCGACGATGTCGTCTTCACCTGGGAATACATCATCGATCCGGCGACGGCCGCCGTCACTGTGGCGACCTACCGCGACATCACGGTCGAGAAGGTGGATGATCTGACGGTCCGCCTCACCTTCAAGCAGCCGACGCCGTTCTGGGCGGACGCCTTTGTCGGTGCAACCGGACAGATTCTGCCGAAGCATCTGTTCGCCGAGTACAAGGGCTCCAAGTCCCGCGAAGCGCCGAACAACCTCGCGCCCGTCGGCACCGGCCCCTACAAGTTCCTCGAGTTCAAGCCCGGCGACCTGATCCGCGGCGAGATCAACAAAGACTATCACATGCCGAACCGGCCCTATTTCGACACGCTCGAGATGAAGGGCGGCGGCGACGCTGTGTCGGCCGCACGCGCGGTGATCCAGACCGGTGAGTATGATTTTGGTTGGAACATCCAGGTCGAGGACGACGTCCTCCTGCGCCTGGAGAAGGGCGGCAAGGGCAAGACCATCTACGCCGTGGGCGGCGACACCGAATTCATCGCGCTCAATTTCACCGATCCCAACACCGAGGTCGACGGCGAGCGCTCCTCGATGAAGACCAAGCATCCGTTGTTCTCCGACCCCGCCGTGCGCAAGGCGCTGTCGCTGCTGGTCGATCGCGAGTCCATCAAGAAGGCCATCTATGGCCGCGCTGGCCGCACCACCGCGAACTTCCTCAATGGCCCCGAAAAGTTCGTCTCCAAGAACACCTCGTGGGAGTTCAGCATCGAGAAAGCCTCGAAGATCCTGGACGATGCCGGCTGGAAGCCGGGCGCCGACGGCATCCGCGAGAAGGACGGCAAGAAGCTGAAGCTGCTCTACCAGACCTCGATCAACGGCCCGCGCCAGAAGACCCAGGCGATCGTCAAACAGGCCTGTCAGAAGGCCGGCATCGACGTCGAGCTGAAGTCGGTCGTGGCCTCGGTGTTCTTCTCGTCGGACGTCGCCAATCCCGACACCTATGCGAAGTTCTATGCCGACATCGAGATGTTCCAGATCCCGATGAGCCAGCCGGATCCGGCCCAGCACATGCGCCGCTATCATTCGAGCAACGTGGCGACGAAGGAGAACAAGTGGCAGGGCACCAACTTCCCGCGCTATGTCAACAAGGAGTACGACACCACCATCGACGCCGCCGACGGCGAGATGGATCCGGTCAAGCGCGCGGCGCTCTACATCAAGGCCAACGACCTCCTGTTCCAGGACACCGTGTTCATTCCGGCGCAGCACCGGCTCAAAGTGGAGGCGGCCTCGAACACGCTGCGCCCGGTGATCTCCGGCTGGGCCAACGAAACCGACAATCTGTTCGACTGGTACCGCGAGGAATGATCCCCAAACTCTAGACGGGGCCTTTCCCTCATGAGCCAATACGTCCTGCGTCGCCTGCTGATCGCGATTCCGAGCCTGCTCGGAATCTCGGTCGTGCTGTTCGTCGTGCTCGCGCTCGCGCCCGGAGATCCGTTCTCCGAACTGGCGACCAATCCGAACGTGCCGCCCGAAGTGCAGGCGGCGCTTCGGGCCAAGTTCGGCCTCGACGATCCGATTCACCTCCGCTACCTGCACTGGCTCAACGCCATGCTGCACGGCGACTGGGGCTTCTCCTTCGTCAGCCGGATGAACGTCGACACGCTGATCCTCCAGCGCCTGCCGGCCACCCTCTACGTGATCGGCTCGGCGCAGATCCTGGCGCTCCTGATCGCAATCCCCGTCGGGGTCTATGCTGCGACCAAGCCGTATTCGTTGTTCGACCAGATCGCGAATACGCTCGCCTTCGTCGGCTTCTCGCTGCCGACCTTCTTCACCGGCATCCTGTTCATCCTGATCTTTTCGGTCACGCTGGACTGGTTGCCTTTCGTCTATACGACCGACATCAAGGCGACCGGCATCCGCTGGGTGCTGGAGATGATCAGGCAGGCGATCATGCCGGTGGCGGTGCTCGGCCTGTTCCAGGCGGCGTCGATGACGCGCTTCGTGCGTTCGGCGATGCTCGACGTCATCAGGCTCGACTACGTCACCACGGCACGTGCCAAGGGCCTTGGCCAGGCCAAGGTCATCATCAAGCACGTGATGCGCAACGCCATGATCCCGGTCGTGACGCTGATTGCATTGCAGATGCCCGCGGTGTTCGGCGGCGCCATCGTCACCGAGCAGATCTTCCGCATCCCCGGCATCGGCTCGCTGCTGATCTCCTCCATCCTTTCCAACGACACGCCGGTGGTGATGGCCGTCACCTTCGTCTTCGCGTGCCTCGTCGTGCTGTTCAATCTCATCGCGGACGTGCTTTATGGCTGGCTTGACCCTCGCATCTCCCTCCGCTGAGCGGGGCGGCTACTCGCCCTGGCGCGAGACGTGGCGGCGTTACAGCCGCCACAGGCTCGCCGTGATCAGCGCCTTCCTGCTCCTGATCCTGGTGCTGGCGGTGGTGATCGGCCCGTTCATCTGGCGCATCAAGATCAACGACATCGACATCGTCGCAGGCATGCAGGGCCCATCGCTCGCGCATCCCTTCGGCACCGACGATCTCGGCCAGGACATCCTGGCGCGCATGATCTATGGCGGACGAATCTCGCTCGCGGTCGGGCTCGCCGCCATGTTGGTTTCGGTGTTCATCGGCACGCTGATCGGCGCGCTTGCCGGCATGTCGCGCGGCGCGCTCGGGCACGGCCTGATGTGGCTCACCGACCTCTTCCTGTCGCTGCCGCAACTGCCGCTGCTGCTGCTGCTCATCTATCTCTTCCGCGACGGGCTGAAGCAGTTGTTCGGACCCGAGGGCGGCATCTTCATCCTGATCGTGCTCGTGATCGGGGGCCTGCGTTGGATGCCGGTGGCGCGCCTGGTGCGTGCGCAATTCCTGTCGATCCGTGAGAAGGAGTTCGTCGAAGCCGCGCGCGCGCTCGGCGCCAGCCCGGTGCGGCAGGTGGTGCGCCACATCCTGCCGAATGCGGTCGGCCCGGTGATCATCGCTGGCACCATCGACGTCGCCGCTGCGATCATCGCGGAATCGACGCTGTCCTTCCTCGGCCTCGGCTTCCCGCCGGATACCCCGACCTGGGGCCGGCTGCTGTTCGATGCCAAGGACTTTCTCGACATCGGTCCGCATTGGGCGCTGTTTCCGGGCGGCGCGATCTTCATCGCGGTGGTCGCCATCAACTTCATCGGCGACGGCCTGCGTGACGCGCTCGACGCGCGACGGGTGATCTGATGGCTCCGCTGCTCGAAATCAAGGGCCTGAAAACCCACTTCTCCACCGACGACGGCATCCTCCAGGCCGTCGACGGCGTCGACATCTCCATCAACAGAGGCGAGACGCTCTGCGTCGTCGGCGAGTCCGGCTGCGGCAAGACCGTGACGGCGATGTCGATCCTGAAGCTGATCGCGATGCCGCCGGGCCGGATCGCGGCGGGCCAGATCATCTTCGAGGGTCGCGATCTCGTCCCGCTGACGAGCAATCAGCTCGACGAGATCCGGGCCAAGGAGATCGGCTTCATCTTCCAGGAGCCGATGACCTCGCTCAATCCGGTGCTCACCATCGGCGAGCAGATCGCCGAGAGCCTGCGGCGGCACGAAGCGGTGACCAAGAAGCAGGCGCTCGAGCGCACCATCGAGATGCTGAAGCTGGTGCAGATCCCGAACGCCGAAGGCCGGGTGCACAACTATCCGCACCAGTTCTCCGGCGGCATGCGCCAGCGCGTGATGATCGCGATGGCGCTCGCCTGCAAGCCGAAGCTGATCATCGCCGACGAGCCGACAACCGCGCTCGACGTCACCATCCAGGCCCAGATCCTCGACCTGCTCCAGGACATGAAGGACCGCTTCGGCATGGCGGTGATGCTGATCACCCATGCGATGGGCGTCGTCGCCGAGACCGCGCAGCGTGTTGTCGTGATGTATGCCGGCAAGGTGGTGGAGGAGGCGCTCGTCGACGACCTCTTCGGCGATCCCCGCCATCCCTATACGCAAGGGTTGATCCGCTCGATTCCCCGCATCGACCTCGACAGCGAGCACAAGACGCGGCTGGAGGCGATCGGCGGCTCGGTGCCGATCCTGATCAATCCGCCGGTCGGCTGCCGCTTTGCCCCGCGCTGCAAGTTTGCCATGAAGGTCTGCACCGAGAAGGAGCCGCTGCTGCGCGAGATCGCGCCCGGTCACCGCATGGCCTGTCATCTGGGAGATACTAATTTGGGAGGCGCGGCATGAGCGAGCCCTTGCTCCGCGTCAACGGCCTGAAGAAGCATTTCCCTGTGCTCGGCGGCCTGCTGTCGCGCCAGGTCGGCACCGTCTATGCGGTCGACGGCGTGTCGTTCTCGGTCAATCGCGGCGAGACGCTTGGTCTCGTCGGCGAGTCCGGCTGCGGCAAGTCGACGACGGGACGCTGTGTGCTGCGCCTGATCGAGCCGACCGACGGCGAGGTCACCTTCGACGGCCAGGATGTGCGCAAGCTCGGCGGCAACGATCTGCGCGCGATGCGGCGGAACATGCAGCTGGTGTTCCAGGATCCGTTCGCCTCGCTCAATCCGCGCATGACGGTCGGCGCGATCCTCGGCGAGGCCTTCACCATCCACAATCTCGCCTCGTCCGCGAAAGAGCGCGAGGAGCGCGTCGCGGCTCTCCTGGTCAAGGTCGGGCTCAAGGCCGAGCACATGCGGCGCTATCCGCACGAATTCTCCGGCGGCCAGCGCCAGCGCATCGTGATCGCGCGCGCCCTCGCGGTCGAACCGAAGCTGATCGTCTGCGACGAGCCGGTCTCCGCGCTCGACGTATCGATTCAGGCGCAGGTGATCAACCTGTTGGAAGATCTCCAGGCCGAGTTGAACCTCACCTATCTGTTCGTCGCGCACGATCTCTCTGTGGTCGAGCACATCTCTGACCGCGTCGCGGTGATGTATCTCGGCCGCATCGTCGAGCTGGCGAAGGCGAGCGACCTCTACCGCAACCCGCAGCATCCCTACACCAGGGCGCTCCTATCCGCGGTGCCGGTGCCCGATCCCAAGCTCAAGCGCGAACGCATCCGCCTCAAGGGCGACGTGCCGAGCCCGATGAAGCCGCCGTCCGGCTGCCACTTCCACACCCGCTGTCCGATCGCCCAGCCGCGCTGCGCGGAAAGCGCGCCGGAGCTGAGAGAAGGGTCGGGCGGGCATTTTGTCTCGTGCCATCTGGCTTGATGCCGGCGGAGGGCCGCGCGGATCATTGGTGAAGCAGGCCGTGCTCCGAAAGGGCGTGCCTGAAGCTCTCCACTGACGTGTGGTGATGCGCGAACAGACCCGCCTCGCGTGCGCCGGCGACATTGGCCATGAGATCGTCGACGAACAGGGCGGTCTCCGGCCTCACGTTGAGCTCCGACAGACAGAGGCGGTAGCAGCGCGGGTCCGGCTTCGCGGTCTTGAACTGGGCCGAGGTGTAGATTCGGGAGCCGAACAGCGGGCGCAAGTCCGGCAGCAGCGTGTCGATATGGTCAGCGACCAGCGTGCTGTTGTTGGTCAGGACGGCAATGTCGACGGTCTTACGCAAGCTGCCGGCAATCTCCAGCATCGCGCGTTTGGCCTGCATTGAACGGCGCCGCGCCTCGACCCATTCGTCGAGCGAGAGCGGATAGCCGATGCGCTCGCCGAAGCCCCGCAAATAGTCGGCTGCATCGAGAGCCCCGCAATCGCCGAGCAGCTCGAATCCGCTGTCCCAGATCGCCTTGTGGATGAACTCGTTGGTCGATCCCGCAAGCTCCGCCAGACGCGCAACACGTTTTCCCCTGTCGTAGTCGCACAGGACATTGTCCATATCGAAGAGGACGAGCTTGATCCCATTAGTCACAGCAGCAACCTCGGAGTGGCCGAACATCCGGCCGTGATCCGAGTCATATCCTGTGCGAACACGGGCGACAAACGCGGAGCAAAGACCTGCCGATGCGAGGCCCGACGTCGGCGAGTTTCGAGGGCGAAATCTTCGTCACGCGCTCTTCGCGGGCCAGGGGACCACCTGTCCCGACATCACCAGCCGGTCACGGCCGCTGTCCTTGGCGGCGTAGAGCGCGCGGTCGGCGGCCGCGACCAGCGTGCTGCAGTCCATCGTGGTCTGGGACGGAAGAGCAGCCGCGCCGCCGACGCTCGCAGTCACCAGCCGGGAAGGCGGATTCTGCGCGTGCAGCATGGCGAGATCGAGCAGCGCCTGGCGGATTCCTTCGCCGACCTCGGCGCAACCATCCGGGCCGGTGTTCGGCAACAGCACCGCGAATTCCTCGCCGCCGTAACGCGCCGCGAGGTCGGCCGGACGCCTCGCGTAGGTGGACAGAATCCGGCCGAGCGCGCGCAGGCAGGCGTCGCCCGCCAGATGTCCGTAATGGTCATTGAACTTCTTGAAATGATCGACATCGATCAGCAGCAACGAGAGCTGCGTGCCGTCGCGCCGGGCACGCGCCCATTCGTCGGCAAGGCGTTCGTCGAATGCGCGCCGGTTGGCGAGACCGGTGAGGCCGTCGGTCGTTGCCAGCGAGGCAAGTTTGTCCTGAAGGTCCTTCTGCTCGGTCATGTCGCGCACCACCGCGACGACGCCGTCGATCGCACCGCTGTCCGACGCCAGCGTCACGTGCAGCGCCGCCTCGGCCCAGATCTCGCCCTTGTCGCGATGATGCTGGCGATAGACGAACCGCGCCTCCTCGGCCTCGCCGTTCCTCAGCGCGGTGATGGCCTGCCGGACCCGTTCCATGTCGTCCGCGTGAATGCCGGCGAGCGCCGACGTGCCCAGCAATTCCTCCGCGGACCAGCCGGTGATGCGCGCGCATGAGGGAGAGACGTAGAGTACCCGGTTGTCCAGTCCGATCCGGGTCACCATGTCGCTGGATTGCTCGGCCAGCAGGCGGAAATTTGCTTCCTTGGCGACCAAGGCCTGAGCCATGCGCTGCCGCTGCACCAGTTGACGGACCAGGTAGGAGCCGATCAATGCGATCAGCACAACGAGGCCGAGGACGAAGGTCATGCGTGTGGTCGCTGCGCGCCGCCAGGAGGCCAGCACGTCGTCTTGCGACTTGCTCGCCAGCACCATCAGGGGATAGCGGCTGCTGCGCTGGTAGTAGCTCAGCCGGTCCATGCCATCGATCGGCGACCTAAAATAGTAGACCGCCCCGGGGGGGCGGCTTTTCCAACTTCTGAACAAGGGCGCATTGGACAGGTCGCGTCCGACGAAGGCGCCTCTCTCGTCGCGACTGCGCGCCAGCATGGTGCCGCTATTGTTGAGCAGCGAGGCCGAGCCGTTCGGCCCGAAGTCGAAGCGCTCGTAGAATTTGACGAAATAGCTGACGTCGATCGTGAGCAGGGCAACGCCGGCGAAGCCGCCGTCGGAATCGTTGATCCGGCGGGACACGGTGATAATCCATTGGCCGCCGGCTTTGCTCTTGACGGGCGGTCCGATCAGCGTGCCCGTCGCCGGCGAGTCGCGATGGTGACGGAAATAGTCGCGGTCGCTGTTGTTGAGCTTGGAGAAGTCGACGTGTTCAGTCGTGGCAAGCCACCCGCCGGTCGCATCGTAGATGAAGATGCCGCGGATGCGGTCCGATGATTTGCGTGTCGGCAGATAGGCCTGGAGTTTCGCAATCGCATCCGGACCCGTCCCGTCGATTTCGAGCCGATGTACCAAACCGACCAGGATCGTATCGGCGAGTTCGAACGTATCGTCCGCGTGCTGGATCAGCGAATGCGCCAGATTGGTGACGTCGATCTCGGCGGTCCTGAGATCGGCATTGCGCGCTTCCCATTCGCGCCAGGCGCTCAAGCCGAGGATCTCAACGCAAATCAGCACGATGAACCCCGCCGCCCAGAGCGGAAGGCGCGTCTTGCCGAGTTCGCGGCTCGTCACCATCAGGCTTGCTCCATCTCGGAGCAAACCTCTCACTTTGGCCTTAACGGCCTATTGCAACTTCTGCGATGATTTTGCGCGTCCGTATTCACCCGGAGGGAGTTGACGATATCTTGATTGACTCTCCTCGGCGGTTGTTAACCACCGCGCCGCAGGGCGAACTTCGTCCGCGTTCGCTGCGTCATCCCTCCAGCGTGAAGCCGACGCGCAGCGTCACTTGATAGTGACGGACGGTGCCGTTCTCGATGTGACCCCGTGTCTGCACCACCTCGAACCATTTCATCTCGCGAATGGTCTTGGCAGCGCGGCCGATCGCGTTCTTGATCGCATCCTCGATCGACGTCTCGGATGATCCGACCAGTTCCAGGATCTTGTAGACGTGATCATGTTCGGCTGTGGGCATGATGAGCCTCCTCGGTTGCGCCGCGGCACGCGGCGCAGCGTGCGCTCTCATCTGAACGAGCGCCGGCCGATCCGGTTCCGTCCTTCGCATTTGCAGTGGGCTGGAGGCCTTACTCGGTGGCTTGCGCGGTTCGCGGCAGCGCGGGCGACGGCTGCATCCCGCGCAACAGCAGTCGCAGCAGCAGAACCAGCAGTGCCATCAGCGCGAAGCCGCCGATGGCGGGTGCGAAATGCTGATCGGGATCGGCCTTCTGCCCGAACTGCACCGCCAGCCGCCCCGATTGCAACAATCCATAGGCCCCAGCGAGCAGGACCAGCCCGTAAATCGCGCTGCGCTCGCGCTGGCTCGCCAGCTTGGCGAGCTCGGGCAGTATCAGGGCCAGACCGATTCCGAGCATCGGCAGATCGTAGTCATAGGCATAGGGACTGATCATCACCGACACCATCACGGTGACGCCGAGGGCGAACTTCGACGATGCGTTGCGCACCGGGCCGAGAAGGACGGCGAGCAAGGCTGCTCCCGCGACGGCCGCCTGCCCCCAGAAGGCAATGCTCGCCGGCAGGCCGGCCTTGTACAATGCGGCGTAGGCCGAGATCATCCGGAACAGCGGGTAGAAGCCCTGCTCGAGAAAGCTCGCCGATTCCCTGATCGCGCCAAGCCAGGCTGTCCAGATCTGCCAGCCGAACAGGAGCGTGCAGAGCAGCGAGCTCACCAGAACGACGGTCGCAGCCGTTCCGAGCGCAATCCAGCGCCGCGTCATCAGCAGATAGAGGCCGGCGGCAATCGCAAGGTGCGGCTTGATCACCATGGCCCCGAGGGCAAAGCCGGCGAGCCACTGCCGCCGTTCCACGTTGAGGCATACGAGCCCGATCAGCGCGCCGGTGAGGAATCCGTTCTGCCCGCAGCCGATGGTGATCGCCAGCGCCGGAAACAGGATCACGAGCACTTGTGCGAAGTTCCTGCCGGCTATCGCGCGGAGCGTCACGAGATAGAGCGCGAGTGTTGCGGTGGTGAAAAGGAGGTAGCCGACGCCGACCGGCAGGAAGGCGAACGGCGCGACCAGGAGGTCGTATTGTGGCGGATAGGTCCAGGGCATGAAGCCGGTGGCGCCGCCGGCGGCCTCCATCTGCATCTTCAGCAGCGCCTCGAAATGATAGACCTGGTCGAGATCGCCGCGCCAGACGTGCAGCGCGACGATGTGAAAGGCATCGAAGTCGGCGAGCTCGCGATCCGTCCAACCGCCCCAGCGTGCGAACCAGAAAGTCTTGAAGAGGACGATCGCCGCCAGAGCCACCAGCACGAAGCGAACATAGGCCGCCCGCTTCGACGGCGAGGACTGAACCGCTTCGAGCGTCTCGGCAAACATGAGCGACGACCTTAGACCTGACCGACCGGCGGCTGGGCAGGCGAGCGCGCGGATCCCGCCCAAACTGCCATTGGAGCCTTAAGGGACGGTAACGAACCGGAAACGATTCCGGGTTCGTGCTGGATTGCGGCCGAGGCGGAAATCTGCGGGTAAGCCGAAGCAGCCGGTCACCGTGGTTAACAATGAACTGACGCAATCGATCAGAATCGAAGACGCGGAAAATCCAGGATTAAGCCCTTGTGCCGTATGGTCATAACTGACGGCGGGGTCCTCGCGCAGGCCGCGCTTTGACTGGGGGAGTCGTGTGACGGTCATCGTTGGTGATTTCGGTCGCCTGAAAGAGGCGCGTGGGTCGTCGCCTGCGGGCCTGGGCGCTGTGTGGAGAAGCCCTTCAACGATCGCCGTACTGCTTTGGCTGTCGCTATTTGCGGCGGCGATCATCGTCAGCGTGGTTCTCTGCGACTTCAGGCTCGTATTCACGCTGGACGACGCCTACATCCATCTTGCGGTTGCGGATCAAATTCTCTCAGGTGGCTACGGCATCAACGCTGGGGAATATTCGTCGCCCAGTTCGTCGGTCCTTTGGCCATATATTCTGGCATTGACCGAGGCGATGCATCTCGGCGTTTTCGGTCCGCTGCTGATCAATGCTGCCGCGGCGTGTGCGACAATTTTTGCCCTGCTGCGCCTGTTCGAAACGAGTCGGCTGTTCGATGCGGGTCCACTTACCTGCGTGATCGTCCCGCTTCTCGTTTTCAACACGAGTGCCGTCGCGCTACCCATGACCGGCATGGAGCACAGCGTTCACGTTTGGGCATCCGTCGTGACCTTTGCTGGCCTTGCCGCGGCGGCGCGCAAATCCGCGCCAACCTCGCTGCATTTTCTCGCTCTGGTGCTTCTTCCCTTGATCCGCTTCGAAGGGGCAGCATTCGCCTGTGCCGCGACTGCCGGCTTCGCGATGCTTGGTTACAGACGCTTTGCCGCCGGCGCGGCATTTGTCATGATCATCAGCCTGTTGGGCTATTGCGCGCTGATGTCGTCGCGTGGCCTGCCGCTTCTGCCGAGTTCGGTGCTGTTGAAGGGGTATCTCGCCAACCTCGATGAGACCGCAGGCTCATTTTCGGCGATTATCAACAACGTGCTGCGGAGCTTGACGAACGTCTATGGTCTGCGGCTGATCATGCTCGGGCTTGCAGTTGCGATCTGCGCGAACTGGCTGCGCACAGATCGCGAGGCACTGATTGTCCTTCTGAGCGTCATAGCTGCCATCAGTGCGCATCTAGTCTTTGGCCAATACGGCTGGCTCAACCGGTATGAGGTCTACATCATGGCGCTTGCGACGGCTGCCCTACTATGGGCTGCCGGGCAGGTGAGGCCGCATCTCTCGGCGTTGCGGTGGTCGATTGCGAAGGTCGCCCTGGCCTTCGGGCTTGGCACTGCGGCCATGCCGTACGTGACCTCCGCGATAGTCTCGCCGATCGCCGCAAGCGATATCTACGAGCAGCAATATCAATTGGCTCGCTTTGCCCGTTCGTTCTACAGGCATGCGGTCGGGGTCAACGATTTGGGTCTGGTCGCCTACGGCAATACCGATTACGTGCTCGATCTCTGGGGCCTTGGTTCGGAGGACGTGCGCAAGGCGAGGATCGCGGGAGAGTACGGGCCGCCCGAGATGGCGGCTCTCGCGAGCAAGCATGGGGTCGGCCTGGCGATGATCTATGACGCCTGGTTTCCGAAGGGGGTACCTGCGGACTGGACAAAGGTCGCCGTTCTCGAGACAAAGACCGTGACCCTGTCACAAAGAAACGTCGCACTCTATCGAACGCCACTGGGCAACGAGGCGGAAGTGACCTCAGCGCTTCGTGCATTCAGCACGACGCTTCCGCCGCGGGACACGCTGCACATCATTGCGCCGTAGCGCGTGCGAGCCGGGGGAACGCGCGCCCTTACGGATCCAGCTCGGTATCCCAGTAAAGATAGTCCAGCCAGCTGTCGTGCAGATAGTTCGGCGGAAACAGGCGGCCGTTGCGGTGGAGCTGGTGCACGGTCGGCGCGAACGCGCTCTGGCGCGGAAACATTTTTGCTTGCGCCGGCGTGAGATTGCCTTTGCGCAGATTACAGGGCGAGCACGCCGCGACCACGTTCTCCCAAGTGGTCTGGCCGCCTTTGCTGCGCGGGATGATGTGATCGAAGGTGAGGTCTTCGGGCGAGCCGCAATATTGGCAATTGAAGCGGTCGCGGAGGAAGACGTTGAAACGGGTGAAGGCGGGATGGGTGGTCGGCTTGACGAAGGATTTGAGCGAAACCACGCTCGGCAGTTGCATCTCTAACGTCGGACTTCGAACCGCCTGGTCGTAATGCGCGACGATGTTGACGCGGTCGAGGAACACCGCCTTGATCGCGTCCTGCCACGACCACAGAGACAGTGGGTAGTAACTCAGCGGCCGGAAGTCCGCATTCAGCACCAACACCGGCCAACTGCCTTGCGAGACATGTGCGTTCAAGTAACGCTCCCGGCCTCCAATATACGCTGCGAAGCAGCATGTACTGACATACTACATGCAGCGTGACGGGATTGTGAAGCCCGTTGAGCGACTTATTCAGTCGCGAGCAATGCGGCGGCGGGGTGGCAAAAGCGCCCAAAAAGCCGCGATTCCGGGGGGCCATGCGGCAGGCCCGGAACCGCCTTCACGGTGCGTTGCGGCCCTGCCTTGGCTACTCCCGCACCCGCTCCAGCTTCTGCAGGCACCGAGTCGTGCGCACCGCGGCCGGCATCTCCTCGTCCGGAAAGCTGGTCTTCCAGTCGGTGACGCCGACCTCGCCGACATAGATGTCGCCCTTCGAATCCAGCGCGATGCCGTGGGGCGCCAGGAACTTGCCGCTGGCGACGCCCGGACCTTCTTCGCCGCCGAGCCGGGCAATACGCTTGCCCTTGTCATCTACGATCGACAGCCGCGGACCGAGATTAGGCACCTTGCGGTTGACGGCCATGCCGGGGCCGAACTCGCCGATCACGAAGGTCGGGCTCTTAGCCGCGCCGCAGCAGCACAGCGCGCAGGGGCGGTGCAGGTTGTTCCACTGCGTCTCGTATTTGCCCTCACCGTTGAACACCTGCACCCGATGGTTCTCGCGGTCGGCGACGTAAACCCAGCCGTCGGCGTCGGTGGCAATATTGTGCACGATGTTGAACTGCCCGGGGTCGGTGCCGGGCTCGCCCCAGCTCTTGAGCAGCCTGCCGTCGGGCGTGAACTTGTGCACGCGCGCATTGCCATAGCCGTCGGAGACGTAGATCTCGCCCTTCGGCGACAGCGCGGTGTGGGTGCAGCGATGGAAAGGATCGCCGCTCATGAATGGCGCCGGCTTCTCGGGGATGCCGATCGTCAGCAGCACCTTGCCACCAGTGGTGCACTTGCGCACCGTGTGGTCGCCGTCATCAGTGCAATAGAGATTGTCGTCCGCGTCGATATGCAGGCCATGCGCGCGCGAGAACAGGCCTTCGCCAAAACTGCGCAGGAAATTGCCCTGGCGGTCCAGCACCACCATCGGATGGGCACCGCGGTTGAAGACGTAGATCTGGTCCTTGCTGTCGACCGCGACCGAGGCGACGTCGGTGAGCTGCCAGCCGTCCGGCAGTTTTGCGAAGTTGTCGACGACGCGGTAGCGGTGCTCACCGGTGCCGAGAATGGCTGGCATTGGTCAGTCTCCTTTTTCGTAGCGGCGATGCGCGATCGTCTCCACACCGTCATTGCGAGCCAACGGGTCCGCGCGAAGCGCGGCCCGATGACAGGCTCCGCGAAGCAATCCAGACTGTCTCTGCGGAAAGATTCTGGATTGCTTCGCTGCGCTCGCAACGACGAGAGGCTTAAGCTGTGCTCACCTCACGTCCCAAAATCCCTTCCTCGATCGCCTTGATCTGCAGCGCGAGATATTTCGAGTTGATCCGGCACTGCGCGAGGCTGCCGGCGATGAACCAGAGACCCGGCTGTTTCGTGCGGGCGTACATGTTGCGCAGCTCGAAGCCGTCGCCAAAGCCCCAGACCGGACCGACGCGGTCGGCGATGGCGTCGCCAAACAATTTCCGCACCAGGTATTCCTGCGGCTTGTAGCCGGTGGAGAGTACGATGAGATCGGCCGGAATGATCGAGCCGTCCTTCATCCGCGCGCCCTCGGTGACGAAGCTCTCGATGTCGGAAAACTGCTTCAGCTTGATCGCGCCCTCGATGATCAGGTTGGAGCAGCCGACGTTGAAATAATAGCCGCCGCCGCGGGTGAGATATTTGAATTGCCAGCCGGTGCTGGCCTCGCCGAAGTCCAGCTTGAAGCCGACCCGCTGCAGGCCGTCGAGCAGCTCCTTGTCGAGCTCCTTCGACTGCTCCGTCAGCATTACATGGGTCTTCCTCGCGAGCGGTGTCGGCATCGAGGCCGCGATCAGATCATTGTCCTCGAGCGTGCCCTCATTGTAGGTCGCGTAGGCGAGCTGTGCCGAGGGCTCGATATTGGTGACGAGCGTCGGCGAACGCTGCACCAGCGTCACCTCGGCGCCGCTGGAGTAAAGGTCCTGCGCTATGTCGTGGCCGCTATTGCCGGTGCCGATCACGATGGCGCGCTTTCCCGTCCAGTTCTCGCCGTCCTCATAGCGGCTGGAATGCAGCAGCGTGCCCTTGAAATCGGCGAGGGTCGGAATATCAGGCATGTTGGCGATGCCGCTCACGCCGGTCGCCATCACGACATGGCGTGGATGCATGGTCCGCTTGCTGCCGTCGGCGCGCCGCAGCGTCACGGTCCAGTGCCCCTTCGCCTCGTCATAGACGCCGCCCTCGAATTCGGTGCCGGTCCAGAAGTTGAGCTCCATGGCCTCGACGTAAGACTCGAACCAGTTGGCGAGCTTGTCCTTGGGGATATAGGTCGGCCAGCTCGGCGGAAACGGCATGTAGGGCAGATGATTGACCTGCACTTGGTTGTGCAAGGTCAGGGCATGGTAGCGCTTGCGCCAGTTGTCGCCGATCCTCATCGCGCGATCGGCGATCAACGTGTCGACATTCAACTGCTTCAACCGCGCCGCAATGGAGAGCCCGGCCTGGCCGCCGCCGACCACCAGCACAGCCGGGTCGCGATCGGCGTAGTCACGTGCGGCGTTGCGCTGGTCGAGCCAGTTCGGCCCGCGAAAATCGCGCGAATAGGCCTGACCACGCGGCCGCGACGTGCCGAGCTGCTCCTCGAACCCCCTGAGTTCGTCGAGCGCGGTGAGCAGTGTCCACGCCTTCAGGCGGTCGCCATCGGCAGTATCGGGAACGAGCCGCACGATGCCGCTGCCACGTCCGATCGCGGTCTCGAAATTGAAGATCGCCTCGATAGTGCTGGTGCCGGCGCGCGTGACCCAACGTGGCGGCGCGCGGTTCTGCGCGATTTCGAAGTTGGTCGGCGCCGCTTCGCCCGCGAGCATCGCCAACGCCTGTGCGATCTCATCTCGTACGGCAAGCGTTTGCAGGTTCCAGCTCAGCGCCAGCACATCGCGCCAAAAGCTGTCGGCGAGGAACAGGCTGCTCAGCGCGTGGGGCTCGGGCTCGCCCAGCATGCGCTCGAACGCGTCGAACCAGGCTTGCGCGGAGACAGAAATATCCTTCGTCCTGTCCAGCATGCGCGACCTCGTGGCCGTCTTCGCGGCGTTTCCTCGCGAGCATGATCTGCAAAAGTGTGCAGCGGTTTTCCGAAGAGATCATGCTCCAATCATGGAGATCGAGGCTATACTGGAATAGCCTATGTCAAAAGCGCTTTACCCAAGCAGCGAAAGCATGTGGCCCTGCTCAGGCGGAATGCGGCCCCTCAGCGTATTGAGATAAATGCGCCGCACCGCCTCCGGCCCGCGGCTCTCGACCACGTCCAAGCACGTCTCCAGCAACGGCGCGAAGCCGGACCATGCCGCGCCAAAACGCTGCTCGATGCCGCCTGGGCCCCAATCCTTGGCACGCTTGCGGATGTGGTCGGGCGCGAAGAACCAGCGTGGCTTTGCGCCGGGCAGCGTGCCTTCGTCGGGATCAGTGGCGCGGTGCGTCAAGCCGACGCGCACCGAGCTTTTCATCTGGTCGTGGAAATGGTGATGCAGTTCGGCCCGCAACGCGCTGCTGCCGGCCATGTCGACGAAAGCAACCGGCGCATCCGTCGGCAGCTCGCTGACGCGATCATAGGTGACGACCTCGTCGTAGCAGGGCAGCGAGCCGACGAAGCCGGCATTGCCCGCCGAGGTCAGCCCGATCACCTTGCGGCCGCGCGCATGCAGGAGATGGGCGAGCCCGAACGCGGTCTTGCTGGAGGCGCTGGAGAGCAGCACACAGCGCGCGCCAAAGTCGTCGTTCTCCGCGAGGAAGTCGTCGACCAGGAACGACAGCATGAACAGCGGCCGCAGCAGCGCCTGAAGATCGCCCTGATGTCCGGCAAAGGCGGGGTCGCCGGTGACGCGGGAATAGAGGTTGTAGACGGGCGAGACCTGCTTGCGATGCTCGGCGCCGTCACGAAGCGCGCGCTTGCTGACGTCGGCCGCCTCGATGACGAGATGCGTCGCCATCGGGAAATAGCCGAACAACCGCTCGTCCACAGTGACGCCGGGATGTTTCGAGGCGATCACCTCGCCAAAACCCCACACCGGGATGTTGCCAAAATCCTGTGGTGCCGGAAATATCTGCCAGTATTTCAGCGCATCACCCATCACCGCATAGGTGATGTTGTTGGCGGTGAATGCGAAGCGCTCGACCTTCACCAGCAGCGCATCCGCCGGCAGTGCGGCTGCATCTGGAACCACGGTTTCGATCAGCTTGTACTGCTCGAGATCGTTGCGCGCGACGACGAAATCGGTCGATGTCATGGTGAAGGCCTCGGCTTTTTCCGTGCGGCCATCTTCTCTTTCACCCGTGAGGGCTTTGCAACAGCAACATTGTTTGAAACGGTGTTCGCCTCGCCGGCGATGATGCCCTCGCGTTTCTTCACCGCACGATAGTAGCTCCACCACAGATGCGCCGCCGCGCCGCGCAGCGGACGCCAGGGCTCGGCGAGCGGTGCCATCTGCTTCTCCGTCGGCCGCGTCTTCAGGCCGAGACCAATCTTGATCCCCTCCTGCACGGCGAGGTCGCCGGCCGGCCAGGCGTCGCCATGGCCCAGGCAAAACAGCAGATAGACGTCGGCAGTCCAGGGGCCGATGCCGGGCAGCGAGATCAACGTGTGATGCGCGGCGTCGGCATCCTCTTCGGCGAGCACCTCGAGGTTCAGCCGTTGCGCCGTGATCTCGCGCGCAAGGTGCTTCAGCGTCTTGATCTTGGCGGCGGACAGGCCGAGCCGCCCCAGCCGGTCGGTGCGGGCGCGGCGGACCGCCTCATGGTCGAACGGATCGAAGGCGGCGGCCAGCCGCCCCCAGATCGCCGCCGCGCTCGCCGTCGAGAGCTGCTGCCCACACACGATATGGGCAAGCCCCGCAAAACCCGGCTCGCGCCGCCGCAAGGCGGGCATGCCGGCGATTTCCAGCACGGGCTTGAGGCGCGGATCGCGCTTGATCAGCGCATGGACGGCCTCTTCGAGATCGGACTGGGATTCGAGGTGGATGGTCATTGCTTGCTCAACTCGTCATGCACGGGCTTGCAGTCTCTGCTAAAGCTGCGCTGGCCCAATACCGTAAAGCCCGCCGAAGCCTTCGGCGTAGGCGGGACCCGCGCATCCATCTCCTGACGAGAGTCCTGGAAGATGGATTGCCGGGTCAAGCCCGGCAATGACGAATACACCGAGAACTCATGCCACCCGTTTTCCGATTTGCCCCAAGCCCGAACGGCTTCCTGCATCTCGGCCACGCCTATTCCGCGCTGCTGAACTTCGAACGTGCACGCGAGACCGGCGGGCGGCTGTTGCTGCGGATCGAGGACATCGACGCGACGCGCTGTCGGCCGGACTATGAGACGGCGATCTACGAGGATCTCGCCTGGCTCGGAATCTCCTGGGAGACACCGGCGCGGCGACAGTCCGAGCATCTTGCCGACTATCGCGCCGCGCTGGAAAAGCTCTCTGCGCTCGGTCTCGTCTATCCGGCCTTTGAAAGCCGCGCCGAGATCGCAAGGCTTATAGCCGCGCGCGAGGTGGATGGGCCGTGGCCGCGCGATCCCGACGGCGCGCCACTTTATCCCGGCGACGCCAAGTCGCTGTCGGCCGGCGAGCGCGAGCGGCTGATGACATCCGGCGCGCCTTATGCGCTGCGGCTCGATATGGCGGCGGCCCGTCGGCGCGTCGCCGGCCTGAATTGGAACGAACTCGGCGCGGGGCCGGATGGCGAGCGCGGCATCGTGTCGGCGCGACCGGAAGCCTGGGGCGACGTGATCCTGGCCCGCAAGGAGACGCCGACCAGCTATCATCTGTCCGTGGTGGTCGACGACGCCCTCCAGGGCGTCAGCGAGATCGTGCGGGGCCAGGACCTGTTTCATGCCACATCGGTACACCGCCTGCTGCAGGTCCTGCTTGGCTTGCCGGAACCGGCTTATCGCCACCATGCTCTGATCCGCGACGGCGAGGGGCGGAAGCTGTCGAAATCGACCCGCTCGACCGGCCTGCGGGAATTGCGCGCCGCCGGCGCCACGCCGGTCGGCATCCGTCGATCGGTGGGATTAGGTTAAGTTTCTCTGGGGGTTAGCCAAACGCCGCCGTGACTCCCGGTGTTCCGCCGTGCCATGCTTGCTCGAGAGCCCGGGGTTCGAAGGGGATCTATGGCGGCGAAAACGCGCCCAATGCGCACCACGCGAACGTCCAGGCGACCGCCTCGGAAGCGGTCCGGGGCGGCCGGCCGGTTGCGTAAGCGCAGCACCAAGGCGGTCGCGCCTGATGTGGTCCAGGCCGCGCTCGCCGCCTTTGCCCATGAGGTCCGCACCCCCCTGACCGGTATTCTCGCGATCAGCGACCTGCTCGCGACCTCCGATCTCGGTGAGCGGGAGCGGCGCTGGGCCGACACTATCAAGGCCGGCGCCGAACATCTGGCGAGCCTTGCGACGCTGTTTGTGGACGCTGCCCGGACAGGTAAGGGGGGAAGCACGCTGCGGCAGGACCTATTCGACCTAAAGACGCTTGCCCGCAGCGCCGGCGATTCGCTGGCCGGCCGCGCCGCGGCCAAGGGTCTTCAGGCCCAGGTCGACATTTCCGAGAAGTTGCCGGGGTTGGTGGTGGGCGATCCCGTCCGCCTGCGCGCTGCGCTCGAGAACCTGATCGACAATGCCGTGAAATTCACCGATCGGGGCGGCGTGGCGCTTGCGGTGGCGCCCTGGCGTCCCGCCAAGGACGAGCGCAAAGGCAAAGCCAAGGATAAGGGCAGGGTCGGCATCGCCTTCGCGGTATCCGACAGCGGCATCGGCCTTACCATGGCCGAAATCAAGCGGCTGTTCCGCCCGTTCACCCAGGCCAATGTCACCATTGCCTCGCGCTTCGGCGGCGCCGGTCTGGGGCTATCCTCGGTGAAGCAGCTGGCGCGCGCAATGGGCGGCGACATCACGGTCGCTCCGCGCCGCGGCGGCGGCGCCACGTTCACGCTGACGGTGTCGCTGGATGCGGCGGGATCGGGCAAATCGCGCAAAGGAAAGAACGGTAGCGAGCCTGAGGCGGTGACCGCCCTCCGCGTGCTCAGCGTCGAGGACAATCCGTTCGGGCGCGTGGTGCTCAACACCATTTTGACCGAGCTCGGCCATCATGCCGAGTTCATCGGTCGCGGCGAGGATGCGGTCGGTCGGCTGGCGCAAGGAGGGTTCGACGCGGTGCTGATGGATATGGTGCTGCCGGGCATCGACGGCGTCGAGGCCATCAGGCGAATCCGCACGCTGCCGACGCCGCTGGCTCAGATCCCCATCATCGGCGTTTCCGGTCGCGGCGAGGACGAGGCGGCCTCGCGCGAGGCCGGTGCCGACGCCTTCCTGGTCAAGCCTGTGTCTCCGCGGGCTTTAGCGACTGCGCTGCTTGAAGCGACACGCCGTGAGGCAGCCGCGACTTGATGATCGCGGCATTGAGCTCGCCGCCGTACACGAAAATCGCGGCGATGAAATACAGAAACACCAGCGCGATGATGACCGAGGCGAGCCCCGCATACATCGTCACGTAATTGTTGGCGAAGCGCGCCAAGTATTGCCCGAACACGACGCCGGAGACCAGCGACGCCACCACCGTGAAAACGATGCCCGGCATGATCTGGAGGAAGCTGCGCCGTCCCGCCGGCAGCCAGGCATGCAGGATGAACAGCGCCACCACCAGCGCGCTGATGGTGATGCCGTACCGCACCCAGGTGAGGATGCTCTCGTTGGACTCGACGAACAGCGGGATATGGCGTCGCGCCGCTTCGATCAGGAGCGGGCCGAGCACGATCAGGAACGCCATGGCAAGCGCAGTGAAAGCTGCGATCAACGTGTAGGCAATCGATTCCAGCCGCAGCCAGTACCACCGCCGCATCTCCACCACGGCATAGGCGCGGTTGAGCGCGACGCGGAGCGCCTCGACGCCGTTGGAGGCGAAATAGACCGACAGCGCCGCGCCGATGGTCAGAACGCCGGTGCGGGTCGTGGTCAGCACGTCGTGGACCTCGCCGGAGATCGAATCTGCGACCTGCTTGGGCCAGATCTGGAGCATCAGGCTGGCGGCCTGGTCGGCCAGTTCCTTGGAGCCGAAGAAGCCGGCAAGCGAGGTTAGCACGATCAGGAACGGGAACAGCGCCATCAGCGTCGACAGGGCGATGTGGCTCGCGATCGCCCAGCCGTCGTCAGCGAGGAACGTGTAGAACGCGTCCATCACGACGACGTAGATGTAGCGGATCGCTTTCATGCGCGACCTGTATTGGCTGTCGACTCTCTCCTACGCTCGCAGCGTCGTTCGCCTCGCCCCGCTTGCGGGGAGAGGCCGACGCGCTCGGCAGCACAACTGGGCGCCAGAGCGCGGCGGGTGAGGGGAAGCCTCCGCAAGGATGGTGAGAGTTGGATTCGCGGAGAGCCGCCCTCACCCGAATTCGATCTGCGATCGAATTCGACCTCTCCCCGCAAGCGGGGAGAGGTGAAGGGCGGCTGCATCAAATCCAAGATCATCCAGCTAGCTTCTGATATTATTGGCCTAAAAGCCAGATCGCGCAGGCGATAGCCTGTCCCTCTCCGGCGTCATTCCGGGGCGCGCGCAGCGCGAGCCCGGAATCCATTTAGCGGCAAAGTACCTGGAGCGATGGATTCCGGGCTCGATGCTCCGGGTCGCGCGTCGCGCGGTCCCGTCGCATCGCCCCGGAATGACGCCGGTGCCTGCCGCAGCACCATGGCGCATCTGCAAGCACGGTGTTATCTACCCCTAATGGCATCTATCTTGAGTACTTTCATCCTGCCGATCGCGGTCGGCGCCGTGGCGCTCGTGCTGCTGCTCGGGCTCATCAACATGATGCGTGGCGGCTCGCCCAACACCTCGCAGAAGCTGATGCGCTGGCGCGTGCTGCTTCAGTTCGTGGCGATCATCCTTGCTATGCTCGCAGTTTGGGCCATGGGGCGGTAGAGCATGATCCGGACCCGAAGGGCCGCGTTCGCGCAAAGTGTGAAGCGGCTTTCCGACGAGATCATGCCCCAAAATTAAGAGGTCTACGTGGTCACGTTGAACCGCATCTACACGAAAACCGGTGACGACGGCACGACGGCGCTCGGCTCGGGCGAGCGTCGTCCGAAATACGATCTGCGCATCGAGGCCTATGGCACCGTGGACGAGACCAATGCCGCGATCGGCGTGGTGCGGCTCCACACCTCGGCTATGCCCGAGCTCGACGCGATGCTTGGCCGTATCCAGAACGATCTGTTCGATCTCGGCGCCGATCTTGCGGTGCCCGAGTGCGAAGGCAAAGCGGAGCGGCTGCGGGTGGTGGCGAGCCAGGTCGAGCGGCTCGAGCGCGACATCGACGCACTCAACGACAAGCTCGCGCCGCTGACCTCCTTCGTGCTGCCGGGCGGCACGCCGGCTGCGGCTCATCTCCACGTCGCGCGCACAATATGCCGCAGGGCGGAACGGGTGATGGTGAAACTGGCGGCTCAGCCCGGCGAGCCGGTCAGTGCGGCTGGCATCCAATATATGAACCGCCTGTCGGACTTCCTGTTCGTGGCCAGCCGAGCCGCCAACGGGAATGGCGCCGGCGACGTGCTCTGGGTTCCCGGCCAGAACCGCTGACCCATTGAGCGGGCGCATTTCTAAGGTCTAAAATTTGGCTCGTTCGCGCGTTGACCGGGCCTGATCAGGCCTTTAGGTTCCGCGCCAGTTGATAACTCCCCTCCCAAATTGAGTGAAAGAGGATCGATGAAGGTCTTAGTGCCGGTAAAGCGGGTGGTCGATTACAACGTCAAGGTCCGCGTCAAGAGCGATGGATCGGGCGTTGAACTCGCCAACGTCAAAATGTCCATGAACCCGTTCGATGAAATCGCGGTCGAGGAAGCGCTGCGCCTGAAGGAAGGCGGCAAGGCGACCGAGGTCGTGGTGGTCTCGATCGGACCTGCGCAGGCATCGGAGACGATCCGCACCGGTCTTGCGATGGGCGCCGACCGCGGCATCCTGGTGAAGGCCGAGGGCAATGTCGAGCCGCTCGCGGTCGCCAAGATCCTGAAGAAGGTTGCTGAAGAAGAGCAGCCGGGCCTGATCATCCTCGGCAAGCAGGCGATCGACGACGACTCCAATCAGACCGGCCAGATGCTGGCCGCGCTACTCGGCTGGTCGCAGGCGACCTTCGCCTCCAAGCTCGAGGTCGAAGGTTCTGACTTCAAGGTCACACGCGAAGTCGACGGGGGTCTGCAGACCGTCAAGCTGAAGGGACCGGCGATCGTCACCACCGACCTCCGTCTCAACGAGCCGCGCTATGCCTCTCTGCCCAACATCATGAAGGCCAAGAAGAAGCCGATTGCGGAAAAGACCGTCGCCGATTACGGCGTCGACGTCGCCGCGCGTCTCGAGATTCTCAAGACGACGGAGCCGGCGGGCCGCAAAGCGGGCGTCAAGGTCAGGGACGTCGCCGAGCTGGTGTCGAAACTCAAGAACGAAGCCGGGGTGCTCTGATGACGACGCTTCTGATTGCCGAACACGACAATGCGTCGTTGAAGGACGCGACCAACAAGGCGCTCACCGCGGCGGCCGCGCTCGGCGCGGACGTCGAGGTGCTGGTGGCCGGCCAGAACGCCAAGGCCGCGGCGGATGCCGCCGCCAAGCTTGCCGGCGTCAAGAAGGTGCTGCTCGCCGATGGCGAGACCTACGCGCACGATCTCGCCGAGCCGCTGGCCGCACTGGTCGTGTCGCTGGCGTCTAGCTATGACGCGATCGTCGCGCCCGCGACCTCGCGCTTCAAGAACGTGATGCCGCGTGTCGCAGCCCTGCTCGACGTCATGCAGGTCTCGGAGATCATCAAGGTGGTCGCCCCCGACACCTTCGAGCGTCCGATCTATGCCGGCAATGCCATCCAGACGGTGAAGTCGAAGGACGCCAAGAAGGTCATCACGGTCCGCACCTCCACCTTCGCCGCAGCAGGCGAAGGCGGCAGCGCGCCGGTCGAGAACGTGGCGGCGGCGGCCGATCCCGGCCTGTCGTCCTTCGTCGGCGAGGAAGTCGCCAAGAGCGACCGTCCCGAGCTGACCTCGGCCAAGATCATCGTCTCCGGCGGCCGCGCCATGCAGAGCCGGGAAAACTTCGCGAAATACATCGAACCGCTCGCGGACAAGCTTGGCGCCGGCGTCGGTGCCTCGCGCGCGGCGGTCGACGCCGGCTATGCGCCGAACGATTGGCAGGTCGGCCAGACCGGCAAGGTCGTGGCCCCCGAGCTCTATGTCGCAGTCGGCATTTCCGGCGCGATCCAGCATCTGGCCGGCATGAAGGACTCCAAGGTGATCGTCGCGATCAACAAGGACGAGGACGCGCCGATCTTCCAGGTTGCCGATTACGGCCTGGTGGCCGATCTCTACCAGGCAGTTCCGGAGCTGACGGCCGAACTCGGCAAGCTCGGCAAGTAAAACGAGCCAAAAACACCGGCCGGAGCTATAAACTCCGGCCGGTGTTGCTTTTTTGAGGCGTTTTCTTTGGCGTGGGGCCGCCTTCGAAGCGATCCAATCTAGGTTTCGAGCCAAGGTTCTGATTAAATCGGACCTCCCGGCTCAAGGGGATAGGCAGGCGCGACATGCGCGCCGTTCCGGTGGATGACATTTATGGCGGCAGTGATCAAGAAGGTCGGCGTGATCGGCGCGGGTCAGATGGGCAACGGCATCGCGCATGTTGCGGCGCTGGCCGGCTTCGACGTGGTGCTCAACGACGTCTCGGCTGACCGCCTCAAGTCGGGCATGGCCACCATCAACGGCAATCTGGCGCGGCAGGTCTCCAAGAAGGCCGTCACCGAGGACGACAAGGCCAAGGCGATGGCGCGGATCAAGCTTGCCGAGAAGCTGGACGACCTCGCCGATTGCGATCTCGTGATCGAGACCGCGGTCGAGAAGGAGGAGGTCAAGCGCAAGATCTTCCACGAAGTCTGCGCCGTGTTGAAGCCGGAGGCGATCGTCGCCTCCGATACGTCGTCGATCTCGATCACTCGGCTCGCCGCCGCCACCGACCGGCCCGAGCGCTTCATCGGCATTCACTTCATGAACCCGGTGCCGCTGATGGAGCTGGTGGAGCTGATCCGCGGCATCGCCACCGACGATGCGACCTTCGAGGCGTCCAAGGAGTTCGTCGCCAGGCTCGGCAAGCAGGTCGCGGTCTCCGAGGATTTCCCGGCCTTCATTGTCAATCGCATCCTGCTGCCGATGATCAACGAGGCGATCTACACGCTGTACGAAGGCGTCGGCAACGTCGAGGCGATCGATGCCGCGATGAAGCTCGGTGCGCACCATCCGATGGGCCCGCTGGAGCTCGCCGATTTCATCGGGCTCGACACCTGCCTCTCCATCATGCAGGTGCTGCACGAGGGCCTGGCCGACTCCAAGTACCGTCCGTGCCCGCTGCTCGTGAAATACGTCGAGGCCGGCTGGCTCGGCCGCAAGACCCAGCGTGGCTTCTACGACTATCGCGGCGCCAAGCCGGTTCCGACGCGCTGATCCGTTCCCGGTGCCGTAGGGTGGGCAAAGCGAAGCGTGCCCACCGCTTCAATCCAATTTGCGGACAGATGGTGGGCACGGCGCAAGGTGCGCCTTTGCCCACCCTACGGCACCACGGATCTGTGACAATTCATGTCCCATTAACCCCTCGCGCCTAGGTTACGGCCGGTAAGAGGGTTCGCGTAATGGACATGATGGCGATGGTCAGCACCATGCTGGCCGCTCAGCAAGGCGCGCTGCAATCGAATATCGCGGCGACGCTGACCAAGCAGAACATGGACATGGAGAAATCCACCGTCCTGACGCTGCTGGGCGCCGGTCAGCCCTCGCTCGCCAATATCGGCCCCGGCGTCGGCGGCAATCTGAACGTGACGGCCTGAAATCTTAAAGCGACGCGGCGGCCTTGCCGGTCGCGGCGCGGATCAGCTTGAGCGCGTCCTCGCTCGCCCACTCCGCCGGCCCCGCGATCGTCGCGATCTCGCAGCCTTGCGGATCGACCAGCACCGATGTCGGCATCCCCAGTGCCCGGCCTATTGCCTTAAGATCCTGAAAAACCTTGGCTTTCTGGTCGTTGAAATAGCCGAGCCGGGTCAGATTGGCCTCTTTCAGGAAGGTCTTGGGCTTCTCCGAATCGCGGGTGTCGATATTGATCGCCACCACCTCGAAATTCGGGCCCGATAGCTTGCCCTGAAGCTCGTCCAGCGCCGGCATCTCCTTGCGGCAGGGCACGCACCAGGTGGCCCAGAGGTTCACCAGCAGCGTCTTGCCGCGGAAATCGGACAATTTCTTCGGCTTGCCGTCGGCGTCCTCGAAGGCGAGGTCGGGCAGCTTCAACGGAGCGCTCGCCATGGTCAGCGCCGCCACCTCGCCATGGGCGAGCGGCGCGATCTTCTGCGCGGTCGCCACCGCGGACCGGCAGGATGGATCGCCCGACGGCACCCGGCTCAGACCCAGCCCGTACAGCGCGGCGAAGCCGGCCACACCCCCGATCGCCACGGTGGCGATGACGAGGGGGATCCGGCGCGTGGCGGAGGGCGTCTTGTCGAGCATATCGTTTGTCATCCGGTCGCAGATATGGCTATCAGGGGCCTCTTAATACGGCTGGCGGCGGCCAGCAAACGTGCGGCAAATCAAGGCGTGAGCAGGGGATCATGAGCAACAAGATGTGGGGCGGCCGGTTCTCGGAACGTCCCGATGAGATCATGGAAGAGATCAACGTCTCCATCGACGTCGATCGTCACCTCTTCGCCCAGGACATTGCCGCGTCCAAGGCCCACGCCGCGATGCTCGCCAGCCAAGGCATCATCACGGCTTCTGATGCGAAAAATATCGGCAAGGGTCTAGACACGATTTTGTCAGAGATCGGCGAGGGCGGCTTCGCGTTCAAGCGCGCGCTCGAGGACATTCACATGAATGTCGAGAGCCGCCTGTCCGAGCTGATCGGCCCCGCCGCCGGAAGGCTGCACACGGCGCGCTCGCGCAACGACCAGGTCGCGACCGATTTTCGCCTGTTCGTCCGCGACGTCATCGACGAGACCGATGCCGCGCTCGCCGCGTTCCAGCAGGCGCTGGTGGAGCGCGCGCTGGAGCACGCCGCAACCGTGATGCCCGGCTTCACGCATCTGCAAACGGCGCAGCCCGTCACCTTCGGCCACCACCTGCTTGCCTATGTCGAGATGGCCGCGCGCGACCGCGGCCGCTTCCAGGACGCGCGCAAGCGGCTGAACGAATCCCCGCTGGGCGCGGCCGCGCTCGCTGGCACCTCATTCCCGATCGACCGCCACGCCACCGCGAAGGCGCTCCTCTTCGACCGCCCGATGGCGAACTCGCTCGATGCGGTGTCCGACCGCGACTTCGTGCTGGAGACGCTGTCGGCAGCCTCGATCTGCGCCGTGCACATGTCGCGCTTTGCCGAGGAGATCGTGATCTGGACCTCGCCGCTGGTCGGCCTGATCCGGCTCAGCGACAAGTTCACGACCGGCTCGTCGATCATGCCGCAGAAGCGCAACCCGGATGCCGCAGAGCTGGTGCGCGCCAAGACCGGCCGCGTCATCGGCGCGCTCAATGGTCTCCTGATCGTGATGAAGGGCCTGCCGCTCGCCTATCAAAAGGACATGCAGGAGGACAAGCAGGGCGCCATGGAGGGTTTCGCCGCGCTGTCGCTGGCGATCCGCGCCATGACCGGCATGGTCCGCGACCTCGTGCCCGACGAAGCGAAGATGAAGGCGGCCGCAGGCGAGGGCTACGCCACCGCGACCGATCTTGCCGACTGGCTGGTCCGGACGCTGAAGATGCCGTTCCGCGAGGCCCACCACGTCACCGGCCGCATCGTGGCCAAGGCCGCCGAAGGCGGCGTCGCGCTGCACGAGCTGCCGCTGAAGGAGATGCAGGCGATCGAGTCCAAGATCACCAAGGACGTGCTCGGTGTGCTCTCGGTCGAATCGTCGGTGAAGAGCCGGACCAGCTTCGGCGGCACCGCGCCGAAGAACGTGGCCTCGCAGGCCAAGGCCTGGGCGAAGCGGCTGGAAAAAGAGCGAAAATCGGGCTGAGGGCAAAATTTCGCTTATGTTTCATGGTCATCCGGCTCTCGCCAGAGCGCGCCAATCTCTGTATGGTGCGCGCCGCGTAGTGGGGATTTCGTCGTGACGTCAAAGTTTCGCCCGGCCGGCTCGGGGTGGGCCATCATTGTCCTTAGCCTGACGGCGCTGGCGCTCGCCGGTTGCGGCCGCAAGGGCCCGCTGGATCTGCCGCCGACCGCCTCCAATGCACCCACGGCCAACGGTGCTGCGCCTGTTGACACCGAGACCGAAGCCCAGAGGACGCCGAGCGTGTTCAATCCCACCTACGGTGTGGACGCCGCGCCTGCGGCGGCCAAGGGCAGGAAGAAACCGTTTATTCTTGACCCGCTCCTGGACGAACCTCCCGGCAATAAATAAGCCGGGACAACCGAGCCTGCGCCATGAACCATTTCGACTATCGCAACGGCGTGCTGCACGCCGAGGCGGTGAACCTGTCCGAGCTGGCCGCAACCGTCGGCACGCCGTTTTATTGCTATTCGACTGCGACGCTGGAGCGGCACTACCGCGTCTTCACCGAGGCCTTCGCCGGCGAGAAGGTGCTGGTCTGCTACGCCATGAAGGCGAACTCCAACCAGTCGGTGCTACGCACGCTGGCCAAGTTGGGAGCCGGCGCTGACGTCGTCTCCGGCGGCGAGTTGAAGCGTGCGCTGGCCGCCGGCATTCCGGCCAGCAAGATCCTGTTCTCCGGTGTCGGCAAGACCGAAGACGAGCTGCGCGCTGCGCTTGCCGCCGACATCCTCTGTCTCAACGTCGAATCCGAGCCTGAGCTCGAGCTGTTGTCGCGGCTTGCAACCGAGATGGGCAAGACCGCGCGGATCTCCGTGCGCGTCAATCCCGACGTCGATGCCGGCACGCATGCAAAAATCTCCACCGGCAAGTCCGAGAACAAGTTCGGCATTCCGATCGCCCATGCCCGCGAGGTTTATGCGCGCGCCGCAAGACTCCCGGGCATCGAGGTGACCGGCACCGACGTGCATATCGGCAGTCAGATCACCGATCTCTCCAAGATGGAGACCGCATTCCGTATCCTCTCCGAATTCGTGCAGACGCTGCGCTCCGACGGCCACAACATCAGCCATGTCGATTTCGGCGGCGGCCTCGGCATTCCCTATTACATGGATCGCGAGGCGCCGCCGGCACCCGACGCCTATGCCGCCATGGTCAAGCGCGTCAGCCACAATCTCGGCTGCACGCTGATGTTCGAGCCGGGGCGCATGATCGTCGGCAATGCCGGCATCCTGGTCACCAAGGTCATCTACGTGAAGCACGGCGACGGCAAGAATTTCGTGATCATCGACGCGGCCATGAACGATTTGATCCGCCCGACGCTGTACGAGGCGCATCACGACATCCTGCCGGTGACGCAGCCCGCCAAGGGCACTGGCACCATCATGGCCGACGTCGTCGGCCCGGTCTGCGAGACCGGCGACTACCTCGCGCTCGACCGTACGTTGCCGGCGCCGAAGGCTGGCGACCTACTCGCCATCATGACCGCCGGCGCCTATGGCGCGGTGCAGGCCGGCACCTATAACACGCGGCCGCTGGTGCCGGAGGTGCTGGTGAAGGGCGACCAATACGCCGTGGTGCGCCCGCGGATCGAGGTCGAGCAGCTGATCGCGATGGATACGCCGGCGCCTTGGCTGTGAGGCGCGTCGGCGGCTCAACAAATCCGATGTCGTCCTGGCGAAGGCCAGGACCCATTACCCCAAGGGGGCGTTGTGGCGCGAAGCTGCTAACCACGAATCTTCGCCAAACCTCTCGCTGGGGTAATGGGTCCTGGATCTGCGCTTCGCTTGTCCAGGACGACATCGGGGGAATTGCGCGCGATGCTACTTCCCAGCCAACCCACCCTTCGCTCCGACCACCACCCCCGCCTTCCGCTCGATCGGCTTGATCGCCGCGGTGAAATCGGATTCTGCGCCTTCCGCGCTGATCACCGTCTCCCACAACCGCCCCACGGCATCCGCGACTTCCATCGACAGGCCGAGCTGCTTCATCTCCTCCAGCGCCAGCCGCACGTCCTTCACCATCAATCCCGTGGCAAAACCGAAATCGAACGTACGCGGCAGCACCGAGCGCGGAAACTTGTCGCGGCTCGCGGTGTTCATGCCGGAGCCCGCATTGATGACGTCGATCATCACCGCGGGATCGAGCCCGGCCTTGACGCCCATCACCACGGCTTCCGACGTCGCCACGATCGCGGTGGCCGAGAGGAAATTGTTGGCGAGCTTCATGGTCTGCGCCGCGCCCGGCTTCTCGCCGATGAAGAACACTTTTCCGATCACGTCGAGCGCGGGTTTCAGCAGCTCGAACTCCGCCTTCGGCCCCGAGACCATCACCGCCAGCGTGCCTTTCTCGGCGCCGCCGACGCCGCCGGACACGGGACAGTCGATCTGCACGATCTTGCGTTTGGCCAAGAGGCCGTGAATCTTTGTAGCCATCGCCGAGCCGACGGTGGAGAGGTCGATGAAGCGTTTCGCGCGCTTGCCCTCGATCACGCCGTTTGCGCCCGTCGCGACCTCGAGCGAAGCCTGCAGCGAAGGCAGGCTCACCATCACCGTCTCGACCTGGTCGGCGACGTCCTTCGGCGATGTCGCAGCAGTGGCACCGCGCGCCACCAGCTTGTCGATCATCTCCTTGCGCGCGTCGAACACGACGAGCTTGTGTCCGGCCTCGATCAGCCGTCGCGCCATCGGGAAGCCCATGTTTCCAAGCCCGATGAATCCGATGTCCATGGTGTTTCCTTGTGGTTGTTGTTCGTTGTTGTGAAAGATGCGCACTCCACCCTCGGTGTCGTCCCGGACCAGCGCGCCTTAAGCGCGCGCCGATCCGGGACCCATAACCACAGGCAGGAATTGTTGCGCGAAAGCGGTAACTCCGAGTCCCCGCAACCACATCGGCCTGTGGCTATGGGTCCCGGATCTGCGCTTACGCTTGTCCGGGACGACGGCGGAGGGTGGCTTGCCGCTCACGCTTTCCCATCGATCTCCGAAAACACCTCGCGCGCGATACGGAAACTGTCGACGGCGGCCGGCATGCCGCCATAGATCGCGACCTGCATCAGGATCTCGCGGATCTCCTCGCGGGTGACGCCGTTGGTCAGCGCGCCCTTCAGATGTGCGCGGAATTCGTGCTGACGGTTGAGGATCGCGATCATCGCGATGTTGAGCATGCTGCGGGTCTTGCGCGGCAGTTCCTCGCGGCCCCACACCGTGCCCCAGCAATATTCGTTGAGCATTTCCTGGAACGGACGGTTGAAATCGTCGACGTTCTTCAGGGCGTTGTTGACATAGGCCTCGCCCAGCACCGCTTTGCGGACTTCCAGGCCCTTGTCATGCATCTTCTTGTCCATGGCGTTTCCTTCGTTTTCCTCGGGATGGCGCCACGGAAATTACGGGGTCGAGCCGGGCCAGTCACGTCCTCGTGTTATGCGGGAAAAGGGGTGTCTCCCGTCCAGGAACGGATGCCTCAGTGCTGCCGTTGTGATAGGCTTCTCTCTACCGGGCAACCTGGAGAGCTGATTGAACGGCGTCACCCCCGACCCGTCAGACCCGATCCGCGATGGGGACGCTCTGTCGCGGCTGAAGCTGGCGCAGGCCCTGGATCGGGCCATTTATGCCATTGCATGGGAGCGTGCCTGGCCGAACCTGGCGCGGGTTCTGACCGTCGTCGGCCTGTTCCTGGTGGTGTCCTGGGCCGGCCTCTGGCTGTCCTTGCCGTTCGTCGCCCGCGCCATCGGTCTCGTCATTTTCGCCGGCATCGCGATTGCCGCCCTGTTCCCGTTGATTCGCTTCCGCTGGCCGAGCCGCGAGGAGGCGCTGAGCCGGCTCGATCGTGGCTCCGGCATCCGTCACCGCCCGGCCACCACGCTCACGGACACGCTGACCTCGCAGGACCCGGTTGCCAAGGCGCTGTGGCAGGCGCAGCGCGAGCGCACGCTGGCCTCGCTCAAGCGCATCCGCGCCGGCCTGCCGCATCCGCGGCTCGCGCTCCACGATCCCTGGGCGCTGCGCGCGCTCGTCATGGTGATGCTGGTTGCGACCTTCTTCGCCGCCGGCGACGAACGTGCGATGCGGCTCGGGGCCGCCTTCGACTGGAACGGTGTGCTGGCCCCGACCAATGTTCGCGTCGACGCCTGGGTGACGCCGCCGCTCTACACCGGCAAGCCGCCGATCATCCTGTCGGCCGCCAACAAGGAGGCCGCGGCACTGCCCGCCAGCGGCCCGCTTGCCGTTCCCGCCGGCTCGACCCTGATCGTACGTTCCTCCGGCGGCAGCCTGGATGTCGCGGTTTCCGGCGGCCTCAAGGAGGTCGCCCCCACGGAAGCCGCGCCCAAGGGCACCAACGAAAAGCACTTCGCCATCGCCGCCGACGGCACCGCGCATGTCCGCGCGCCCTCGGGCCAGCCGCAATGGGCCTTCGCGGCAACGCCGGACCGTCCGCCGACGATCGCGCTTGCCAAGGACCCAGAGCGCCAGGCGCGCGGCGCGCTCCAGCTCTCCTACAAGATCGAGGACGATTACGGTGTCACCGGTGCCGATGCGCACATTGCGCTGCGCCCCGCCGACACCAAGGATAACGCGGCCAAGGATAACGCGAAGGACAACAGCAAGGACGCCGACGCCAAGGGCGCGGCGCGGCCGTTGTTCCAGCCGCCGCAATTCCCGCTCGTGCTGCCGAACGCGCGCACCCGTAACGGCGTCGGCCAGACGGTGAAGGACCTCAGCGAGGATCCCTATGCCGGCGCCGACGTCACGCTGACGCTCACCGCCAAGGATGAGGCCGGCAACGAGGCGCGAAGCGAGCCCTTCAACCTGCGCCTGCCCGAGCGTCTCTTCACGAACTCGCTCGCGCGAGCGCTGATCGAGCAGCGCCGCATCCTCGCGCTAGACGCCAACAGGAATTCCGAGGTCTACACCGCGCTCGACGCGCTGATGATCGCGCCCGAATTGTTCACGCCGGACGCCGGCTGCTATCTCGGCCTCCGCAGCCTGGCGTCCCAGCTCGAGGCGGCCCGCACCGACGACGCGCTGCGCGAGGTGGTGGCGAGCATGTGGGCGTTCGCGGTCACCATCGAGGACGACGGCGTCGCTGGCAGCGTCAACGCGGCGCTGCGCTCGGCGCAGGATGCACTCAAGGCGGCACTGGAACGCGGGGCCAGCGAGGACGAGATCAGGGTGCTGACGCAAAAGCTCCGCGAGGCCATGGCCGGCAAGGTGCGCGACCTCGCCCGGCGCGCCGAGCAAAATCCGCTCGGACCGCGGCAGCCGTTCCCCGCGGAGGTCCAGCTCATCCTCGACAAGGCCGTCGAGTTGCGACAGAAGACCCAGCATGCGACGCCCGAGCAGCTCGAAGAGCTGGCGCAGCAGCAGGACGCACTTCGCCAGCAGCTTCAGGCCTATCGGAAGTCGGCGAACAGCCGGGCCAAGGCGGGTAACGAGGGGGCCAACCAGTTTACGCGAGACCGGAAATGCGGAAGCTAGCACGCGTGCCAGTCTTGAGGGCGATGTCGATCGCCAGTCTCGCCTTCTTGTTGGGAGGCTTGTCGCCTGCGGCTGCCCAGCTGGATCAGGATCCCGATGCGCTGCTCGACGGCGCCGAAAAGGCCATGCAGGATTCCGGCGACAGCCTCAGACAGAAGGAATCCGGGAAGAGCCTGAACAACCAGTCCGATGCCATCCAGAAGCTCGAGGACTACAAGCGGGCGACGGAACGGAGCCAATCCTCCAGCCGTGATCGCAACGTCATCACGCAACGCGATCTCGACGAGCTGCTGAAGCAGATCGAGAAGGCGGCGCGCGAAGGCAATCGCGAGGCGGCCCAGCGCATGCTCGAGCAGCTCGCGCAGATCATGGAAAATCTCCAGATGGCGCAGCCTGGGCAATCCGGCGACAGCGACATGGAGCAGGCGCTCAACGAGCTCAGCGACATGATCCGCAAGCAGCAGCAATTGCGCGACAAGACATTCAAGCAGGGTCAGGATTCCCGGCGTGACCGCTCACGCGGCAAGCAGGGCGATCAGTCGATGTCGGACCTTCAGCAGGACCAGCAGGCGCTGCGCGACCGCCTGAAGAAGTTGCAGGACGAGCTCGCCAAGCGCGGCCTCGCGCAGAAGGGACAAAAGGGTCAGAAGCAGCAGGGGCAGAAGGGGCAGCAGGGCGAGCAGGGCCAGTCCGGCCAGAATGGCGATCAGGACGGCGACCAGGGCGATGACGACAGCAGTCTGGATGACGCCGACGGGGCCATGGGCGATGCCGGATCGAAGCTCGGCGAAGGCAATGCCGACGGCGCCGTGGATTCGCAGGGCAAGGCCCTCGAGGCCTTGCGCAAGGGCGCGCAGAAGATGGCCGAGGCGATGCAGCAGGGTGATGGCGACGGGCAGGGCGATGGTCCCGGCAATCGGGCCGGCCGTCAGCAGAGCGGCGGCAATCAGACCGATCCGCTGGGCCGTCCGCTTCACGGCCGCGATCTGAGCGACGATTACACCGTCAAGATCCCCGGCGAGATCGACGCCCAGCGTGTCCGCCGCATCCTCGAAGAGCTCCGCCGCCGCTTAGGCGATACCTCGCGCCCGCAAATCGAGCTCGACTATCTCGAGCGGCTGCTGAAGGATTTTTGACAACTCGATTTCTGGCCGCACACCCAGTGTCATCGCCCGGCTTGACCGGGCGATCCAGTATTCCAGAGACGGAAGTGATTGAATCGAGAGGCCGCGGCGTACTGGATGCCCCGGTCAAGCCGGGGCATGACAGCGGAATGTGTAGCTCGCCCCGCCGCTACCTCTTCTTCGCCGCCAGCGCATCCGCCACCGCGGTGCGGATGTCGGCGACCGAGAACGGCTTGGTCACGACGTCGTGCACCAGTGCGTTGAGGTTCGAGGCGCGCTCGCGCTGGTCGGCAAAGCCGGTCATCAGCAGGATGGTCAGCTCGGGGAAATCGCGCGCGGCGGAGAGGGCCAGTGCGATGCCGTCCATGACAGGCATCTGGATGTCGGTGAGCAGCAGGTCGAACGCGCCGTCCTCGCGAGTCAGGATCTCCAGCGCCTCGGCGCCGTCCTGCGCGGTGACGGTCTCGTGGCCGTCCATGGCGATGGCGCGCGCCACCAGCGTGCGCATCGAATCCTCGTCGTCGGCGATCAGGATTTTCGGCATGAGAGCAAACCTTGGGACCAACTCCCGCTTGCGAGGCTGATTATACGCTGCCGCCGGCAATGTCGCGGCGGTTGAAGAAGCGAACGTCGATATTGCGGCCCTCCGCCGGCGGCGAGGCCAGGCGCGAGCGGAAGAAGGCGCGCTCGCCGGGCCGCAGCACGGTCTGCTCCAGCACCGTGTTCCAGGCGTAGATCTCGGCGCCCTGCGCGTCGCGCACGGCGAAGCGCAGGCGCGGGATGTCGAGCGGCTTCTTGCCCTCGCCGACGATCACGCCTTCGATCACCAGCACCTGCTTACCGTCGACGGTTTCGCTGGACAGCTTGACGTCCTTGAACGCTAGTCCGCGCAAATTAACCTCGAGCCCGACCAGCTTGTAGAACGCCGCCGTCTGCGGCAGCAGCCGCACCATGTCGCCGCGCCAGATGACCAGCGCCAGAACCAGCGCGCCCATGGCGGCGCAGGCGGTCGGCAGGCCGAAATAGGATTTTCGCGGCGCCGCGGCGGCAGCCGGGCGGCTGACCCGTGCGCCGCGGCGACGGAACAGGCCGCGGAACCAGGACTGATGCTGCGCGCCAGCGACGTCCTCCTCGGCGGCCCGGGCCGCCGCCGACCACTCGTCCTCGATCTCCTTGGTGTCCTCGGTCGGCCAGTCGCTGGCGATCGAGGGGCTTTCGACCATCGGGGTGTCGGCCGCGCTGTCGTCCTTGGCGTAGGAGTTCCAGTGCTCGGCGAGGTCGGACTGGTCCTCGGCTTGGCTTGCCGCGGCCATGGCCGGGACGGACGCCTCCTCGATGGCATCCTCAGCATGGGCGACCCAGGTCTCCTTGCAACGGGAGCAGCGCACCGTCCGGCCGTTCGCGCCCAAGCTCGCGGGCTTGATGGCGTAGGATGTCGTACAATGGGGGCAGACGATATGCATGGACGAGCCTTGATGCATGAACGAGGACTTGGACTGGTCTTGACGATGCCACGGTCGTGGAGAACCGGGCGACCCTTATGCTACCGGGCGAGCGTTAACGAACCGGAAACCATAACGGTCGCAAAACCCGTTAATCGCGTATGGCGGGGCACAGCCGTGTGGCCCGCGCCCCCTCTCGAACGGAGCTGAGCTTGGTTCGGTTCGAAAATGTCGGATTGCGTTACGGTCTGGGGCCGGAGATCCTGCGCGACCTCAGCTTCCAGATCCCGGCGCATTCGTTTCAGTTTCTCACCGGACCGTCCGGTGCCGGCAAGACCTCATTGTTGCGCCTGTTGTTCCTGTCGCATCGGCCGACGCGGGGCCTGGTCAATCTGTTCGGCCACGATATCTCGCGGCTCGGCAAGGACGAGATCGCCGACCTGCGCAAGCGCATCGGTATCGTGCTCCAGGATTTCCGCCTGCTCGACCACATGACGACCTATGAGAACGTCGCGCTGCCGTTCCGCGTCATGGGGCGTAGCGAGTCGAGCTATCGCAAGGAGGTCATCGATCTCCTGCGCTGGGTCGGCCTCGGTGACCGCATGGATGCGCTGCCGCCGATCCTGTCGGGCGGCGAGAAGCAGCGCGCGGCGATCGCGCGCGCGGTGATCTCGCGCCCGCGGCTGCTGCTCGCGGACGAGCCGACCGGCAGCGTTGACCCGACGCTCGGCCGCCGCCTGCTGCGGCTCTTCATCGAGCTCAACAAATCAGGCACGGCCGTCATCATCGCGACCCACGACATCGGCCTGATGGACCAGTACGAGGCGCGGCGCCTGGTGCTGCATCAGGGACGGCTGCACGTCTATGAGTAGGACCGACGAGCGCGGCGTGTTGGTCGACCTCGGGCAGGAGCGTCCGCAGCTTCCGGCCAAGGCACGCAATATGTCGCCGATCGTGCCGCGTGCCTCGATCCACGGCCGCGCGCTGGTCGCCGTCGTCGCCATCATGACCTTCCTCGCCTCGATGACGACAGGCACGGTGCTGCTGGTCAGCGCTTCCGCCGCCGAATGGCAGTCGGAGGTCGCCAGCGAAATCACCATCCAGGTCCGTCCGCTGGCTGGCCGCGATCTCGAACGCGACACCGCGGCGGTGACGGAGGCGATGCGCGCGCAAGCCGGCATCGTCGAGGTCAAGCCGTTCACCAAGGATGAAAGCGGCAAGCTGCTCGAGCCCTGGCTTGGCACCGGCCTGTCGATGGACGATCTGCCGGTGCCGCGCATGATCATCGCGCGCGTGCAACCGGGCACGCCGCTCGATCTCGGCGCGCTGCGCGCACGCGTCACCCAGGTGGCGCCGAGCGCCAGTGTCGATGATCACCGTGCCTGGATCGAGCGCATGCGCTCGATGACCAATGCCACCGTCCTCGCCGGCATCGGCATCCTCGCGCTGGTCATCATCGCCACCATCATCTCGGTGTCGTTTGCGACCCGCGGCGCCATGGCGGCGAACCGCCCGATCGTCGAGGTCCTGCATTTCGTCGGCGCCGGCGACCGTTACATCGCCAACCGCTTCCTGCGCCATTTCCTCAGGCTCGGCCTGGAGGGCGGCGTGATCGGTGGCGGCGCCGCCATGCTGCTGTTCGGCTTCTCCGAGTCGATCGCCGGCTGGTTTTCCGGCACCCCCGTCGGCGACCAGTTCGCAGCCCTGCTCGGCACCTTCTCGCTGCGGGCATCCGGCTACATCGTGCTCGCGGTCCAGGCGGTGCTGATCGGCGCCATCACGGCCGTTGCCTCGCGCCAGACGCTGTTCGCGACGCTGAACGATGTCGATTGAGTTCTTTTTCTTCCCTTCTCCCCTTGTGGGAGAAGGTGGCGCGAAGCGCCGGATGAGGGGTATCTATCCATGCGCACGAACGTCCAGACGAATGTGCGGAGAGACACCCCTCACCCGTCTCGCCGCTAACGCGGCGAGCCACCCTCTCCCGCAAGGGGAGAGGGGAATCGAGCTCGCCGCCTGAGTATTCTTCGCGTTCGTAGCCCGTCAAACCAGACTCCACTTCGCCTCAAAACGTCTTAAAATCACCTCAGGGAAGGGATCACCGACATCGCATGACCTCGCCGACCGAAGATCGATCGCCGAAACTGCCGCGCGGCTGGCTGCGCGCGACAATCGTGTCGACGATCGCGCTTGCCTTCGTCGGCGCGGCGGCAGGCTTCGTTGCGTTCCTGTCGCAATTGCGCGGCGCCGAGATGGTGCCGGACCGCAAGGCTGACGGCATCGTGGTGCTGACCGGCGGGTCCTCGCGGGTGTCGGACGCGATGGAGCTGCTCGCTGCCGGCTACGGCAGGAGGCTGCTGATCTCGGGCGTGCATCCGACCTCGACGGCGAGCGACATCTCCCGGACCCTGCCGGAAAACCAGTCCTTCATGACCTGTTGCGTCGACCTCGACCGCACCGCGCTCTCGACCCGCGGCAATGCGGCGGAGGCGCGTCGCTGGGCCGATGGGCGCCGGTTCAAATCGCTGATCGTGGTCACCTCGAATTATCACATGCCGCGCGCGCTGGTGGAATTCTCGCACGCGATGCCGCAGACGACGCTGATCCCGTTCGCAGTCGTCGGCGACAAATGGCGCGAGGAGCCGTGGTGGACTTCGCCGTCGACGTTGCGGCTGCTGCTGTCGGAATATGCCAAGTACGTCGCGGCCGAGGCCAGGGTGCGGCTGGAGAATTTCGGGATTGACCTTTCGCCCGAAGTGTCGGAGCAGCCTTCAGGCTTGCAGCCGAAGCGGCCTGCCACCGCACAGGCCAATTGACCGGCAATGATCGGATCGTCGATGTTTCTGATTTTCCTGCGCTCGCTCGTGTTCAACGTGCTGTTCTACGCCGTGCTGGTATGCCTGGCGATCGTGGCGCTGCCGACCTTTGCGCTGCCGCCGCGCGCCATGCTGACAGTCGCGGAAGGGTGGGCGAAGGCGACGCTGGTCCTGATGCGCGTGATCTGCAACATCAAGGTGGAATTCCGCGGGGTCGAGAAGATTCCGCAGGGCCCATTGCTGATCGTGGCCAAGCACCAGTCGTTCTGGGAGACGTTCGTGCTGCCCGGCTTCTTCGACCGTCCGATCTTCATTCTCAAGCGTCAGCTGATGCAGATCCCGGTCTTCGGTCAGTTCCTGGTCAAGACCGGCATGATCGCGATCGACCGCAATGCCGGCGTGAAGGCGCTGCTGGACATGACGCGGCGGGCGCGCGTAGCCGTGCGCAGCGGCCGCCAGCTCGTGATCTTTCCGGAAGGCACGCGCCGCGCGCCGGGCGCTGCCCCCAACTACAAGACCGGCTTTGCGCAGATCTATTCCTCCTGCGGCGTGCAGTGCCTGCCGATCGCGCTCAATTCCGGCCTGTTCTGGCCGCGCCGCACCTTCATGCGCTATCCCGGCACGCTGGTGGTGGAATTCCTCGATCCACTGCCGGCGGGCCTACCGAAGGACGAGTTTCTCGCGCGCGTGCAGACGGCGATCGAAGACGCGACCGGCCGCCTCGTCGAAGCCGGCCGGAAAGAGCAGGAGCAGTTGATCGGCTTCGCGCCGAGCTATGCGCCGTCGGAGAGTTAGCGATTCTCGCGATCTTCGGCCGGCGCCGGCGCGTGCAGAGAATGCGCATCACCGTGCAGCATCGTCGCAAGCCGGTGCAGCTGCGTGTCGCGAAAGCCTTCGGCCTCGATTGCTTTCACCGTCGCGGTGACGTAGTCCCGATTGGCGCCGGACTGGCCATGGCCCTGGATGACATGGCTGTGCTGCTCGGTGAGCGACAGCCGGCCGGCATATTGGACATGGCCGCGGTCGACGACATAGGTGAGTGCGGAGACGCGCTGGCGCGCATCGTTCTCCAGCCACACCGAGCGCATCACCTCGCGGTAGACCGAGGTGACCTGCTCGCGTTCGCGCAAATAGGCGACGACCTCGGTGCGGTTCTTCTCGGCGACGCGGAAGGCAATGCCGCGGCAGGCGCCGCCGCGGTCGAGCCCGAGCACCAGGCCCGGCTTCTCCGGCGTGCCGCGGTGCACGAAGGAATAGACGCAGAGCGCGCGATGCTCGCCGACCAGCCGCGCCGGGACGCGCTCCTCGAATTCGAAGCCCGGCCGCCACATCAGCGAGCCGTAGCCGAACACCCAGAGGTCGTCCTTGGCTGTGGTGATGGAGGGGAGGGGGATTTCCGACATTTCGGGCACGGCTACCAGAACCGTGCCCCCAAGCGAAGCGAATTCTCCGCCTTTCGTCGCAGGCGGGCCTCGCTTACATTTGCCAAAATCCGGGGTCAAAGGGTCGCCGCATGTCCAATATGACCGTTGCCGCAGGCCGCCGCTCCCGTTGGGGCCTTTTCATTGCACCCGTTCTCGTCCTGATCCTCGCCGTCGCCTGGAGCTGCTTCTGGTTCTATGCGGCGTCGCAGGCCGAAATCGCCGCAGACGCCTGGCGCGCGCAGGAGGCCAAGTCAGGCCGCATCTATGATTGCGCCAAGCGCTCGATCGCGGGCTTCCCGTTCCGCTTCGAGGTCCAGTGCTCCGGCGCCAGCGTCGCCCTGGTGTCGCAGAATGCGAGCAAGACGCCGTTCACGGCGAAGCTCGACAACATCCTGGTCGTCGCCCAGGTCTACGACCCCAAGCTCGTCATCGCCGAGTTCTCCGCGCCGGCGACGCTGACCGACGGCGTCACGCAAAACACCTTCGTGGTGAACTGGAGCAAGGGCCGCGCCAGCGTGGTCGGTCTGCCGGCTGTGCCGGACCGCGCCTCCATCGTGTTCGACGATCCCGGCCTCAACCGTCGCGACGGCAGCGTGCAGGTGCCGCTCGCGCGTGCCAAGCAGGTCGAGCTGCACGGCCGCCTCGCGGATGGATCGCCGTCCGATCACCCGGTGATCGAGACCGTGCTCCATGTCGCGCAGGGCAGCATCCAGGGCGTTCATCCCTTGCTCGCCGAGCCGTTCGAGGCGGACACGCGCGCGAAGGTCACCGGCCTCTCCGACCTCACGCCAAAGCCCTGGCCGCAGCGCTTCCGTGAGATCCAGGCCGCCGGCGGCCATATCGAGATCGTGCAGTCGCGGATCCAGCAGGGCGAGATGATCGCGGTTGCGGCCGGCACGCTTGGCCTTTCAGCCAATGGCCGGCTCGACGGCGAATTGCAGATGACGGTGGCGGGCCTCGAGCGCGTCATCCCGGCGCTCGGCATCGAGAAGATGCTGGAGGAGGGCGTGCCGCAGGCAACGCTCGACCGCGTCGCGCCGGGCGTGAAGTCGCAGGATCTCAACAATTTGTTCGGCGCGCTCGACCGCGCCGTGCCGGGCCTCGGCAAGGTCATCAAGCAGAACGCCAATGCCGGCGTTGCCGCCGGCATCAATTCGATCGGCACCGAGAGCACGCTGGAAGGCAAGAAGGCGAGAAGCTTTCCGCTGAAATTCGTCGACGGCGCCGTGCTGCTCGGCCCGGTCAAGGTCGGCCAGATCCCGCCGCTGTATTAAGGGCGGTGATTTGCGCCAGAACTCTCCACACCGTCATTGCGAGCGCAGCGAAGCAATCCAGACTGTCTCCGCGGAGGTATCCTGGATTGCTTCGCTACGCTCGCAATGACGAAGAATGAGCAGTTTCGCTACGGCTTCTTCAGCGCCGCATGGGGCCGGCCGAAATCCGGCGCGGCCGAATCCTGGCCGATCTCCACGATGCCGCGGCGGATGGCGCGGGTGCGGGTGAAGTGGTCGAACAGGGCTTCGCCGTCGCCGCGGCGGATCGCGCGGGTGAGCTTGGCGAGATCCTCGGTGAAGGTGCCGAGCATCTCCAGCACGGCCTCCTTGTTGGCGAGGAAGACGTCGCGCCACATCGTCGGGTCGGAGGCCGCGATGCGGGTGAAATCGCGAAAACCGCCGGCGGAGAATTTGATCACCTCGGATTCCGTCACCTGCGCCAGCTCGTCGGCGGTGCCGACGATGGTGTAGGCGATCAGATGCGGCAGGTGACTGGTGATCGCGAGCACGAGATCATGATGATCCGGCGTCATCACCTCGACCTTGGCGCCCATCGCCGCCCAGAAGGCACGCAGGCGATCGGTGGCAGCCGCATCGACGCCTTCCGGCGGTGTCAGGATGCACCAGCGGTTGATGAAGAGCTCGGCGAATCCGGAATCCGGACCCGAATGCTCGGTGCCCGCCACCGGATGCGCCGGCACGAAATGAACGCCCTGCGGCAGATGCGGGGCCATGTCCTTGACCACCGCGCCCTTGACCGAGCCGACGTCGGAGATGATCGCGCCCGGCTTGAGATGCGCGGCGATCTCCCGCGCCACCTCGCCGCAGGCGCCGACGGGAATGCAGAGGATGACGAGATCGGCATCCTTCACCGCCTCCGTATTGGTCGCCACGACGTGGTCGACGATGCCGAGCTCGGCGACCCGTGCGCGCGTCTTCTCCGAGCGCGCGGTGGTGACGATCTCGCCAGCTAAGCCCTGGAGCTTCGCCGCACGCGCGATCGAGCCGCCGATCAGGCCGAAGCCGATCAGCGCGACGCGCTGGAAGTGTGTCTGCGCACTCATTTGCCGGCCATGAAGTCGCGCAGGGCCTCGATCACGAGGCGGTTAGCCTCCTCGGTACCGATGGTCATGCGCAGCGCATGCGGCAGGCCGTAGTTCTTCAGCGCGCGCAGCACCAGGCCCCGTTTGGTGAGGTAAGCGTCGGCATCGTCCGAGGTCTTGCCCCTGTCGGTCGGGAAGTGGATCAGCACGAAATTGGCGACGCTCGGCGTCACCTTCAGCCCGAGCTTGCCGATCTCTTCGGTGAGCCGATTGCGCCAGGTCTCGGTGAACTGCTTCGACATCGCCTGGTGCGCGGTATCCTCGATCGCGGCGACTGCGGCATACATTGCCGGCGTCGACACGTTGAAGGGACCGCGGATGCGGTTGACCGCGTCGATGATGTGCTCGGGGCCGAACATCCAGCCGATGCGCAGCGCCGCAAGACCGTGGATCTTGGAGAAGGTGTGCGTCACCACGGTGTTCTCGGTGGTGGCGACGAGCTCGATCCCCATCTCGTAATCGTTGCGCGAGACGTAGTCGCAATAGGCGGCATCCAGCACCAGCAACACGTGCGAGGGCAGGCCGGCGCGCAGGCGCTTGACCTCGTCGAACGGCAGATAGGTGCCGGTCGGGTTGTTGGGATTAGCGAGCCAGATCAGTTTTGTCCGCGGTGTCACGGCCTTGAGGATGGCGTCGACGTCGGCGGTGAAGTTGGTTTCGGGCGCGACCACGTTCTTGGCTCCGTTCGCCATGGTCGCGATCGGGTAGACCAGGAAGCCGTGGGTGGTCGAAATCGCCTCGTCACCCTGGCTGAGATAGGTGTGCGCGAGCAGATTGAGGATCTCGTCCGACCCGGCGCCGCAGATGATGCGGTTGGGGTCGAGCCCGAAGCTGCGGCCGATCGCCTCGCGCAGCACGCGCGAGGTGCCTTCCGGATAGTCTTCCAGGTGATCCGCCACGTGCTTGAACGCCTCGATTGCCTTCGGCGAGGGTCCGAACGGCGTCTCGTTGGCCGAGAGCTTGAACACCTTGCGGCCCGGCTCCGGCACCGGGCTCTTGCCGGGCGTGTAGGGCGCAATATCGAGAATGCCGGGATTCGGCACGGGGCGGGACATCTTAAACTCCGGATTGGCGGGACGGCTCGCGACTTACGATTTCGGCCCGGTCGGGGGCACCGTATAGCGCGTTGCGTGGCTGCCGACGAGGGCCGTGGAGCGCACCGAGGCCCCCGCCTCGATCAGGGCAGCCTTGATTTTGTCGATGCTGGTCGCGCTCGTGACCGAGACCAGCAATGCCGCGCCGTCGAAGGCGGCATCGGGCACTGCCACGATCTCGGCAAGCGGCGACAGCGCGCGCGCGACCTCGGCGTTCCACCCGGAGACGCGCACGCTGAAGGTCTCGACCTCCGTCACCAGGGCGCTGTCGGCGACGCGCGAGATCGCGAACACCGGCAGTGCGGCCGGATGGTCGGCGCGCTCGACGAACGGCATCCGCGCGATGATCTTGGGCGCGCCGTCGGCTTCCAGCTCCAGCCACCACGGCGTGCGGCTCGAGGTGGCCGAGACCAGCGCCAGGTCGCCCTTGGATTTCGCCGCCGCCTCCACCGCGGCCTGCGCGCTGAAATGGGCGACGTAAGGCACGGTGAAGCCGAAATGAAAGCGCGCGGAATCGCGCATCGCCGGCTCGCTCACCGAGATGTCGGCATGCACGGAGAACGGCGCCTGCACATAGGTGAAGGTCGAGATGATCACGCGCCAGATGCTCTCGACCGTATCGAGCGGCAGGATGCCGCGATGGCGCTGCACGAGGTCACGCATCATGGCGGCCTCACGCGCCGGGCGGAACGCCGAGCCGACTTCCTGGGTCTGCTTCACCTGGATCAGACGGTCGATGATGTCGCCGCGCTGCATCAGGAGGCGATGCATGCCCTCGTCGATCGCGTCGATCTCCTTGCGCAATTCCTGAAGCGATGGTGGCGCGGGCGGACGTTGGGACATGACTGACAAAGAGCTGTTGAGAGGTGCCGATCCGCAAAAGCGGTCAGCTGCGGTCTATCCTGATTAGGCAGGATAGGCAGCGAAAGCAAAGAGAAATGACGGCCTTTTCGATCGACCGCTCGGAGGCAAATCCGGTTGACCTGGGCCGCGACTTGACGAAAACCGCCCCAGACGGTAGTTTTTGCCCGTTCCGTGGTCATTTGAGCCGGCCGGCTTGCAGCCACGTTAAAAAACTCGCTAAACAGGCCGGGGACGCTTCCGATCCCGGCCGAACCTATCGTTCAGGCCGGGTTTTTCATGGCCTGATGTCACTGCGGTCTGAAGTCCGATCGCAAACGAGGTCGATGGTCAAAATGGGTAGCGTCAAGTCGATACCGAGTCCTGCGATCAGCACCGATGATCGGTCACATGAGGTCGATCATCCGAGTTCGCAGGTTATGCGTTTCGGCGCCGATCAGCCGCTGCGGCTCGATTGCGGCATCGATCTGTCGCCGTTCCAGATCGCCTACCAGACCTATGGCGAATTGAACGCCGATCGCTCCAACGCCGTTCTGATCTGTCATGCGCTGACCGGCGACCAGCATGTCGCCAATGTGCATCCCGTCACCGGCAAGCCCGGCTGGTGGGAGACGCTGGTCGGCCCCGGCCGACCCATTGATCCCAAGCACTACTTCATCATCTGCTCCAACGTGATCGGCGGCTGCATGGGCTCGACCGGTCCGGCTTCGATCAATCCCGCCACGAGCAAGGTTTGGGGCCTCGATTTCCCCGTCATCACCATCCCCGACATGGTGCGCGCGCAGGCGATGCTGATCGACCGGCTCGGCATCGACACGCTGTTTGCGGTCGTGGGCGGGTCGATGGGTGGCATGCAGGTGCTGCAATGGACCGCGGCCTATCCTGCTCGCGTGTACTCCGCACTGGCGATTGCTTGCTCGACGCGGCACTCGGCGCAGAACATCGCGTTCCACGAACTCGGCCGCCAGGCAGTGATGGCCGATCCCGACTGGCACAATGGCGGCTATGCCGACCGCGGCATCCATCCGCATCGCGGGCTTGCGGTGGCACGCATGGCGGCGCACATCACCTATCTTTCCGACGCCGCGCTGCACCGAAAATTCGGCCGCCGCATGCAGGACCGTGAGCTGCCGACCTTCTCGTTCGACGCCGACTTCCAGGTCGAGTCCTATCTGCGCTACCAGGGCTCGTCCTTCGTCGAGCGCTTCGACGCCAATTCCTATCTCTATCTGACGCGCGCGATGGACTATTTCGATATCGCCGCCGATCATGGTGGCGTGCTGGCGAAGGCGTTTGCCGGCATCAAGACCCGCTTCTGCGTGGTCTCCTTCACCAGCGACTGGCTGTTTCCGACCTCGGAATCGCGCGCGCTGGTGCACGCGCTGAACGCGTCGAGCGCGCGCGTGTCGTTCGCCGAGATCGAGACCGATCGCGGTCACGACGCCTTCCTGCTCGACGTGCCCGAATTCTTCGACATCTCCCGCGCCTTCCTGCAATCGGCAGGCAAGGCACGCGGTCTCGACGGCAAAGGTGGCTAAGATGTCGGTACAGGAAGTGCTGCCGTTGAACGGCGTTGCCGCCGGGCCGTCGGGTCAGTTTCGCGCCGACCATCTGCTCGTGGCCGATATGGTCAAGCCGGGCTCGAAGGTGCTCGACGTCGGCTGCGGCGAGGGCGATCTGCTCCAGCTGCTGGAAACGCGCGGCATCGACGGTCGCGGCATCGAGCTGTCGCGCGAGGGCGTCAACCGCTGCGTCGCCAAGGGGCTTGCGGTGGTGCAGGGCGACGCCGACACCGATCTCGTCAACTATCCCGACGATGCCTTCGACTATGTGATCCTGTCGCAGACGCTGCAGGCGACGCGGCAGCCGCGGGTGGTGCTGGAAAATCTGCTGCGCATCGGCCGCCGCGCCATCGTCTCGTTCCCGAATTTCGGCTTCTGGAAGATGCGGCTCCAGCTCCTGATCGGCGGACACATGCCGCGCACCGAGAACCTGCCGGCGACCTGGTACGACACCGCCAACATTCATTTCTGCACCATCAAGGATTTCGTCGAGCTCTGCGACGAGATCAACGTCAAGATGGAGCGTTCGGTGGCGCTCGATCTCTACGGCCGCCCGGTGCCGCTGAACCTGCCGTGGTGGGTGTGGAACATGTTCGGCGAGCAGGGCGTGTTCTTGCTGAGTCGCGGGCAGGGAAAGTAGTTTCTCGTCATTGCGAGCGCCGCGAAGCAATCCAGAGTCTTTCCGCGGAGGGATTCTGGATTGCTTCGCTACGCTCGCAATGACGGCGTGTGTGGCGACGCCTTCGTTCTAGTGCGCCACTGACCGCGGATCGCGCACCGGCCATCGTCCGGCTTCCACCAGCATCACAAACCGCTCCACGCTCTCGTTGAACCGCGCGGGTTCTTCGAGATTGAGCACGTGGCCCGACTTCGGAAACATCGCGAGCCCGGCCGCCGGAAGGTGCTTCTTCAAGAACAGGCTCGGGCCGACGCACGGGTCGTCCTCGTCGCCGCAGATGATCAGCGCCGGCGTTGAGGCGCGCTTGATCGCGTCCGTCATCGTGTAGATCGAGGGACGGCCGCCCTGGAAGCCGCGCATCGTGCGTGCCGAGCCGCTGGCATCGTGCCGCGCCAGCGCGGCGTAGAAATCGGCGTGGCCGCGCGGATCCTTCACCAGGAAGGGAATCCGGCTCGGCGCCTCGCGCGTAATCTTTGCGACTTCCGCGGAACCTGATGTCTCGAACTGCTCGGCATTGGCGCGGCACTGCTTGCGCCAGGCATCGAGGTTCTCGATCTCTGAGCCGGAGCCGACGCCGGCCAGCGTCATCGACAATGCGCGCTGCGGCGTGTTGAGCCCGATCTGGAGCGACGAGTAGGCACCCATCGACAGGCCGACGAGATGCGCGCGCTCGATCCCGAGATGATCGAGCACCGCGAGCGCATCGGTGTAGAAATGCGTGTAGGTATAGACCTCGCCCTCAGGCACGTCCGAGGGCGTGTAGCCGCGCGCAGAGTAAGTGATGCAGCGATGACCGCGCGAGAAGTAGCGCATCTGCGGCTCCCAATTGGTGTAGTCAGCCGCAAACTCGTGCAGAAAAATGATCGGCGATCCCTGGCCCGCCTCCTCGAAATAGATGCGGACGTCATCCCTGGTCGTGGCGTGGGGCATTAACCGTTTCCCTCTGTTCAAGCCGCATTTGGAGGATCGCAGTTAATGCTGTTGTCCGCAATACGGCAGCATCAGACGAGTATTGACGCAAAATCATCGCAGCTATTCGCCGACGCGGCGTCTTTTTCTCGCCACATGGGACGGCTTAACGGCCTGACGGATGTCGGCCGCCGCACTGGCCGGCGGGAAGCGGGGGTGTCAGTCAAGGATGAAGAATGTTTGAGTTGTTTGCGTATCGCCTGTCGCGTTGTGTTGTCGCGCCGGCGCTTTTCTTCGCGGCGGTCGCCGTGTTCGTCTCTCCGGCCTCAGCGCGGCCGCATCATCGTCATAGCGCAGAGCGGCACGTGCACGTGCATCACGCCAGACATCATCACTACCGCCACCATGCACGCAGCTCGCGCTTCGAGCGCAGCGCGGCGCAGTTGCAGGCGAGTGGATTCGCCAACACCCAGGCGAGCTATGATCCGAACGCCAATAGCGGCGGCATGGCCAACAACGCGATGAGCAACGGCGGCTTCGGCGGCGGATCGGGCCTCGTGTCCGAGGCGCGCCGCTATCTCGGCGGCAATCCGACCGGACGCGGCAGCCTGTGGTGCGCGCGTTTCATGAACATGGTGCTGCAGCACACCGGGCATCAGGGCACCGGCTCCGACATGGCGAACTCGTTCGCGCGCTACGGCACGCGCGTCTCCGGTCCGCAGGTCGGCGCCATCGCGGTGATGTCGCGCGGCGGCCGGGGCGGCCATGTCGGCATCATCACCGGCGTCGATGCAAAGGGAAATCCGATCATGATCTCCGGCAACAACGGCAACCGCGTCCGCGAGGCGCCGGTCTCACGTGGCCAGATCTATGCGTATGTGATGCCGAACTAACGACGGAGCCGTAGGGTGGGCAAAGGCGCAAGAGCGCCGTGCCCACCGGCGGTGCGTCAGCGTTCGCTAGCAGGAACGGTGGGCACGCTTCGCTTTGCCCACCCTACGGCAGCGGTGCCTCGTCACACCAGCTTCGGCTCTTCCACCGCGACCGCATCGCCGACGCCGATCTCGCCACCTTCGATCACCTCGGCATAGATGCCGCAGTCCATGTGGCCGAGATTGCGCGAGAGCGTGGGCGGGATTTCGAGATCGCGCTTTGCTGTGACGGGGTCGACATTGGTGGCCGGGCAGCGGACGATGCGCTTGACCACCTTCAGCCGGGCATCACCGATCGCAAGCGTCTGGCCGACGAGGTCGAGCTCCGACCAGGCCGGCCAGCCCTTCAGGTAGAGATTGGCGCGGAAGCGCAGGGGGTGGACTGCGGCGCCGCCCAGCATGGTCTCGATGGCGCGGACGCTGTCGAGATTGATGATGGACACGACCTTGCGGGCGACGTCGGAAAAGCTGTGGTCGCGGCCGGACAGGACCTTCGGCGGTCCCTTCAGCTCCGGCTGAAAGTTCTCGCTGAAATAGCTCTCGATGGCGGCGCGGCCGGCAGCGGTTTCGAGATCGCCGCTGGCGACGATCTGGCCGTCCTTGCGGATGGTCAGGCGGTTGGTCGCGTCCTCGAACTGGCTCTCGAGGGAGGCCAGCCGCTCATTGCGCGCCAGCATCAGAAACTGGATTTTCGGCTTCCACTGCGGCGCCTCCGGGTCGAACCCGCTCGGCCCGTTCTCGATGGCGTAGCGGCGGTCGGCGGGCAGGGTCTGGCCGCTCCGCAAGGTGACGCGGGTCAGGCGTTCCGGGGTCAGGCCCTTGATCGGGTAGCGGTAGAGGCCGGTAATCTCGGCGGTACGGCTGGCTGTCATGCCGCTACTTAGGGGATTCGACGGGCCCGCGCCAAGCGGCCCATGAGCGCACGAAATTGTGAACTCGCCTCTTTCGCATCCGCAACCCGCTTCCCACATTTGCCTCAGGCCGGCGGCCACGCCGGCAAAAGAGACCCGTTACCGGTTGAGAAACGTCAATGCGGTAATCGGAAACCCAGTGAAGATGCCATTTGGGGTGCCTTAGAGGGCCCCAGGGGCAGGCCGAGGGATAGAAAAGACATGAATATCGAGAAATACACCGAACGCTCCAGGGGCTTCATCCAGTCCGCGCAGTCGCTTGCGATGCGCGAGGGGCACCAGCAGTTCTCCACCCTGCACATGCTGAAGGTCCTGCTGGACGACACTGAGGGGCTGGCTTCCGGTCTGATCGACCGAGCCGGCGGCAATTCCCGCGCAATCCTGAAGGCGACCGAGGACGCCCTGAACAAGGTGCCGAAGGTCTCCGGCGGCGGCGCCGGTCAGATTTATCTGGCGCCCGAGCTCGCCCGTACCTTCGACGCGGCCGAAAAGGCCGGCGAGAAGGCCGGCGACAGCTTTGTCACGGTCGAGCGGCTGCTGCTCGGTCTTGCGCTGGAGAAGACCAGCGAGGCCGGCACGATCCTCAACAAGGGCGGTGTCACCCCACAAAATCTCAACGCGGCGATCGAGGCGCTGCGCAAAGGCCGCACCGCGGACTCTGCGACCGCCGAGAACGCCTATGACGCGCTGAAGAAATATGCCCGCGACCTGACCCAGGCGGCGCGCGACGGCAAGCTCGACCCGGTTATCGGCCGCGACGAGGAGATCCGCCGCACCATCCAGGTGCTGTCGCGCCGGACCAAGAACAATCCGGTCCTGATCGGCGAGCCCGGCGTCGGCAAGACCGCCATCGCTGAGGGCCTCGCGCTGCGCATCGTCAATGGCGACGTGCCGGAGAGCCTGAAGGACAAGAAGCTGCTCTCGCTCGACCTCGGTGCGCTGATTGCCGGCGCGAAATACCGCGGCGAGTTTGAGGAGCGCCTCAAGGCCGTGCTCCAGGAAGTCACCGCGAGCGAGGGCACCTACATCCTGTTCATCGACGAGATGCACACGCTGATCGGCGCCGGCAAGGGTGACGGCGCGATGGACGCCTCCAACCTGCTCAAGCCGGCGCTCGCCCGCGGCGAGCTGCACTGCATCGGCGCGACCACGCTCGACGAGTACCAGAAGCACGTCGAGAAGGACGCGGCGCTGGCACGGCGCTTCCAGCCGATCTTCGTCAGCGAGCCGTCGGTCGAGGATACCATCTCGATCCTGCGCGGGCTGAAGGACAAGTACGAGCAGCACCATGGCGTGCGGATCTCCGATTCCGCGCTTGTGGCCTCCGCGACCTTGTCCAATCGCTACATCACCGACCGCTTCCTGCCCGACAAGGCGATCGACCTCATGGATGAGGCCGCGGCGCGGCTGAAGATGCAGGTCGATTCCAAGCCGGAAGAGCTGGATTCGCTGGATCGCGAGATCATCCGGCTCAAGATCGAGCAGGAGGCGCTCAAGAAGGAAAGCGATCCCGGCTCCAAGACCCGGCTCCAGACGCTGGAGAAGGATCTTGCCGAGCTCGAGGAGAAGTCTGCGGCGCTGACGGCGCGCTGGAGCGCGGAGAAGAGCAAGCTCTCCGATGCCCAGAAGCTGAAGGCCGAACTCGACGGCTTGCGTGTCGAGCTGGCCAACGCCCAGCGGCGCGGCGAATTCCAGAAGGCCGGCGAGCTGGCCTATGGAAGGATTCCGGAGCTCGAGAAGAAGCTCGCGGATATCGAGGCTAAGGAGAACGCCGGCGAGATGATGGAGGAGGCGGTTACCGCCAACCACATCGCGCAGGTGGTCTCGCGCTGGACCGGCGTGCCCGTCGACAAGATGCTGGAAGGCGAGAAGGAGAAGCTCCTGAAGATGGAGGACCAACTCGGCAAGCGCGTCGTCGGCCAGGCCGAGGCCGTGCGTGCGGTGGCAACCGCCGTGCGCCGCTCGCGTGCAGGCCTGCAGGACCCGAACCGGCCGACCGGCTCGTTCATGTTCCTGGGGCCCACCGGCGTCGGCAAGACCGAACTGACCAAGGCGCTCGCCGAGTATCTGTTCAACGACGAGACCGCGATGGTCCGCCTCGACATGTCCGAATACATGGAGAAGCATTCGGTCTCGCGTCTGATCGGCGCGCCTCCGGGCTATGTCGGCTATGACGAGGGCGGCGCGCTCACCGAAGCGGTGCGGCGCCGGCCCTACCAGGTGGTGCTGTTCGACGAGATCGAGAAGGCGCATCCCGACGTCTTCAACGTCCTGTTGCAGGTGCTCGACGACGGCCGCCTGACCGATGGCCAGGGCCGCACCGTCGATTTCCGCAACACGCTGATCATCATGACCTCGAACCTCGGTTCGGAATTTTTGGTGAACCAGCCGGAAGGCGAGGACACCTCGGCCGTGCGCGAGCAGGTGATGGGAATGGTGCGGGGGCATTTCCGCCCCGAATTCCTCAACCGCGTCGACGAGATCATCCTGTTCCACCGCTTGCAGAAGAGCGAGATGGGCCGGATCGTCGAGATCCAGTTCGCGCGGCTGCAGAAGCTGCTCACCGATCGCAAGATCGTGCTGACGCTCGATGCCGTAGGGCGCGACTGGCTCGCGGCCAAGGGCTGGGATCCTGCCTACGGCGCACGCCCGCTCAAGCGTGTGATCCAGCGTCACCTCCAGGACCCGCTCGCCGAGATGATCCTGGCCGGCGACGTCAGGGACGGCGACAGCGTTGCGATCTCGTCCGAAGGCAACGTGCTGACCTTCAACGGCAAGGCGCCGCAAACCGCGGAGATCGCCCAGTTTGAGGCGCCGGTGTCGAAGCGGAAGTTGAACTGATCGCTTCTGCCGCCTGAAACAACAAGCCGCCCCGGAGAGGTTCACCTCTCCGGGGCGAATTGTTTGGTGGGATATTGGCTAGCTTGCTGCGGACGCGGAGCCCGGAGAGGCCGGACCTTCCTCGTCGTCAACCTGCTCGAGCTCCGAAAGAATATCCACGAGCTCCCGCACCCGTCCCTGCGCCAGCGGACGGAGATCGTTGATCATCGGCTCGTCATTGGCGAGCCAAGCCTGGGCTTCGGCGAGTTCCTCGACGGTCGCGCCGGTTCCGATGATCTGGGCAATGGTGACGTCGTCGGCCCGGTCAACGGCCTTGACGACGTCGTCACGTGAGAGGCGCGTCATGGGCGATCCTCCTGCTGCTCAGCTTCCGTCAGCGTCTAACCGGGGACCCCACGCGTGGGTTCCCGGTCATGTTTTGCCCGGCGAATGTTACTTCTTCACCGCCTTGTAGATCGCGTTCTCCACGTCCGAGCTGAAGTAGATGACGCCGCTTGCGCCGGTCGCGACGCCTGTCGGGATATGCGTCGGCAGGCCGCCGGGCGCGCCCACGAGGCCGATCGGAAGATTGGCCGCGATCTCCGTCACCTTGCCGGTCTCCGGCGCGATCTCGATCAATCGTTTGGCGCCGACTTCCGCCACGATCAGCTTGCCGTCGCTGGCGCGCGCGATGCCTTCGGGCATTTTCAGCTCCTTGGCGAGCACGGTCTTTGCGCCGTTCTGGTCGATCCGGGAGACCACGCCGGAGAAGGCTTCGGTGACGTAGACCTCGCCGTCCGAGCCGCCGACGAGACCCACGGGTCCCTCGAGATCGCCGATCAGCGTGGCGCGATCCTTGCCATGCTCACCGCTCACCTTGACCAGCGATTTGGTGCCGAGCTCGGCCACCAGAATGCTGCCGTCCGCGAGCACGATCGCGTCATGCGGGGCCTTGAAGCCGTGCAGCATGTCGCGCGTTGCGCCGGTCTTGCCGTCGATCACCTGCACGGTGCCGGTGAACCAGCTCGACAGCACCACGTCGTTGCCCTTCGCCGTCGCGCTCATCGGATATTCGAGGGTGACGCCGGCGGCGTGCATGCGCGCCTTCTCGGTGACCTCGCCGGTGGCACCGTCCACCGTGCGATAGGCGAATACGTCGGCGACATGGATCGTATCCTTGCCATTATCCGAGGTGACGCCAATGCCGCCGGGCAGGGCCAGCTTGCCGCTGATGATCTGCTTCGCCTGGCCGGTCGCTGGATCGACCTCCTGGATGCCGTTGTCGGCCATGTTGGAGACGTAGATGCGGTCCTTGTCGTCGATCGCGAGATTGTCCAGCGACGGCTTCAGTTGCGCGACCATGGTCTTGGTGCCCGATTTGGGATCGACGCGGACGAGCTGGCCGAGCGCGGTGTCGACCACAAACAGGTTGCCCTTGGAATCGAAGTTCACCGCGGCCGGGACCTTGAAGCCGTCGGCGACGACTGTCAGCTCGGCCTTGTCGACGTCGACCTTTGCGACCTGTCCCTTGAACCAGAGCGGACCGTAGAGCTTGTCGTCCGGGCCGAACTCGAAACCGTTGAGGCCGCCCATTTTCTCCATGATCTGGCGGGGCGGTTTGACGCCCTCTACGTCGATCTCGTAGAGCGTGTCGCCGAGGAAGACGGTGGTGGCGTAGAGCCTGCCGTCCTTGCGGAACGCGAGCGAGTTGATGCCGGGAAGACCGGAGGCAAGCTTCTTGATCGGGCCGTCGCCCTTGCGCGCATAGAGATCGCCGGCGAGGAAGCCGGTCCAGGCCATGGTGCCGTCGGGCGCGAACGCGATGTCGTCGGCCATTCCGATCGGAGCGGGGATTGCAACCTTGGCGGTACCGCCGGCAATGTCGACCTCGTAGAGCGCGGCGCCCGCGACGCTGCCGGCGAACAGATGGCCGGCCTTGTCGATGCCGAGCCCATGTACGCCGTGGAATGCGGAGCCCGGGACGAGTTTGGTGACCTTCCAGGTTGCCGGCAATGTCTCGGCCGATGCGCTCGTGATGGAAAAAATTGCACCAACCAGAGCTGCGCAGGCGAGCCTGTTCTTCATGGCGAGACCTCCCATTTTTCGGAAAGTATTCGCCCATCACACGGCTTTGGCAAACGAAACTTGACGTTGTGACGCACTGAAGCGACTTCATTTCACTGGTGTTGTGATTCCGACAGTTCATTCCGTCATTCCGGGCCCGAGCGGGGTCGAGGGAGCCCGGAATCCATTGGGCCACAGAGTACGCGAGGTAAATGGATTCTATGATGCGCAATTGCGCTTCATAGCTCTCACGACTTCGTTGCGGCCCGGAATGACATTGAGTGAATCAGACGTCAGAGACACAGCACTCGCGTCGCATCCAACTCGCATTCAATATCCGGGTGATGGCGCCGTTGCGGCCGCTCATCATCGCTTCGAGCCCGCCGCGGTCTTTCGTGGTTTGCGTATCGGGCCTTCCAGCAAGTGGCCGCGCGGCAATCGCGATTGGGCGTCCAACAGTTCCATCGTCCCAGCCCGCCGAGGGGCGTCGGAACCCTTCGATTTGATGAAACTGGTGCGGTGGACTGGGGTTGCCCCAGAGCAGCGCAGGATATTTGCCATGAAACAAGATCTTGTCGCCCACAATCATCGTGTCTTTGACGAGCTTCATCCCAAGATCTACGGGGCAGCGGTCGGCCTTGTCGTATGGTTCGCGTTCATGGCCTGGGTGCTGTTTGACCGCAGCAGCGACGTCAGTCTTTCCCTCGGCCTCGTCACGTTGCTGTTCGTAGTCGCGATCCTGCTGCCCTGGGCCCTTTCGCGGCTCTGGAGGAGGTATCGGATGCCGTACGAGCCGCATCTGGGGCCGACATCACTGCACGACTGGGAGGCCGGCGAATTCAAGGTCTGGGGAGCAAGACTTCGCGGCTCGCATGCCGCGATCGACGTCCTGTTGCCGCTGGCGGCCGTCTCGTTCGGCCTGACGGCGATCGGGATCGTCTTCGTGATCGTGCGGGCGTGGGCGCTGCCGTAGCTCTCCGGCGCCGAATTGCCGGATACGGCGGAAGTGATATCTGCATAATGGCCCCGCCCGCGCCGTGGTGCGGACGGGGCTTCGCCTGCTACCGGCTTGTCGTCAGCCGCGGCGGGTTCTGGGACATCATCCAGAGTTCGACCGCAGCAAGCACGGCCACCAGGATGCCGACCACGACGTGCACCGTCACTGCCGTCTTGGCGCCCTGGAACCCGAGCACCCAAGGCGCAATAAGCGTCCACAGGCCGACGATCAGGTTAAGCCACTCCTCCCACACCGCGAAGGCTGCGAGCGCCGCGATGGCCAGGATCGCAATGACAATGCCCGCGACATACGCGTTCTGAGAGGCTACTCCGGCATCGAATCCGAATATCCAGGGCGAGAAGAACAGGAATGCGCCGAGGATCAGGTTCGCGACGTCGCACCATTTTGCGTTCGTCCAATTCTCCATGACATTCCTCCGTTAGCTCCGCCCCCTCATGCGAAAATAACCGGGCCACCGTCCAGCGTGTTCCTTGCGGTTCCAGCGAAATTGAATGAAGGAATGGAACGCGCGGCACCTGAGGTGACGCGGCAAGCCGCCTCGCCACGAAGTCCACTCAGCTGGCTTAGCGGTTGATGACCTGCAGCGGCCCGCCGGTTGCGTCCGACATGCGGGCGATGGCGCCGCCGCGGCCGCTCATCATGCCATCGAGCCGGTCGCGCTCCTTCTCGAAGCTCGCCAGCATCGGGCCCTCCAGCGACCGGCCGCGCGGCAGCTTCACGCGCATCGGATCGACGAAGCGGCCGTTGACCAGGATCTCGTAGTGGACGTGCGGGCCGGTCGATAGGCCCGACGATCCGACGAAGCCGATCACCTGGCCCTGCCGCACCTTCTTGCCGACTTCCATGCCCTTGGCGAAGGCCGACATGTGGCCGTAGGCGGTCTCGTAGCCGTTGGAGTGCTTGATGCGGATGTATTTGCCGTAGCCGCCCTCGGGGCCGGCCTTCTCGATCATGCCGTTGCCGGAGGCGAAGATCGGCGTGCCGTAGGCGGTGGCCCAGTCGACGCCGGTGTGCATCTTCACGTAGCCCAGGATCGGATGGCGGCGGCCGCCGAAGCCGGAGCGCATGATGGCGTTGTTGACGGGCTTCCTGACCAAGAACTTCTTCGCGCTCTTGCCGGTCTCGTCGTAGTAGTCGACGACGCCGTCGTCGGGGCTCTGGTAGCGGTAGTATTTCTTGGTCTCGCCGCCGACGGTGAGCGAAGCGAACAGCACCTCGTTCTTTTCGCTCGCGGTCACGCCCTCGTCTTCGCCGGCGTAGAACACGTCGAAGGAATCGCCCGGCTGCACCTTGCGCTGGAAATCGACGTCGTAGGAATAGATCTTGATCATGTCGTCGATGACCGGCATCGGCACCTTGTTGCGCATCGCGGTCTCGTAGATGCTCTGGTAGAGCCGCACGCCGGAGCCGTCATCGTCGTCATCGTCGTCGCTGTTGGGGTTGGCCGCAGCGTCCGCGACGGTGTTCATGCTGGAGACGTCGACCGCGACGTATTTGCCGAGATCGGACAGCGCCGCGATCGCTTCGACCATGGTGTCGTTTGCAACCACCACGCGATAAGGCTGCAGGCGGGCGCCGGGGCTTGCGGGTGCCATCAGGATGCGGAGCTTCTCGCCTTCCTTCAGGCCGCCGTCGCGGCCGCGCGGACCGAGCGTTGCGGTGATCGCCTTGATCTCGTCGGCGGTGGCGCCGAGATCGCGCAGCACGCCAGCGACGCTGTCGCCCTTCTTGACCATGTGGACGCGTTCGCCGTTGGGATTGCCGCCGGTGATCTGCTCCTTGGTCTTGGGCAGCAGCGTGACGTTTTCCGGGACTACGCGCGTCTCGAAGCCGGCATAGGGATCGGCCGACGACACTTCGGTGGCGTAGGCCATCTTCATGTCGGACGCGCCGGTCGCGCCGGAGACGTCGGCGGTGGCATTGGCGAGCGAGGCGTAGCGCACCCCGCCATTGCCGCGCCAATTGGCGGCATCGCGCACCCGCATCAGGATGTCGTCGAGCGCCACCACCGCGGAAATCTTGGCCTTCGGCAGCACCGGCGACAGGTCCTTGGTGACGAAGGAGACCTCGGCGTCGGGCTCGACCGCTTCCGGATTGTTCGGATCGTCGGAGGCGGTCTTCGGATCGGAGCCGACGTCGGTGAGCAGGCGCTGGGCATTGAATGGCGGGATCTTCGCCGACAGATCGCTCGTCGTCATCGACAGATTGCCGGCGATGCGGACGAAGGGGCGCACCCGCATCACGTCGCGGTTGCCGACGCGGGCGACCGTGGAGACGCGGACGATGTTGCGCGAAGCCGTGGATTCGCTCGGCGGCGGCAGCCGGTCGCTCTTGTGCAGCGAGGCGGCGCGATCGGCTGCGCCGAATGCACCGCGCAGCGCGCCTTCGACCCGCTCCGGCACCTTGGCGAAGGTCATCTCGCCGTCGAGTGACGCGAAAACGGCGCCGCCGATCAGGGCCGCGCCGCAGAGTCCGGTCAGAATTGTACCGCTGAACCATTGTACCGAGACGCGGCGGCGATCGATGACGGCGGCTTCAGAACCATCGACGGACAGCGGCGGCTCGTGGCCGAGATCGATGATCCCGGTCTCACGCCCGTAAGCGCCGCGTGACGTCCTGTGGTTCAACCCAAGTCCCCCAAATCAACGACCCAAAAGCCCCGCCTCGAGCCTCTTCCCGGTCGCCCTCTTCGAGGCGTATCGCAGGAAAAGGGCAGCCCGAATAGGCGTTCGCGGTCAGAAGGCCCCGATGACGGGCCGGCCGAAATTACGAACAGCTAAACGGAAAAAGGTCTCTCGATGTCTCTCGAACGCCGGAAGAAGGCCGCGTCATCTGCAAGATCGCCTTCCTCTGACCCCATGAAAACCGCCGGCAGCCCCCACTGGCATCCCCGCGATTCAAGCTTGTCTCTTATCAGAACGCCGCGGGATTGTGGCTCAAGTACGGCGCCAAATATGGAAAAAGTTTCCTGAAGGAACGGGCGCGGGAGGCCGCCTCGGAAGGGCGCCCCAAGCCGCCTCCCAAGCGTCCGTCCAGGCGCCCGACCAAGCGCCCGACCAAGGCCCTCCTAAGCCCCCTCCGGAGCCCGCAGGGGCGCAAACTTTTTTTCAGTTTTTTCTCCGCGCGACCTCCGTCCGTGCGCCCCATGCCCTTCTAACTGCCTGGAATCGCGCGAATTTTTCAGCCAATCCACTGTGCGACGATTTGTTGACGATTGGCGTTGACAGCCCGGAAGGTGGGGCCTATAAACCCAACCACTGAGCGCGGCGCCGCCGGGTCACTGACCAAGGCGAGCGAACGCGCCACTGATGCTCCTCACCTTGTTGAGTGACACAACAATCGACACCAGTCGATTGGAGTTCATTCATCGTCGGTAAGGGTGTCGGAGCCCTTCCTCCCAGGAAGGTTGGGGCCTCCACGGTCCCGGGCTGTTTGACAAGTGAAGATGAAGAAAGAGAAACGTGGACGGCGGAGTCCTTGCGGGTCTCGCTTCTGAAAAGCTTCGGCTTTTCTGATCGAGACCGGACGAAAGACTTCGGCGGTACACGTTTCAAAGGTAACACCATGGCCTCTTCATTGAGGTCAGTTCGCAAGCGATGTGAATCGCTTCGCGAGTATGGTGGGACCTCGTCAAACGTTGTGATCAGCCGGTTCAAAGTTCAAGTCCAACTTGAGAGTTTGATCCTGGCTCAGAGCGAACGCTGGCGGCAGGCTTAACACATGCAAGTCGAGCGGGCGTAGCAATACGTCAGCGGCAGACGGGTGAGTAACGCGTGGGAACGTACCTTTTGGTTCGGAACAACACAGGGAAACTTGTGCTAATACCGGATAAGCCCTTACGGGGAAAGATTTATCGCCGAAAGATCGGCCCGCGTCTGATTAGCTAGTTGGTGAGGTAATGGCTCACCAAGGCGACGATCAGTAGCTGGTCTGAGAGGATGATCAGCCACATTGGGACTGAGACACGGCCCAAACTCCTACGGGAGGCAGCAGTGGGGAATATTGGACAATGGGGGCAACCCTGATCCAGCCATGCCGCGTGAGTGATGAAGGCCCTAGGGTTGTAAAGCTCTTTTGTGCGGGAAGATAATGACGGTACCGCAAGAATAAGCCCCGGCTAACTTCGTGCCAGCAGCCGCGGTAATACGAAGGGGGCTAGCGTTGCTCGGAATCACTGGGCGTAAAGGGTGCGTAGGCGGGTCTTTAAGTCAGGGGTGAAATCCTGGAGCTCAACTCCAGAACTGCCTTTGATACTGAAGATCTTGAGTCCGGGAGAGGTGAGTGGAACTGCGAGTGTAGAGGTGAAATTCGTAGATATTCGCAAGAACACCAGTGGCGAAGGCGGCTCACTGGCCCGGTACTGACGCTGAGGCACGAAAGCGTGGGGAGCAAACAGGATTAGATACCCTGGTAGTCCACGCCGTAAACGATGAATGCCAGCCGTTAGTGGGTTTACTCACTAGTGGCGCAGCTAACGCTTTAAGCATTCCGCCTGGGGAGTACGGTCGCAAGATTAAAACTCAAAGGAATTGACGGGGGCCCGCACAAGCGGTGGAGCATGTGGTTTAATTCGACGCAACGCGCAGAACCTTACCAGCCCTTGACATGTCCAGGACCGGTCGCAGAGATGTGACCTTCTCTTCGGAGCCTGGAACACAGGTGCTGCATGGCTGTCGTCAGCTCGTGTCGTGAGATGTTGGGTTAAGTCCCGCAACGAGCGCAACCCCCGTCCTTAGTTGCTACCATTTAGTTGAGCACTCTAAGGAGACTGCCGGTGATAAGCCGCGAGGAAGGTGGGGATGACGTCAAGTCCTCATGGCCCTTACGGGCTGGGCTACACACGTGCTACAATGGCGGTGACAATGGGATGCGAAGACGCAAGTCCTAGCAAATCTCAAAAAGCCGTCTCAGTTCGGATTGGGCTCTGCAACTCGAGCCCATGAAGTTGGAATCGCTAGTAATCGTGGATCAGCACGCCACGGTGAATACGTTCCCGGGCCTTGTACACACCGCCCGTCACACCATGGGAGTTGGCTTTACCTGAAGACGGTGCGCTAACCCGCAAGGGAGGCAGCCGGCCACGGTAGGGTCAGCGACTGGGGTGAAGTCGTAACAAGGTAGCCGTAGGGGAACCTGCGGCTGGATCACCTCCTTTCTAAGGATGATCCTTCAGCGAGCTCACGCTCACTATCGGATCGTTTTAGAAACATCAGTGGCCAACAGATCGCCAGATCGTTGAGCTGCATTGGCGGGATTT
>NZ_FNCU01000022.1:0-60000 GCF_900099855.1 Bradyrhizobium sp. Rc2d | reverse complement strand
CGCAAGAGAAGTGGGCACGGCGCCACGGCGCCTTTTGCCTTACCTTACGAGCGCCATTGCGGGAAGCGCACACCACGCCCTCCGCTGTCATGCTCCGCGAAAGCGGGGCATCCAGTACGCCGCGGCAGATGTGGTGAGAGCGAGCTCTCTAACGCCGCGCTCTGGAATACTGGATCGCCCGGTCAAGCCGGGCGATGACACTTTTCGGGTCGCTCCATCTCTCGCCTGACTGTGCAATCTTAGCCGCGCTCAACGCAAAAGCCCCGGAGACATCTCCGGGGCTTTCGTCGTGACGCCAGTCCCCCGCTGTCATGCTCCGCGAAAGCGGGGCATCCAGTACGCTGCGGCGGATGTGGTGAGAGCAAGCTCCCCAACGCAGCCCTCTGGAATACTGGATCGCCCGGTCAAGCCGGGCGATGACACCTTTCGGGCAGCTCCATCTCTCGCCTGATCGTGCAATCGTAGCCGCGCTCAACGCAAAAAGCCCCGGAGACATCTCCAGGGCTTTCGTCGTTTCGTCGCTTGCCGCCCGATGCAGCTACGTCCGCGTCCGCATCCGCATCATGAAGCTGTCGAAGCTGAGCTCCGCGACCTGCATCCAGGCCAGCGACTCGCTGCGATAGGCGGTGAGGCTCGCATACATCTTGGCAAAATGCGGGTTGCTCTTGGCGAGATCGGCGTAGACCCCGTTGGCCGCGGCGTAGCAGGCTTCGAGCACCTCCTGCGGGAACGGCTTGAGGATGGCGCCGGCAGCCAGCAGGCGCTTCAGCGCCGGCGGGTTGACCGAATCGTACTTGCCCGTCACCCAGGTGAAGGTGTCCAGCGATGCCGCGCTGATTGCGGCCTGATAGTGCTTCGGCAGCGCATTCCACTTTTCGAGGTTCATGAGGTTGTGGCCCTGGCCGGTGCCTTCCCACCAGCCCGGATAATAATAGTACTTCGCCACCTTCACGAAGCCGAGCTTCTCGTCGTCATACGGTCCCACCCACTCCGCCGCATCGATCGTACCCTTTTCCAATGCGGGGTAGATGTCGCCGGCCGCGATCTGCTGCGGCACGCCACCGAGCTTCGAGATGATGGTGCCCGCGAAGCCGCCGACGCGGAATTTCAGCCCCTTGAGATCATCGACGGTCTTGATCTCCTTCCGGAACCAGCCGCCCATCTGGGCGCCGGTCGAACCTGTCGGCACGCCGATCGCGTTATGCTCCTTCAAGAGATCGTTGAGCATGTCCTGACCACCGCCCCATATCAGCCAGGAAATGTGCTGGCGCGTGTTGAGCCCGAACGGCAGCGCGGTGCCGAAAGTGAAGGCGGGATTCTTGCCCCAGTAATAGTAGAGCGCGGTATTGCCGATCTCCACCGTGCCATTCGAGACCGCGTCGAGCACCTGCAATCCCGGGACGATTTCGCCGGCGGCGAAGGGCTGGATCTGGAATTTATTGTCGGTGATCTCGGCGACGCGCTTGCAGAAATATTCGCAGCCGCCATAGAGCGTATCCAGAGATTTCGGCCAGCTCGCCGCCAGGCGCCATTTCACCTCGGGCATCGATTGCGCGATAGCCGGCGCGGCAACTGCGCTTGCGGCAAGGCCCAGCCCGCCTGCCGTCAGGAATTTACGACGTTCCATGCACTTCCCTCCTGTGATGTCGAGTCCTCGACGAGGGTATCGCGATCTTGGCGCCGCTTTGTCTTCGCCGCTGGCCGACGTTTCTTGGTGTCCGAAATTCAAATGTCCCGGATCGCGGTCAGGATGACGAAAGGGCGGCAGCAAAGCAAGCGCACATTTGGTTGCGCTGCCGGCGACGCCCTCAATGCTGCGCTGCGAATGTGGCCTCCATGGCCTTGCGTGTTTTCACCGTCTCGTTGGCTGCATCGAATTCGACGTCGCTCCAGAGCACCACCGCGCCATGCGCGACGTCATGTCTCAGCTTCACGCCGTGCGCGAGGCCGATCGGCAGCGCGCCGGTCTTCAGGCTCGCGGCCGCCGGTACCAGCTTGCCCCACACCGTGTAGCCGCCTTCGCCATCCAGCATCTCGCCGGCGCGCAAATTGCGTTTTGCAACGGCTGCAACATCGCCGCGGAAGCCTGTGGCCTGTCCGGTCGGCTCACCCCGCAGCGCTGCCGACAACACCGAGATGTTCAGTTCGAGCCCGATCAGATGATAGGGCTTGTACATCGCCGCGAAGCGACCGCTGGCGTCGGTCTTCAGGCCGTATTGCCTGAAGCAGTCGGCGGCATAATCGTTCGGCGCCTCCAGCACGACATAGACGCCCCAGCGCAGGTCGCGAAACACCGGCCGGCCGTCGCGCTCGAGTGAGGAGACCACTTCGACCACGCCCGATCGCTCCAGCACGCCGCCGCGCGAGCGCGGCCGCATGATGTGCGGCAGATCGTCGACGCCGCAGGGTGGAAACAGCAAGCCGTCGGCGGGCACGTCGAGGGCACAGGCATTGGCGATCGCGGCCATCTCGATCGCCGATTTGGTGCCGTCGAGGAAGGAGTTGAACATCTGCGGATTCATCCCGGCCGACTGCGCTTCGCTCGAAGTGAGGCCGTAATGCTGCCAGACGCCATCAGGCGTCACGTCGTGATAGGCCGGCAGATATTTTGTGCCCTTGCCGGCAGCGACGACGTGGAATCCTGTCGCGCGCGCCCAATCCACCATCTCCGCCGTCAGCGCCGGCTGATCGCCATAGGCGAGCGAATAGACCACGCCCGCTTTTCGCGCTTCCTCCGCGAGCAGGGGGCCCGCCAGCACGTCGGCCTCGACATTGACCATCACGATATGCTTGCCGGCCGCAATCGCAGCGCGCGCATGCTTGATGCCGACGGCGGGATTGCCGGTCGCTTCCACCACCACGTCCATCGCGCCGCCGGCGATGGCGCGCACACCATCATCGGTGAAGGTGGTCGCGGCGATGCGCTCCGCGTCCCAGCCGACAGTGCGGCAGGCCTCGCGTGCCCGGTCGCGGTCGATGTCGACGATGACAGGCACCTCCAGTCCCGGCGTGTGCGGCACCTGCGACAAAAACATCGAGCCGAATTTCCCGGCGCCGATCAGCGCGACACGAACGGGCTTGCCGGCGCTAGCGCGGGCTTGCAGGAGGCGGAAGAGGTTCATGGGGGATTCCGATAGTTCAGCATTGCTGATGCGGCTTGCGCTCGGTCCACCTCTCCCCGAAGGGGAGAGGTCGGTTTGCGCAGCAAACCGGGTGAGGGGCCGCAGCTCCGACGAGAGGGCCTAACCCCTCACCCGGCGCTCCGCGCCGACCTCTCCCAATGGGAGAGGTGAAGCACGCCCGTGGCGACGACCTTACTCCGCCGCCTGGCGCGGCGCACGGGCAAGCCGCAGCAGGGCGTCGTCGTCCACCGGCTTGATCGGCGCGAAATCGCGATGTGCGATGTACTCCGGCCGCGTCGGCGTGCGGATGTAGTTCGAGACCGCGTTCAGCGTCAGATACACGATCTTGCGTGGATAGGGCGTGATGTTGCCGCTCGAACCATGCACGAGATTGCCGTGGAACATCAGCATGCCGCCGGGCTTGCCCGTGGGCGCCACGATGCCGCCCTGCTTGACGAGCCGTGTCACGGTGTCCTCGTCCAGCGTCCATAGCGGATAGGAGGTGGTGGCGAGGTCATGCGAGGCTTCGAGATCGCCGGCGTTCTGGCTGCGCGGCACCAGCATCAGCGGGCCGTTGATCGGCATGACTTCGTCAAGGAAGATCGCGATGTTCATCGCGCGCGGCTCCGGCATGCCGTCGTCGCGCTTCCAGGTGCCGTAATCCTGGTGCCATTGCCAGACGTCGCCGGTGAAGGCCGATTTCGCGTTGATCTTGAACTGGTGCATGTAGACCGGCTCGCCGAACACCTGCTCGACCGGCTCGATCATGCGCGGATGTGCGCCCAGGATGCCGAAGGCCTCGTTGTAGAGGTGCGCGGCAAAGGCGGTGCGCGGCGCACCGCTCTTCTCGCGCCAGACTTCGGGCCGGTTGGCGTCGTAGATGCCGACCGCCTCGCGCGCGAGCAGATCGACCTCCTCCGGACTGAACAATTCGGGCAGGAACAGCCAGCCCTCGCGGTGGAAGAACTCCAATTGCTCCTGAGACAGTTTCATGGGTCGTCCTCCTTGATTTTGTTTATTTGTTTTCTCTCTCGTCATGCCCGGGCTTGTCCCGGGCATCCACGTTCTTCGGCGTCGAGCAAAGGCATGGATGGCCGGGTCAAGCCCGGCCATGACGGCGCAGGTGCAAATGACTACGCCGCCGCCTCCTCCGTCGCCCTCAATCTTTCCTCGGTCATCCGTCCCGCCATCTGCGCATGCGCCAGCGCCGCGCGTTCGGCGGCGTTCGCATCGCCCGCGAGAATGTGTTTGGCGATATCGGCATGCTCCGCCCAGGCGCTGCCGCGATAGTCGAGCTCCGACAGCACCGTCGCCATCGAGCGGCGCATATGCGGCCATTGCGGCGCCATCGTCTCCTCGATCACGGGATTGCCGGCGAGCTGATAGATCGCGCGGTGAAAATCGACGTCGAGCACGATGAGCTCGGCGAGCGTCGTGTTGCGGTCGATGCGGCGTCCGGCGGCAAGCGCCGCCTCCAGCCGCGCGCGAGCCGCGGCATCAGTGCCTGCGCGCTCGGCGGCAAGCCGGGCGGCCAGCGCATCGATGGCGCCGCGCACCTCGTAGAGCTGGCGGATGCGTGAGGGGTCGAGCTGGGTCACTTCAAAGCCGCGCTTGCCGCTCTCGGCAACAAGGCCCTGCCGGTGCAACAGATGCAGTGCGTGCGACACCGGCTGGCGCGAGACGCCGAGCTTGTCGGCGAGCTCGTTCTGCCGGATCCGCTGGCCGGGTTGAAGGGTGCGGTCGGAGATCGCCTCCAGGATCCGGGCATAGACCTGGTCGATCAGGTTCGGGAGCGGGTCGAGAGGAATCACGCCGGCGGCTCCGAAAGGCGCAAGAGGGAATACGGAATTCCGTATTCGAAGCTACGCTGCGGGATCGACGGCGTCAAGCGGTACCGGAGGATGGTCCGGTCCCTCATTTCGGAGCAGCTAAGCTATTGATATTGCTAGTGCCGTCTACTGTGCATGGGGTTGTTTTTCGAGAAAAATAATGGCCCAGCCGATGCCATCGGGGATGGTGAGGCAGAAGATGGCCGACTTCACCGAAGCTCGCCTGAAGGCGCTCGGCGCCACCACCGAGCGGCGCAAGACACCGTCGGCCTGTTACTACCTAGCGCTCGAGCACCTCCACATCGAGCGTCGCAATTCGCTCGGCATCGGCCGTAGCATCGATCCCGGCGATCCGGCCGTCCCTGAAGCTGACGCGCAGCGCGATGCGCAGCTGGCCGCCGAGAACGACGGCGACGCCCATTTCGCCATCGACCAGCGCGGCCTGTGCCGCCTGAGCGCGGCCCTTGAAGGTCTGCGCGACCGCGTCGGCGCCGCGGATCTCGGGCAGTGAGCCGAGCCGCACCGCGGCCTGGTCGGCGCGGAACACGACGTCGGGATCGAGCACCGCCAGCAGGCCCTCGAAATCGCCCTCGCGCGAAGCTTTGAGGAAGGCATCGACGATTCCGCGCTGGCGCGACAGATCCGTCTCCGGCACCGGCGCACCCTGCACGCGCCGCCGCGCGCGGCTCGCCAGCTGCCGCGACGCATCGACCGAGCGTCCCACGATCGGCGCGATCTCCTCGAAGGGAACGGCGAACATGTCGTGCAGTACGAAGGCAAGCCGTTCCGCCGGCTGCAATGTCTCCAGCACGACCAGCAGCGCCGCACCGACAGAATCGGCCATCTCCGCCTCGCGCTCCCGCGTCTCGTCGACCGGCTCGGGCACGTGCGGACCCATCGGCTCTTCCTTGCGCGACTTCCGTGCGCGCAGCATGTCGAGGCAGATCCGCGCCACCACGGTGGTCAGCCAGCCGCGCAGGTTCGCGACGTCGGACATATCGTAGCGGCTGACCCGCAGCCAGGCCTCCTGCACGGCATCCTCGACCTCAGCGCGGGAGCCCAGCATCCGGTAGGCGACCGCGCGCAGATGCTCCCGGCTGGCCTCGAACTGGCGGGTGAGAAGATTTTCTTCAGTCATCGGTCACGTTCCCTCATCGCGATCCGTCATGCCTATGACGAAGCCGATCCGGTCGATGTGACCGGAACCTTCGAAATTCTCGAACGGAGACGCAAGATGGTGCACGCACGTATGAATCACCCGGTCATGGTCCTGCCGGAGGCCATGAATGTTCTTCAGTCCCTCGGCAATTTGACCAAACAGGGCCTGCCGGAAAAGCTCCTGGAACTGGTCCACCTGCGCGCCAGCCAGATCAATGGCTGCAGCGTCTGCGTCGACATGCATCCGAAGGTCGCGCGCAAGCTCGGCGAGACCGATGAACGCCTGTTCGCCGTGTCCGCCTGGCGCGAGGTGCCCTATTTCACCGAGGCGGAACGCGCCGCCTTGCCGCTGACCGAGGCGGTCACGCGTCTTGCCGATCGCGAGGATCCGGTGCCGGACGCGATCTGGAACGCGGCCGCCAAGCATTTTGACGAGCGCGAGCTCGCCACGCTGATCCTCTCGATCGCAACGATCAACGTCTGGAACCGGCTGAACGCGACGATCAAGATGCCGGTCGGCGTTTGGAAGGTGTGAACACGTGTGAGGGAGGCACTGACCGTGCACTCCCTCGCCCCGCACTCTGGGAGAGGCAAAGAGATCGCCTACTCCCCAAGAACCTGTTCACCACTTCAGCAAACTCCAGCGGCGCCTGTTCGAACATCCAGTGGCCGGCGTTCGGGATCACCGCCGTCTTGGCGCCTGCGATGTGCTCGGCCAGCACGCGCCACATCACCGACAGGCTTCCCGTTGTCGCGCCGCCGCCAATCAGCAGCGTCGGCGCCCTGATCGCCTGCGCATCCGCGAGTGTGTAGGGTTTGCGCTGCTCGTTGATCTGGCCGAGGAAGGTCAGTGCGTTGTCGCGGAGTTGCTGCTTGGCCGCCGCCGGCACGCGCCGCCAGGAGCCGTCGCCTTCGATGCCTTCGTAAAAATTCTGCAGCGCGCCCTCGATGTCGCCGGCGCGGATCATCTCGACCGAGCGGGCGGTGCGCGCGGCGAGCGGCGGATGCGCGGGCGTGCCGGCGGGGACCGGCAGGCTGGCATCGAGATCACCGCCCGGCTCGGCCAGTACCAGTTTGCGCAACAGATCAGGCCGGGCCTGCGCCACGCGGAAGGCGATGTGGCCGCCGCGCGAATGTCCCATCAGATCGACCGGTCCGGGCTGGACCTGCTCGATGAAGGCGATCGTATCAGCGACATGCTGGGCCATCTTGTAGTCGTCGCCGACGGCATCCCAATGCTCGGGAAAGAAGTGCCGCAGGCTGACCGAGATCACCCGATGCGCCTTCGACAGCGGGCCGAGCACCGAATACCAGGTGCGGAAGTCGCCTAGCGTGCCGTGCACACAGACCAGGGGCGGGCCGTCTCCGACTTCGAGATAGGCCATGTCGTAACCGTTGACGCGAAATGTCTGCATGGGTCAGCTCGCCAGAAAATCCAGCACCACTTCGGAGTATTTTTGCGGTGCCTGCTCGAACATCGGATGCGTTGCGTTCGGGATGATCGCCGTCTTCGAATAAGGCACATGCGCCGCGAGCGCGTGCAGCACCTTCGGCAGCAGGCCCTTGGTCCGCGCGCCCAGGATGAACAGCGTCGGCATTTTGATCGACTCCGCGTCCGCCTTCGAGAACGGCGGGCGATTGTCGCGGACCTGGCCGATCAGTGTCATGGCGTTGTCGCGCAGATTCTGCTTCACCATCGCCGGCAGTCGCGGCCAGGTGCCGGGGCCCTCCAGCGTGTCGACGAAGACGGCGAGGCCGCCGTCGACGTCGCCAGCTGCGATCTTCTCTGCGGAAGCCGTAAAGCGCGCCAGCAGCGGCGAGGGGCCGCCGACGAAATCGGGATCGAGGCTTGCATCGAGCTCGCCGCCGGGCTCGGCGAGGATCAGCCGCCGCAACAGGTCGGGGCGCGCTTGCGCCACGCGGAAGCAGATGTGCCCGCCGCGGGAATGGCCCATCAGGTCGACCGGGCCGAGGTCGAGCTTCTCGATGAAGGCGATAACGTCGTCGACATGCTGAGCAATCGAATAGGTGTCACCGAGGCCGTCCCATCGCGCCGGGAAGAAGTGCCTCAAGCTGACAGCGATCACCCGGTGCCGCTGCGTCAGCGGTCCGAGCACGCAACCCCAGATGCGGAAGTCCGAGAGCGAACCGTGCACGCAGACCAGCGGCGGGCCGCCTTTGTCCTCGCCCACGTCGAGATAGGGCATGTCGTATCCGTTGACGTGGAGGCTTTGCATTCTGGGCTCGCGCGAAGGAACAGGAACTCCTGTGCAAGATTCCCGGAAACCGGGTGGATCGCAACTATTTCCAAGCCTAGATTTCGCAGGAGATCAAAGAGGGGGCCTGCGACGAGGAAGCAAGCCAGGAACCAAGCCATGACCGACCAGCATTTTGCCCTGTTCGACACCAGGATCGGCCTCTGCGCCATCGCCTGGGGCCCGCGCGGCATCAACGGCACGCAATTGCCGATGGGCGGCGAGCAGAAGATCCGCACCCGCATCAGCCAGCGCCATGCTGACGCCGTTGAGACCGAGCCGACCGCCGAGGTGCAGCGGGCGATCGATCGCATCGTCAAACTGCTCGCGGGCGAGGCGGATGATCTCACCGACATCCCGCTCGACCTCGACGGTGTGCCCGAGTTCAACCGCGGCGTCTACGACATCGCCCGCACCATCCCGCCGGGCAAGACCATGACCTATGGCGACATCGCCAAGCGGCTCGGCGGCGTCGAGCTGTCGCGCGACGTCGGCCAGGCGCTCGGTCGCAACCCGTGCCCGATCGTCGTGCCCTGCCATCGCGTGCTGGCGGCCGGCAACAAGCCCGGCGGCTTCTCGGCGAATGGCGGCGTGGTGACGAAGCTGAAGATGCTCGAGATCGAAGGCGCGCTGGTGAACCACACGCCGAGCCTGTTTGATTGAGGTTGCGGGACGCGTAGGGTGGGTTAGCCGAAGGCGTAACCCACCTCTTTCGCCTCCGTGGAGACAAACAGTGGTGGGTTACGCTACGCTAACCCACCCTACGAATCTCCCGCTAAATCTTCGCCGCCGTCTTCGCCCAATACTTGTCGCGCAGATGGCGTTTCACCAGCTTGCCCGTGGGCGTGCGCGGCAGCTCGGCCTCGAAATCGATCGAGCGCGGACACTTGATAGCGGAGAGGCGGCCCTTGCAATAGGCGATCAACTCGGCCTCGAGCGCCTTGCCGGCGCGGCTCATGTCGTGCGGCTGCACCACCGCCTTCACCTCTTCGCCCATCTCCTCGTTCGGCACGCCGAACACGGCGACGTCGGCGACGTCAGGATGGGTGATGAGCACGTCCTCGGTCTCCTGCGGGTAGATGTTCACCCCGCCGGAGATGATCATGTAGGACTTGCGATCGGTGAGATAGAGGAAGCCGTCCTTGTCGAGATAACCGACGTCGCCGAGCGTCGACCAGCCCTTTGCATTGTAGGCCTTCTTCGTCTTTTCGGGATCGTTGTGATAGGTGAAGGCCGGCGCGTCGGCGAAATAGACCGTGCCGATCTCGCCCACCGGCTGCTCCTTGTCGTTCTCGTCCAGAATCTTGACCTTGCCGACCACGGCGCGGCCGACACTGCCGCGGTGCGCCAGCCAATCTTTCGAACTGCAGACGGTGACGCCGTTGCCTTCCGAGCCGGCGTAATACTCGATCAGGATCGGTCCCCACCATTCGATCATCTTGGCTTTGACGTCGATGGGGCAGGGCGCGGCGGCGTGGATTGCGCCCTTCAGCGTGGAGACATTGTATTTGGTGCGCACCTCGTCCGGCAGCTTCAGCATGCGCACGAACATGGTCGGCACCAGCTGCGACTGCGTGACATTGTATTTCTCGACGAGCTTCAAAAATTCCTCGGCGTCAAAATGCTCCATGATGATGGAGGTGCCGCCGAGCACGACCGCCATCATGTTGAAGCGCAGCGGGGCCGCGTGATAGAGCGGCGCCGGAGAAAGGTATATTGTGTCGGCGTTCATGCCGCACATGTTGGCGCAGAGCACGCGCAGGAATGCGTTCGGCTCGTCGATCGGCTTGCCCTCGAACGCCTTCTTGACGCCTTTCGGACGGCCCGTGGTGCCGGACGAATACAGCATATCGTAGCCGGCGACCTCGTCCGCGATCGGCGTTGTCGGCTGCGCGCCTGCTTCCTTGTCGTAGGAGCGGAAGCCCGGTAGCGGCTTGTCCATCATGTAGAAGATCGGCTCGCCTGGCGTGCCCTTGATCAAGCCCTTGATCTGGTCGGCGCATTTCGGCGTGGTGATCACGACCTTGGCGCCGCAGTCCTTGACGATGTAGTCGATCTCGTCCTGCTTCAGATAGCGGCTGATCGCGGTGTAATAGAGCCCGCTGCGCTGTGCCGCCCAGCAGATCTCCATGAAGGCGAGCCGGTTCTCCATCAACAGCGCGATGTGGTCGCCGGCCTTGAGGCCAAGCGAGCGGAAGAGCTGCGCGCCCTGGTTCGAGAGCTCGTCGAGCTCGCGATAAGTGATCGCCTTGCCGGTGCCGGCCATCTGATAGGCGATCTTGTCGGGCGTGGTCTTGGCGTAGACGGACGGATGGGTCATGGCGAAGGTCTCGCAACAAAGAAGGTGTCATCCCGGCGAAAGCCGGGATCCATAACCACAGGGCGTGGTTGTTGAAACGAGATGGAGCTCCGGCGTAGCATAACCACGGCGTCCTGTGGTTATGGGTCCCGGATCGGCGCGCGCTAGAGGCGCGCTTGTCCGGGACGACACCATCTATATGGATGAGGCTTACAGCCGCTCCACGATCGTCACGTTGGCCATGCCGCCGCCCTCGCACATGGTCTGGAGGCCGTAGCGCTTGCCGCGCTGGTGCAGGGCGTGGACCAGCGTGGTCATCAGCTTGGTGCCGGAGCCGCCGAGGGGGTGGCCGAGCGCGATCGCGCCGCCGTTGACGTTGAGACGCTCCGGATCAGCGCCGGTGGTCTTGAGCCAGGCGGTCGGCACCGAGGCAAAGGCCTCGTTGACCTCGAACAGATCGATGTCGCCGATCTTCATGCCGGCCTTCTCCAGCGCGCGCTTGGTCGCGTGCAGCGGAGCGTCGAGCATGATGACGGGATCGCCGCCGGTCATGGTCATATGATGGATGCGCGCGAGTGGCTTGACGCCGAGCTGCTTCAGGCCGCGCTCGTTGACCACCATGACGCCGGAGGCGCCGTCGCAGATCTGGCTGGCGCTCGCCGCTGTGAGCTTGCCGTTCTCGGCGATCAGCTTGACGCCCCTGATGCCTTCGATCGTTGCGTCGAAACGGATGCCTTCGTCGATGTGGTGAGTGTCCTTGCTGCCGTCGGCACGGGTGATCTCCAGCGGCACGATCTCCTTCTTGAAGTGACCCGCTTGCGTCGCCGCGATCGCGCGCTGATGGCTGTTGTAGGAGTACTCGTCGAGCTCATCCTTAGAGAGGCCGTACTTCTCGGCCATCATCTCCGCGCCGGTGAACTGGCTGAACATGATGTTCGGATATTTCTTCTCAATGCCCGGGCTCTTGTAATTGCCAAAACCGTTCTTGGCCGGGAGCTGTGACGACAGGCCCATCGGCACCCGCGTCATCGATTCCACGCCGGCAGCGATCACCACGTCCATCGCGCCGGACATCACGGCTTGCGCGGCGAAGTGCAGCGCCTGCTGCGAGGAGCCGCACTGGCGGTCGATCGAGGTGCCCGGCACGCTCTCCGGCAGTTTTGACGCCATCACCGCATTGCGTGCGATGTTGTTGGACTGCTCGCCGACCTGCATCACGCAGCCCATGATCACGTCCTCGACCTCTGCTGGATCGACCTTGGTGCGGTCGACCAGCTCGTCCAGCACTTTTGCGGCCAGATCGGCCGGATGCCAGCCGGCGAGGCGGCCCCCCTTGCGCCCGCCCGCGGTGCGCGCAGCGGCGACGATGTAAGCCTCGGCCATTCGGTTTCTCCCTGAATTCTTGATTGGGTTGGTTGTCGGCAACGGATTTAAGGGGCGCGAGATCATTTAGTCAATCGATCAATTAACTCTTGTGATAGGGCGCTGCTTGGGCTTATCTGCGCGCCTCACGAGGCATGTTCAGGGATCTCTGTGGCTACCAGCGTACCGACCAAGCTCCCCAGCGGGAAGAATTCCACAGCAGAGAAATTGCTGGTGGCCGCGAGCGAGCTGATGATCGAACGCTCCTCGATCGAGATCTCGCTCTCCGACATCGCCCAGAAGTCCGGCGCCAATGCCGCGCTGGTCAAATACCATTTCGGTAACAAGGACGGCCTGCTGCTGGCGCTGCTCGAGCGCAACGCCGCGACCGAGCTGTCGAATCTCGAATATCTGCTGGCGCAGCCGATCACGCCGACCGCGAAGCTGAAGCTGCATATCGGCGGTATCATCCGGGCCTATTACCGGTTCCCGTACATGAACCGGCTGATCCACTATCTCCTGCACGAGACCAAGCCGGAATGCGCAGATGAGGTGTCGAAGTTCTTCGTCGCGCCGCTGCTCGACTTCCACCGCCGCCTGCTGGCCGACGGCGTCAGCCGCGGCGAGTTCCGCGCCACCGATCCGGTGCTATTCTACACCAGCCTGATCGGCGCTTGCGATCACCTGTTCTTCGGCCGGCACGCGATGTCTCGCGCGACCGGCGTCGGCCCGGTCACCGACGAAGTCTGCCGGCAATACATCAAGCACATGGAAACGCTGATTTGCGGCGGCATCCTCACGCAAGCCGAGGAAACTGCCGCGGCCGGATGATCCGGCTGAACCTCCAAGTCCAGAGAAGAAACGCCCAAGGAAAGGTACAAGCGATGCAGTTGAAAGACGTAGCCGTTCTCATCACCGGCGGCGGTTCGGGCCTGGGTGCCGCGACCGCCCGCGCCATGGCCGCCAAGGGCGCCAAGATCGGCGTGATCGACCAGAGCAAGGAAAACGCCGAGAAGGTCGCCGCCGAGGTGAAGGGCATCGCGCTCCATGCCGACGTCACCAGCGAGGAGCAGATCAAGTCGGCGATCGCCAAGGCGGAAGCCGCGCATGGCGTGGCCCGCGTGCTGATGAACTGCGCTGGCATCGGCGGCTCGCAGCGCATCGTCGGCCGCGACGGCGTCTATCCGCTGGAAAAATTCGCGCGCATCATCAACGTCAATTTGATCGGCACGTTCAACTGCCTGCGGCTGTTCGTCGAGCGGCTCGTCACGATCGAGCCGGTCGGTGAGGAGCGCGGCGTCATCGTCAACACCGCGTCGGTCGCCGCTTACGAAGGTCAGATCGGCCAGATCGCCTATTCGGCGTCGAAGGGCGGCGTCGTTGGCCTGACGCTGCCGGCGGCGCGCGACCTCGCCAGCCAGAAAATCCGCGTCAACACCATCGCGCCCGGCTTGTTCTTCACACCGCTGCTGATGGGCCTCAACGAAGAGGCCCGCAAGAGCCTCGGCGCGCAGGTGCCGCATCCCTCGCGTCTCGGCGATGCCGCCGAATACGGCATGCTCGCAGTGCACATCGTCGAGAACCCGATGCTCAACGGCGAGACCATCCGCCTCGACGGCGCCATTCGCATGGCGCCAAGGTAAGCGGCCCTTCTTACCCTCCCCTGGAGGGGGAGGGTCGGCGCGAAGCGCCGGGGTGGTGTGATCTCTCCACTCGGGCACTGTTCGGTGGGGCGAGACTGTCACCCCACCCCGCTCGCGCTCCGCGCGATCGACCCTCCCCCTCCAGGGGAGCGTGACAGTCCAGCTCATGATTGATGTGTGAGGTCCCCATGTCTCAACCGCTGCTGATCGAGCATGACGACGGCGTCGAACGGGTCACGCTCAATCGCCCCGAGCACCTCAACGCGCTCGATCCCGCGCTGATCGATGCTCTCAACGTCTATTTCCAAAGCCTGCAGCGCAACCGCGACACGCGCGTCGTCGTGCTGAAAGGCGCAGGCCGGAATTTTTGCGCGGGCCTCGATCTCAAGGCCGCGATGGCTCGCCGCGCCGGCCAGCAGGAGCCGCCCGGTGTGACCGAGTCTCTCGACTCGCAGCGGCGCATCGCCGACATCGTGATGCTGATGCGGCGTTGCCCGCAGCCAATTCTCGCGCTGGTGCAGGGCGCCGCGGCCGGTGGCGGCTTCGCGCTGGCGCTGGCGTCCGACATCCGCATCGCGACGAAATCGGCGCGGATGAACTGCGCCTTCATCAAGCTTGGTCTTGGCGGCTGCGACATCGGCACCAGCTATTTCCTGCCGCGCCTCGTCGGCGTGTCCGTGGCATCCGAGCTGATCCTCACCGGGCGCTTCATCGGCGCCGAGCGCGCGCTAGCGGTCGGGCTCGTCTCGGAGGTCGTTGATGAGGACAAGCTCGACGACGCGGCCGCGCCTTATGTCGACGCGATGATGACGGCCTCGCCCGTGGGGCTGCGTCTGTCGAAGGAATGTCTCAACATGAGCGTGGATGCCGGATCGCTGGAAGCTGCGATCGCAATGGAGGACCGCAACCAGGTCCTGTGCAGTCGTTCCGAGGAATTTTCGGAAGGCATCAGGGCCTTCCTTGAGAAGCGAAAGCCTGTCTATATCAAGCGCTGAACGAGAATGATCCGCAAAGGACAATAATTCCGGGAGACGCAAAATGAGTGGAAGCGCGGCGGCAGTGATGACGAAGCCCGCCTTTCGCAAGGTCGAGTGGCTCGCGCGCGACATCGACGTCGAGCGCCGCGGCGACGGCACGCTAGTGCTGAAGTCGCGCATTCCGCTGCAGCTCTATGAGAAGCACATCCCGGCATCGCTGGCGAAATGGGCGAAAGAAGCGCCGGAGCGCATCTGGCTCGCGCAGCGCGGCGGGCCCAACCGCGAATGGCGCAAGGTGTCCTATGGCGAGGCCAAGCGCACCGTGGATGCGCTGACGCAAGCGCTGCTGAACCTCGATCTCGAGGGACGGCCCGTCACGATCCTCTCGGGCAATTCGATCGAGCATGCCCTGATGACACAGGCGGCGATGCAGGCGCGCGTCCCGGCGGCTCCCGTGTCGCCGGCCTACTCGCTGATGAGCCATGATCACGTCAAGCTGAAATACCTGTTCGACCTGATCAAGCCGGCCGTCGTGATGGTGCAGGACGGCCCGACCTTCGAGAAGGCGCTCAGGGCGATCGATCTCACCGGCGTCACTGTCGTTCACGTCGCACGCTCCTGCGAGGGCGTCAAGAGCGTCAGCTTTGCCGAGCTTGCGGCGACGCCGGTCACGAGGGATGTCGAGGCGTCGATCGCGAAGATCACGCCGCAGACCATCGGCAAGCTGCTGTTCACCTCCGGCTCGACCGGCATGCCCAAAGCCGTCATAAACACCCAGGAGATGATGTGCGCCAATGCGGCGATGATGATGCAGGTGCGGCCACGTACGCCGGGCGGCCCGCTGCCGACCGTGCTCGACTGGATGCCCTGGAATCACACCATGGGCGGCAATGCGGCATTCCACCCCGTGCTGGTCGAAGGCGGTACGCTCCATATCGATGACGGCCGGCCGATGCCGGGCCAGTTCGAGGAGACGTTGCGCAATTTGCACGAGATCTCGCCGACCTATTACGCCAACGTGCCGGCCGGCTATGCCGCGCTGGCGGCGGCGATGGAGAAGGACGACGCGCTGTGTCGCTCCTTCTTCAAGAATCTCTCGATCATGGCCTATGGCGGCGCGCGGCTGCCGGACGATCTCTACGATCGCATGCAGGCGCTGGCGGTGAAGACGACCGGTGAGCGCATCGTGTTCTACACCGGCTGGGGCTCGACCGAGACCGCGCCGACCTCGACCGGCACCTATTGGGACACCGAGCGAGTCGGCCTGATCGGCCTGCCGTTCCCCGGAGTCGAATTGAAGATGGTGCCGTGCGGCTCGAAATACGAGCTGCGCCTGCGCGGCGTCAATGTCACGCCTGGCTATTTCGGCCAGCCGGAGCTGACGAAGAAGATGTTCGACGAGGAAGGCTTCTACTGCATCGGCGATGCCGGCATTTTCGTCGACGATTCCGATCCGGTGCAGGGCATCATCTTTGCCGGGCGCGTGGTGGAAGACTTCAAGCTCACCACGGGCACGTTCGTGCATGTCGGTTCGCTCCGTACCGATGCGATCGCGGCGACGACGCCCGTCGTGCATGACGCGCTGGTCGCGGGACAGGATCGCGCCTTCATCGGCCTGCTCGCCTGGCCAAACCTGCATGCCTGCCGCCAGCTCGTCGGCAATCCTGACCTGAGCTTTGCGGATGCAGTGAAGCACCCTGAGGTAATCGCCCGCTTCAGGCGCGGGCTGGAGACGCACAACCGGGAGTGCGAAGGCGCCAGCAGCCGCATCATCGCGCGCGCCATGTTGATGGTCGAGCCGCCCTCGATCGACGGCAACGAACTCACCGACAAGGGCTACATCAACCAGCGCGCCGGCTTAGAGCGCCGCGCAGCGCTGGTGCAGCGGCTTTATGCGGACAAGCCGGATCAGGATGTGATCGTGCTGCGATGAGTGCACAACGCTCTCACCTCGTCATTCCCCGGGCTCGCAGCTTCGTTGCGCCCCGGAATGACGGCATCAATGAATGACAACGAATAAAAAGGTAGCCCGCCATGAACTTCGATTTCTCCGACGACCAGAAGCAGCTTCGCGACCAGGCGCGCAAATTCCTCAACGAGAAGTGCTCGCCCAAGGCGGTGCGCATCGTGCTCGACGGCAAGGCGCCCTATGACAAGGAGCTGTGGAAAGGTCTTGCCGAAATGGGATTTCTCGGCGTTGCGATCCCGGAAGAATTCGGCGGTGCGGGTGCCGGCCATCTCGAGCTCTGCGTGATCGCGGAGGAGATGGGGCGGGCCAATGCGCCGGTGCCGTTCTCCTCGACCGTGTATCTTGCCGCCGAAGCGCTGCTGATCGCCGGCAGCGACGCGCAAAAGAAGAAGTGGCTGCCCGCGATTGCTTCGGGCGAAGCGATCGGCACTCTGGCGCTGTTCGAAGGCAAGGGCAATCCGTCACCGAAGAATGTCAAGCTGGCTGCTGCGAATGGCGTGCTCAACGGCGTCAAGAAGCCGGTGGCCGATGGCGCCATCGCCGACTTCGCGGTGGTTGCCGCGCGCACGGGATCGAGTGGGCGTGAGAATGATATCTCGCTGTTCCTGGTCGATCTCAAAGGCGCGGGTGTTGAGGTGAAAAATCTCACCAATCTCGATCCCACCCGCGGGCAGGCCGAGATCACCTTCAAAGACTGCAAGGCCGAGCCGCTGGGTGCTGCCGGCGACGGCTGGAGCATCCTCAGCCAGGTGCTCGACCGCGCCGCGGTGTTGTGCGCCTTCGAGCAGGTCGGCGGCGCCGACCGCGCCCTGGAGATGGGCCGCGACTACGCGCTCGACCGCATCGCCTTCGGCCGTCAGATTGGTTCGTTCCAGGCCATCAAGCACATGCTCGCCGACATGTACGTCTCGGCGACGCTGGCACGCTCCAACAGCTATTACGGTGCTTGGGCGCTCTCGACCAACGCTGCCGAATTGCCGGAAGCGGCGGCGGCCGCGCGGATCAGCGCGACGCAGGCCTTCCAGCACTGTGCCAAGAACAACATCCAGGTTCACGGCGGCATGGGTTTTACCTGGGAGTTCGACTGCCACATGTACTACCGCCGCGCCAGCGCCACGGCGCTCGGGCTCGGCAGCCTCACCTATTGGGAAGACCAGTTGATCGACCGCATGCGGAAGAAGAACGCGGCGTAAGCTAGGGGCAACGTTATGAACTTCGACGACACCCCGCAGGAAGCCGAATTCCGCGCAACCGCCCGCGCCTGGATCGGTGCCAACGCACCCAAGCAATACGAGGACGAGCTGCGCAAATCCTCGCTCGGCCGCACGCAGCTCAAGAACGCGAACACTCTCGAGGTCGCAAAGGCCTGGCAGAAGAAGAAGGCCGATGCGGGCTGGGCCTGCCTGCACTGGCCCAAGGAATATGGCGGCCGCGGCGCCTCGCCGATCGAGCGGGTGATCTGGCAGCAGGAGGAGGGCCCGTTCGGAAAGCTCTCCCACATGTTCATCATCGGCCACGGCATGTGCGGGCCGACCATGATGGCATTCGCGCGCGAGGAGCATAAGCGGACCTATCTGCCGCCGCTTGCCTCCGGCGAGAAGGTGTGGTGCCAGCTGTTTTCGGAGCCGGCCGGTGGCTCGGACGTCGCGGGCCTGCGCACGCGGGCCGGGAAGGACGGTGACGACTGGGTCATCAACGGCCAGAAGATCTGGACCTCGGGCGCGCATTATTCGGACTACGGCATCCTCTTGACCCGCACAGATCCGACCGTGCCCAAGCACAAGGGCCTCACCATGTTCTTCCTGGACATGAAGAGCCCGGGCGTCGAGGTCAGGCCGATCAAGCAGGCGAGCGGTGCCTCCGATTTCAACGAGGTCTATTTCACCAATGTCCGTATCCCCGACCATCAGCGCCTCGGCGAGGTCGGTGACGGCTGGAACGTCTCGCTGACCACGCTGATGAACGAGCGCATGTCGATCGGCGCCGGCGTCTCGACCGGTTTTCCGGAGCTGTTCGAGTATTGCTCCAGCCTGATGCTCGACGATGGACCTGCGATCGAGGATCGCGCGGTGCGCGCGAAGCTCGCGAACTGGGCGGTGAAGGCGAGCGGCCTGCGCTACACCAGCATGCGGGCGATCTCGGCGCTGTCGAAGGGCGAGCGGCCGGGTCCGGAGAATTCCATCGGCAAGCTGGTGGCGGGCTCCATGATCCAGGACGTCGCGACCTACGCGCTGGAGCTGCAAGGCGCGGCTGGCATCGTCAGCGGCCCCGAAGACGCCGAAGTGGCTGGCCGCTTCCAGGCGATGCTGCTGCGCGCACCGGGTACGCGCGTCGAAGGCGGCACCGACGAGATCATGCGCAACATCATCGCCGAGCGGGTGCTGGGCCTGCCCGGCGATATCCGTGTCGACAAGGACGTGCCGTTCAACAAGATCCCGACGAAGGGAAGAGGTTAGAGGTCCGCCATGAATTTCGACGACACCCCGCAAGAAGCCGCATTCCGCGAGACCGCGCGCAAATGGGTCGAGGCTAACGCGCCGAAGGAGCTGCATGCCGAGTTGTCAAAATCCTCGCTCGGCCGCATCCGGCTTGCCAAGCAGGACATCGTCGATGTCGGCAAGGCCTGGCAGAAGAAGAAGTTCGAAGCGGGCTGGGCCTGCCTGCACTGGCCGAAGGAATATGGCGGCCGCGGCGCGAGCCCGATCGAGCGCGTGATCTGGCAGCAGGAGGAGGGCGTCTACGGCAAGCTGACGCAGCCTTTCCAGATCGGCGAGGGCATGTGCGGCCCGACCGTGATGGCCTTTGGCAGCGAAGATGCAAAACGCCGATATCTGCCGAAGCTCGCCTCGGGCGAGGAGATCTGGTGCCAGCTGTTCTCCGAACCGTCGGCCGGCTCCGATGTCGCCGGCCTCCGCACGCGCGCGGAGAAGAAGGGCGACAACTGGATCGTCAACGGCCAGAAGATCTGGACCTCGGGCGCGCATTATTCAGACTACGGGCTTCTGATCGCGCGCACAGATCCAAACGTGCCCAAGCACAAGGGCCTCACCATGTTCTTCCTGGACATGAAGAGCCCGGGCGTCGAGGTGCGTCCGATCAAGCAGGCCAACGGCATGCAGGAGTTCAACGAGGTCTATTTCACCGACGTCGTGATCCCCGACAGCCAGCGCCTCGGCGCCGTCGGCGAGGGCTGGAGCGTGTCGCTGACCACGCTGATGAACGAGCGCATGTCGATCGGCGCGCGGCTCGCAACCGGCGTGCCAGAAATGTTCGAGTTCTGCTCGAATCTGATGCTGGAGGATGGGCTTGCGATCGATGATCCGGCGGTGCGCTCAAAGCTTGCGAGCTGGGCGGTGAAGTCGAGCGGGCTGAAATACACCAGCTACCGCGCGATCTCCGCGCTGTCGAAGGGCGAGCGGCCGGGCCCGGAGAATTCGATCGGCAAGCTGGTGTCGGGCATGATGCTCCAGGACATCGCCACCTACGCCATGGACCTGCAGGGCGCAGCCGGCGTTCTCACCGGCAGCGACGAGGAGACGGTGCAGGGTCAGTTCCAGCAGATGCTGCTGTCCTCGCCTTCGATGCGCATCGCCGGCGGCACCGACGAAATTTTACGCAACATCATCGCCGAGCGGGTACTGGGTCTGCCTGGCGACATCCGCGTCGACAAGGATGTGCCGTATAACAAGATCCCGACCAAGGGACGTTGATCTCACCTCTCGCTGTATCTTGTAGGGTGGGCAAAGCGAAGCGTGCCCACCATATGCAGATGCTCCGGGATAAGTCTGTCGGTGGGCACGGCGCTATGCGCCTTTGCCCACTCTACGAAGCGCGCGAGCTAAACATGGATGCAAAAGTGAGCCAGACACAAGACCGCATCGGCGTGCTCGAAGAGCTCCTCAACGAGCGCTACTCCGTCCGCGCCTTTCTCCCGAAGGAAGTTGACCGTGCCACCATCGAGCATGTGCTGGCCACCGCGCAGCGCACCGCGTCCTGGTGCAACAGCCAGCCCTGGCAGGTCATCATCGCCAGCGGCGCGGCCAAGGAGCGCTTTCGCCAGGCGATCTACAAGGAGGCCTCGGGCGGTCTCGGCGACGACTACGATTTCACCCCGCCGCGAGAATATGTCGGGGTCTATCTCGAGCGCCGGCGCGAGAGCGGCTTTCAGCTCTACAACACGCTCGGCATCGCCCGCGGTGACAAGGCGGCCTATGCCAGGCAGGCGCTGGAGAATTACAATTTCTTCGGCGCGCCGCATGTCGCGATCATTCACACCAATGAGCCGCTCGGCATCTATGGTGCGATCGACTGCGGCGCCTATGTCTCCAATTTCCTGCTTGCCGCGCAGGCGCTCGGGCTCGGCACCATTCCGCAGGCGGCGCTCGCGCGCCATTCCGGCCTGATCCGCCGTCACTTGAACCTGCCGGACGATCGCCGTGTCGTCTGCGGTATCTCGTTCGGCTATGCCGACCACGCGCACAAGGTCAACAGCTACCGCACCTCGCGGGCCAATGTCGCGGACACCGTGACCTTCGTGGACGAGTGATCGGCGCTGCAAGCTTGGCGCGATCACGTTTTCGCACGCGCGCAAAGGCGGCCGCGGAAGCGGCCGCCTTCATGCCGTCTCGATCCTGATGATGCCTGCCGTCAGCCGCCGCTGCCGCCGATCACGGCCCGTACGGTCTCGTCGGGCCCAAAGTCCTCGGCGCCCTCGACATAGAGCAGCGCGGCGAGCTTCGAGCGGGCGCGGTTGACGCGGCTCTTGATCGTGCCGACCGCGCAGCCGCAGATCGAGGCCGCGTCCTCGTAGGAGAAGCCGGAGGCGCCGACCAGGATCAGCGCTTCACGCTGGTCCTGTGGAAGCTTGTCGAGCGCCGTACGAAACTCCTCGAATTCGAGATGCGCGTTTTGCGACGGCTGGGTCTTCAGCGTCTTGGCGTAGTTGCCTTCGGCGTCCTCGACCTCCCGCCGCCGCTTGCGATAGTCGGAGCGGAACAGGTTGCGCAGGATCGTGAACAGCCACGCCGGCAGGTTGGAGCCGGGCTGGAACGAGTCGATGTTGGCCAGCGCGCGGAGCAGCGTTTCCTGCACCAAATCGTCGGCGCGGTCCGCATTGCCGCTGAGCGAGATGGCGAACGCGCGTAAGCTCGGCACCGCCGCCAGGATGTCGTTACGCAGGGAGTCCGTGAGAGGCATTAATCCCTCCCATTGTTGTTGTCGTTGGATCCACCCTCATTTTCCACTTGGTGGGCCGCTCCCGGTGCATCAAGCTTCTTGATCAGTTCAGCGAACCGATCCGGAACCCCTTGCCGCACCACGTCGTCGTACATGGCGCGCAGCTGATGGCCGATCCGGGATTGGATCTCCGGAGTGAGCCCTCCCTTGCCGGGGGTCGTGCTTTTGCTGGCTTGAGACTTGAGATCTTTCATGACCTGTTCCACGTTTCCCCGAGTTAAGTGACTGTAAAATCGAGAATTTTTCTCAACCGGGAGCCGTTCCCTGGATAGGCTCAATGCGAGTTGCGAGAAAAAGTTCCGCCCAATACGGAACTTTTCTCGGGCTGAGGCGTAATCAGCGCAGCAGGGGAACCCGGGCCCCCCGCGTAACGCTGACCTCAGGGTAACCTCAAGTCTGGCCCGACGATGAATGGAGTGGGGATGTCCCGTTCACAGCTTGTTGCTGAACACTTGCCGTTGTTGCGCCGGTACGCACGCGCCCTGACGGGCAGCCAGGCCTCCGGTGACGCCTATGTCGCAGCCATGTTGGAAGCCATGCTTGGCGATCCGTCAGTGCTCGACGAGAGCCATGGGCCGCGCGCCGGCCTGTTCCGGCTGTTCACCCAGATCTGGAATTCCGTCTCCGTCAACGACGATGCCGAGGTGACGACCTTGCCGATGCCGCCGGAGCGGCGGTTGTCGAACATCACGCCTCTGCCGCGGCAGGCCTTCCTGCTGCTCTCGCTCGAGGGCTTTTCGGAAGAGGAAGTCGCCTTCATCCTCGGCACCGACGTGGGCGAGACGCGGCGGCTCGCGGACGCTGCCGGACGCGAGATGGCGGCGGAGATCGCCACCGACGTGCTGATCATCGAGGACGAGACCTTCATTGCCATGGACCTCGAGAGCCTGGTGAAGAATCTCGGCCACAACGTCGTCGGTGTCGCGCGCACCCATGCCGATGCGGTGGCGCTGGCCAAGAACAGGCGGCCCGGCCTGATCCTCGCCGACATCCAGCTCGCCGACGGCTCGTCGGGCCTGGACGCCGTCAACGAGCTGCTCCGCACCTTCGAGGTCCCGGTGGTGTTCATCACCGCGTATCCCGAGCGCTTCCTCACCGGCGAGCGTCCCGAGCCGGCGTTCCTGATCTCAAAACCGTTCCAGCCCGCGATGGTATCGGCGGTCGCGAGTCAGGCGCTGTTCTTCCAGCGCAACTCGCGCAACCGCACACCGAAGGCACCGGCGGCGTAAGGAAGCGCCTGTAGTCTGAACGTTCGCAACGCATTTGATCCGGCGTGCTGCAAGGCGCGCCGGATTTTTTGTGTTCGCTTACGGCGCTTGACGGCATCGCATTCGCCGCTCAAACCTCGTGCATCGACCCAATCGGAGATGTGCTCATGGACCCGCAGCTGCTCGATCGCTTCGCCATCCGCGACCTCGTCGAGAACTGGGCGGTGTGGCGCGATGCCGGCGACTGGGAGCGCTTTGCCACGGTCTGGCACGACGAGGGCTGGATGTCCGCCACCTGGTTTCAGGGATCGGCGCGGGATTTCATGCGCGTCAGCCAGGAGGGCTTCGCCAAGGGGGTGCGCATCCTGCATTTCCTCGGCGGCACCAGCATCGACCTCAGCGGTGAGCGGGCCATCGCACAGACCAAGATGACGATCTCGCAGCGGGCTTTGGTGCACGACGTGCTCTGCGACGTCGTGTGCACCGGCCGCTTCTACGATTTCCTGGAGAAGCGGCAGGGCCGGTGGGGCATCGTTCGCCGCCAGCCGATCTACGAGAAGGACCGGATCGACCCGGTCGATCCCGCCGCGCCGCTTCAGCTCGACCAGAAAGCGCTCGCCGCGCTCCCCGAGGGCTATCGCCATCTCGCCTACATGCAGGAGCTGATCGGCTACAAGGTCAAGCGCGACATGCCGGGCCTGATCGGGCCCGAGGTCGAGAAGCTCTATGGCGAGGGGCGGGACTGGCTGGCGGGGAAGGCGAAGACGAAGACGAAGTGAGCCCCAGATAAAAGTAAGGCGCGACTGGCATCACCTCAGCCCTGATGAAAGTCCGTCATAGTTCGCCCTGGTTCGCCATTGACCGTTAACCTTTGTTTTAGCAGCGCTTTCCGCTACCCCGAGACTTCATGGTACACCGCTCTTCACCTCCTAGCACCGGCTGGAACCGGCGCCAAGAGTGGGAACCAAAGTGGGAACGGATGGCGCGACTGGCATTTAAGCTGAGCGCTCGCAAGGTCGAGACGCTCAAGGAAAAGGGGAGGTATAGCGACGGCGCGGGGCTCTACCTCCGCATAGCCGACGGCGGGCGCCGCTCGTGGGTTTTCCGATATCTCCGTCCGAGCGGCGGGCAAACTGAGCTTGGATTTGGACCGGCCAAAGGAGCGGGCAAGGACGGTCTCACGCTCGCCGACGCGCGATTGAGGGCCGAAGAGGCCCGTGCGTTGCTGCGCCGTGGCATCGATCCTGCTACGGAGCGTAAGGCCGCCGAAACAGCGGGCCAGACCTTCGGCGAATTCGCCGACTCCTACTTGGAATCGATCAGGGCGGGCTTCAAAGGGAAGAACGCGGTGGCCGATTGGAAGCGGGATTTGGAGGTGCGGTGCAAGCCTCTTCGTCCCAAGGCCCTAGCGGACATCGCCACAAACGACGTGCTGGCGGTGTTGTCGCCCATATGGCTCACCATCCCCCGGACGGCACGCGAGACGCGAAGCCGGATTGAGCGGGTGCTGTCGGCCGCGCGGGCAAAAGGGCTCCGGTCGGGCGAGAATCCGGCTCTGTGGCGCGGCAACCTGAAGGAGCTGCTGCCGAAGGCCCCGAAGTCGAAGCGGCACCACAAGGCCGCACCCTACGAGGACGTGCCGGGCATCGTGCGAGAGCTTCGTACGAAGCACAGCGGCGCCGACACTGCCGTGAACCTAGCCGCCGAATACATCATCTTGACCGCAGTGCGGACCGGCGAAGCCCGCTTCATGCGCGCCCGCGAGATCAATTTCGATGACAAGCTTTGGACCATCCCAGCGGAGCGCATGAAGACGGAGGACCATCCGGAGGGTAGGCCGCACGAAGTGCCGTTGTGCGCTCGCGCCATCGCGATCCTGCGCGCGGTGATGCCGAAAGGCTTGGACCCGGATGCCTACGTCTTTGCGGGCCAGTGGTCGAAGGACCACACGAAACCGCTCGGTCACAACGCCGTGCTCCATGCGCTCAAGTCCGTATACCCGGCCATAACGACGCACGGCTGTCGTTCGAGCTTCCGGGATTGGGCAGGGGACGAAACGCACTTCCCTCGAGAGGTTGCGGAGATGGCCCTAGCGCACAAGGTGGGCGACGAAGTGGAGCAAGCCTATCGACGCGGAACGGCTTTGAAGAAGCGACGCGAGCTAATGGAAGCGTGGGACCGCTACGTCGAGAGCGAGGCCAACGTCATACAGCTGCGCGCGCAGCAGTAGTATCTTCATGCCCACCGCTCAGAATCTGAGGGACGGACGTTCGAATCATTCCGGGCGCGCCAGCACTTAGCGGCTTCTGCCGTGCAAAAAAATACTAACGTTTTACGGGATTTGCAAGGAAGCCATTGGGTCAGCAATGTCCCCGGTCTGAGTGGCTCGTACCGGCGGTTCGAATCCCTTTCGCTCCGCCAGCCAGGCAATGTCATTTCGTACTTCGATTTGGAAGCAGGTCGAAAATCCGGCCGTTTTCCTGCATTTCGCTCGCCGGAGAAATCCCGTAGTCGATCAAACTAGGCGCTCGATAGGCCCGGAGAACCGAATTTTCTCCGAATCTTAGTACCTCCCGAATCGGTCTAGTACGGCATTTTCCGCCAAACCAAGCGCTTATTGGGGAAGCGGTTTGGATCCCTCTCGCTCAACCGTCTATGTAGGAGTGGAAGAAGATCACTTCTCAAAAAGCTCGTGATCGCGCCTCGCAGGCTGCGATGGCGAGCTACACAAGCCAACGGCGAGGACCAGGGGGCCAAGTATAGCCGAAAACCGACGCCCGAAGATCCTTCGACCATTGGACTGAAAGGCCCACTAGATGTACCCGGATTCGGTGGCTACAATCGCTGATTGGCGGGGGACTGCCTCGCACTTATTGCCTGTAAAGCATTCGAAGATTGCCGAAATTGGGGTTCGGGCGGGGGATGGATAAGCGAGGGCTGAGCGAGCGCGACATTTGCACGAAATTCATCACGCCGGCCCTGCGCGGCGCCGGCTGGGATGAAATCCTGCAAATCCGCGAGGAAGTTGGTTTCACAAAGGGCCGTATCATCGTCCGCGGTAAGCTAGTCAGTCGCGGCCGGGCTAAGCGCGCAGACTACATCCTATACTACAAGCCCAACATTCCGTTGGCGCTGATTGAAGCCAAGGACAACGCGCATTCGGTCGGCGACGGAATGCAACAGGGCCTCGACTACGCCGCGACGCTGGATATTCCCTTCGTCTTTTCCTCGAACGGCGACGGCTTCGTCTTTCACGACCGCACCGGCGTGAACACCCCGGTCGAGGCGAACCTCGGCCTTGACGCCTTTCCATCGCCCGCCGATCTGTGGGCGCGCTATCGCGCCTGGAAGGGTCTCGACGCGGAAGCCGAAAAGATTGTGCTTCAGGACTATTTCGATGACGGCAGCGGCAAGGCCCCGCGCTATTATCAGGTGAACGCCGTTAATGCCGCGATCGAGGCGATCGCCAAGGGGCGCGACCGCGTCCTGTTGGTCATGGCAACCGGCACCGGCAAGACTTACACGGCATTTCAGATCATCTGGCGGCTGTGGAAGGCGGGCCGCAAGAAGCGCATCCTGTTCCTGGCCGACCGCAACGTGCTGATCGACCAGACGATTGTGAACGACTTTCGCCCCTTCGGGGCGGCAATGGCGAAGCTTTCCACCAATTCGAAGACCATCGAGCGGCAGGACGGAACGACGGTTGATTTGACGCTGGCGCTCGACAGGAGGCGGCGGATCGACACCGCCTTCGAGATCTATCTCGGGCTCTATCAGGCGATTACCGGCCCGGAAGACCGGCAGAAGCTATATCGCGAGTTTTCGCCCAGCTTTTTCGATCTGATCGTCATCGACGAATGCCATCGTGGCAGTGCTGCGGCGGATTCGGCGTGGCGGGAAATTCTCGACCATTTTTCCGGAGCGACGCAGATCGGCCTCACTGCCACGCCGAAGGAAACCGAGTACGTCTCCAACACCGACTACTTCGGCGAGCCAGTCTTCACTTATTCGTTGAAGCAAGGGATTAGCGACGGGTTTCTCGCGCCATACAAGGTGGTCAAGGTTCACATCGACCGCGACGTGGAAGGCTATCGCCCGGAAGTCGGACAGCTCGATCGCGACGGCAACGAGATCGAGGACCGGATTTACAACACAAAGGATTTTGATCGCAGTATCGTGCTCGACGACCGCACGGTGCTGACGGCAAAGAAGATCACAGAGTTCCTCAAGGAAAGCGGCGACCGTTACCAGAAAACAATCGTGTTCTGCGTCGATGAGGAACACGCGGCCCGGATGCGGCAGGCGCTCGTCAACGAGAACCCCGATCTGGTCGCGGAAAACCAGCGCTACGTGATGCGCATCACGGGAAGTGACAAGGAAGGCCAAGATCAGCTCGGCAACTTCATCGACCCAGAATCGAAATATCCCGTGCTGGTAACGACCTCGCGGCTCTTGTCGACGGGCGTCGATGCGCAGACCTGCCGGCTGATCGTGCTCGATCGTGCCGTTGGCTCGATGACCGAGTTCAAGCAGATCGTTGGACGTGGCACCCGCGTTCATGAGGATACGAAGAAGTTTTTCTTCACGCTGATCGATTTTCGCGGCGCGACCGCACATTTTGCAGACCCGGATTTCGACGGCGATCCTGTCCAGATTTACGAGCCGGGCGAAGATGGTCCGATCGCGCCGCCTGACGACACGCCGACGGCCGAGGGCGATGGCGCAGTCCCGCCGACTCCGGGCGAGGACGAAACCATCGTCGATCAGCCGGGCTTGCCGTTGCCGCCCGATGGGGGGCGGCGCAAGATTTATGTCGATGGCGTAGGTGCCCGAATCGTCGCCGAGCGAGTCGAATATCTCGACGAAAACGGCAAGCTCGTCACCGAATCCCTGCGCGATTTCACCAAGGCGGCGCTGAAGAAGCGCTTCGCCAGCCTCGACGATTTCCTCAAGCGCTGGAAGTTGGCCGAGCGCAAGCAGGCGGTCATCGAGGAACTGGAAGCCGAGGGCCTGCCGCTCGATCCCATCGCCGAAGAGCTTGGTAAGGACCTCGATCCGTTCGATCTGATTTGCCATATCGCGTTTGACAAGAAGCCGTTGACGCGGCGCGAGCGGGCCGAGAACGTCAGGAAGCGGGACGTGTTCACCAAATACGGGCCGCAGGCCCGCGCTGTTCTCGATGCGCTGCTCGAAAAGTATCACGACGAAGGCGTGCTCAATCTCGATGACGCCAACGTGCTGAAGGTGACGCCCTTCACCGCGATGGGGAGCGTCGTCCAACTTATCAAAGCGTTCGGCGGCAAGGAGGGCTTTGAGAAGGCCGTCCACGAGATGCAGAACGCGCTCTATCAGGAGACCGCTTGAGAATGCCGATTAGAGAGTTCGACGGGCGTATTTGCATAGTTCGGCTTGAGCTCCATCCGAGGGAAATTCCGGACCTTCTCGTTCGGCACGCCGATAACTATCCCGGCGCACATGAACTTGAATCGGCGGGCCTTGCTTTGATCGAAACAGGGTTTGAGCCAGAAGCATCGGCCGATTTCGTGCAGCGTGTGTGCAAATGGGGCGGCGGCGACAGGCAAATGGGCCGAGTACGCGACAACAATTCGCCGAATGAAGTTTCTTTGGCTTTATCGGAGGGCGTTGCACTCGCTCGTGGTGGCGAGGTGGCGAAGGGTGTTGAGCGTATTCGGCGCTTGCGCAATCTTGGCCAGTCCTTTGCCTCAAAGCAAATGCGGTTTCTGGAGCCGACGCGGGCGGTGATACTGGATAGTGTAATCCGCAGCGGCCTCGGCTATGCCGAAACCGCGACCGGCTATGCGGAATTCTTGAGCGATTGCCAAATGATTTTGGTTGCCGTTCGCGGATCGGGCCGGCTTAGCGAGACGCAAGCCACAGGGTTGCGCGTCTGCGACATCGAGGCGGCGATTTTCGCCAAACTGCAAGGCTATTGAGTCATGATCGTCCGCACTACCGTCAAATCAATTCAAGACATCATGCGCCAGGACGTCGGCGTCGATGGCGATGCGCAGCGCATCAGCCAGCTTACCTGGATGTTCTTCCTCAAGATCATCGACGATCAGGATCAGGAACTCGAACTGACCAAAGACGGTTACCGCTCGCCGATCCCGAAGCAATATCAGTGGCGCAGCTGGGCGGCAGACCCCGAGGGCATCACCGGCGAGCCGCTACTGAATTTCATCAATGAGGAGCTGTTTCCGGCGCTGAAAGAGCTGAAGCTCACCGGCAAGCCGGGCGACCGGCGGCGGGTAGTGCGCGACGTGTTCGAGGACGCCTATAACTACATGAAATCCGGCCAGTTGTTGCGGCAGGTGGTCAACAAGATCGATCAGATCGATTTCAACAATCTCGACGAGCGACGGCATTTCGGCGAGTTCTATGAGCAGCTCCTCAACGACCTCCAATCGGCCGGCAATGCCGGCGAATATTATACACCGCGCGCCGTGACCGCCTTCATGGCCGACCGGATCGATCCGCATCCTGGCGAACTCCTGTTCGATCCCGCCTGCGGCACCGGCGGCTTTCTCACCTGTGCCATCCGCCACATGGAGAAGAACTACGTCAAAACACCCAAGCAGCGCGAAAAGATGCACGGCGCGTTGCGCGCGGTAGAGAAGAAGCAGCTTCCGCACATGCTCTGCGTCACCAACATGCTGCTGCACGGCATCGAAGACCCGAGCTTCGTGCGCCACGACAACACGCTGGCCCGGCCGCTGATTTCATGGGGCAAAGATGAGCGGGTGGATATCGTGCTCACCAATCCGCCATTCGGGGGGCGAGAGGAAGACGGCATCGAGAACAATTTCCCCACCTTCCGCACCAGGGAGACGGCCGATCTGTTCCTCGCTCTGATCGTGCGCCTGCTCAAGGCAGACGGCCGTGCCGCCGTGGTGCTGCCCGATGGCACGCTCTTCGGCGAGGGTGTCAAGACGCGGCTCAAGGAGCATCTGATGGAGGAGTGCAACCTCCACACCATCGTGCGCCTGCCCAATTCGGTATTTAAGCCCTATGCTTCAATCGGCACCAATCTGCTGTTCTTCGAGAAGGGCACTCCGACCAAGGATATCTGGTTCTGGGAACACCGCGTGCCCGATGGCCAGAAAGCCTATTCGATGACGAAGCCGATCCGGCTGGAGCATTTCCAGGACTGCGTCGCCTGGTGGGGCGGGAACGAGCGGAAGGGGCGTGAGGAAAATCCTCAGGCGTGGCGCGTCACCGCCGAGGAGGTTAGGGCACGCGGCTACAATCTCGACATTAAGAACCCCCATACTATAGCGGACGATCACGGCGATCCCGAAGCGCTATTGGCTGAACTTGCTGCCTCCGAAGCCCAGACGGATTCCTTGCGCGATCAGTTGAAGGCGGTCCTCGCTGAGGCGCTCGCGCGATGAACGCAGAACGTCTTCTGATGCACTACGCGAAGATTGCCGACGCGACTGAGGCGACTGGCCGCCTACGCCGCTTCATTCTCGATCTCGCCGTGCGCGGCAAACTCGTGCCGCAAGACTCAAGGGACGAGCCGTCGTCGGAATTGCTGAAGCTAGTCGCGAAGCAGAATCTGGACCATGCCGATCTGCCGTACGGATGGCGTCTGGCCAAGATCGGGTCGATCCTAGAGTTTCAGTACGGGAAAGGCTTAAAGGCCAGCGAACGATTGGACGAAGGCCCCGTGCCTGTGTACGGTTCAAACGGGATAGTCGGGTTCACGGAGGAGCCACTAACCGTGCGCCCTTCGATCATCGTAGGTCGCAAGGGATCGGCGGGTGCCTTGAACCTCTGCGATGGCCCGTCGTGGACAACAGACGTTGCTTACTTCGTCGAGGCTCCGTCGTTTTTCAATCTTCAGTTTCTGCTGAACGCTCTTACGGCGCTCGATTTGGACAAGCTAGGAAAGGGCGTGAAGCCCGGATTGAGCCGTTCCGAGGCATACGATCAGATCATCGCCATCCCGCCCCTCGCTGAGCAGCATCGCATCGTCGCCAAGCTCGATGAGTTGATGGGTCTGTGCGACCGGCTGGAGGCGGCGCGGGGAAGCCGGGAAGCGGTGCGCGACCGGCTGACGGCGGCGAGCCTCGCCCGCCTCCAGGCGCCCGATCCCGACACCTTCCAGACTGACGCTCGCTTCGCGCTCAACGCACTGCCGGCGCTTGCGGCGCGCCCCGACCAGATCAAGGCCCTGCGCCAAACCATCCTCAATCTTGCCGTTCGTGGCAAACTGGTCCCGCAGGACCCGAAGGACGAACCGGCCTCGGAGTTGCTGAAGCGGATCGCGGCAGGAAAGGAGGAGAAGAAGCGAAAAACGGGGGATGCCCGGATCAAGATGGAGCCCGACCCGGTGCCGGATGAATTGACGATGCCGCTTCCTTGCGGATGGGCGGTTCAGTCCTTCGAGAATCTTTTTTTGTTCATCGACTATCGCGGAAACACGCCGCCCAAGACAGACGGGGGCATCCCGCTGATCACTGCGAAGAACATTCGCATGGGTTACCTAAACCGCGAGCCACGCGAATACATATCGAAGGCGACGTTCAAATTATGGATGACGCGCGGTTTCCCCGAGATTGGCGACTTGTTTTTCACGACCGAGGCGCCGCTCGCAAACATTTGCCTCAACGATATCGAGGAGCCATTTGCGCTAGCACAACGGGCTATTTGCTTTCAGCCCTACGCGAAGATCGATACCAAGTTCTTGATGTTTGCTTTGATGAGCGACGTGATGCAATTGCTCATCGACAAGCACGCGACTGGGATGACAGCAAAGGGCATCAAAGCGGCAAACTTGAAACCGCTTCCGATCCCGATTCCACCACTCGCCGAGCAACGTCGCATCGTTGAGAAGGTCGAGGCGCTGATGGCCCTATGCGATCGGCTGGAGGCGAACCTCGTCGCCACTGCCTCCCTCCGCCGGCGCCTGCTCGAAGCGCTTTTAGCTGAAGCCTTGGCGCCGGCCGAGGATCGCGAATTGGAGGCAGCGGAATGAGCGTCACCGCTACGTTCCTGCATTCGCGCCCGCAGCGCGAGATCGCCTCAATCATTCGTAACCGATTGGCCGGATGCCGGACCGCCGAGATCGTATCCGGATTTGCTACACCGGACGGTGTGGATGCGCTGCGCGCCAAGAGCGTTTCGAGCAAGATAAAGCGCCTTGTGCTTGGCGCCGGTACATTTAAGGCATTCGAGGCTCTGGATGGCCTGATTAGCTCCGGACTGCAGACCGGAGCAGCACGAGTTCATCTCGGTCACACACGCGCGACAGGGGGCCGCAAGCATCCATTCGCTCGCTATCGCCCGATGCTTCACAGCAAGATCTACTTCTTTGAGATGCCGGACGGTACGGCAACGGCCTTCGTCGGCTCGCACAACCTAACGGGTTTCGCTCTTCGAGGCCTTAATGGCGAGGCGGGTGTGCTGCTTGAAGGAGCATCCTCGGACCCGGTCTTTGACGAGGTCCGAGGACACGTAGCTGAGAGTTTTCGGCAAGCCGTTCCGTATGACCCGTCACTCAAGGCGGCGTATGCCCAGTGGCTTCGCGACTATCTTGAGCAGCTCGGCATTGATGCCACGGACATGCCGCGCGACGACGAAGGCACCCGCACCGTAATTTTGTTCGCTGAAGCACCCCAGGGAAGAATGCCGTCTCCAGGAGATCGTATATATTTTGAACTCGATATGCGGATCACCGAAGTCAACTCCATAAACACGGAAGTGCATTTGCATCTGTTCGCGACTGTGCCGGCTACACCTGCCGAAGCTTTATCGCGATCTGTTGTCTCTGACACAGCTTTACTCGGCAAGGTCGAAGCGATTGATTCTGCGGCGGGTTCGGCGGAAGTGAAGGCAGATTGGTTCATCGAAGACCCAGCAAAACCTCAATTGAAGCCCGCCGTGCAGCCATTTCGACCCACGCTGAGCCCGGGCAAGCAGCAGGTCCGCGCGCTTGTTTCGAAGAGTCTTGAGCTGGGTTTCGACTATCTTTTCGACGCAGGGAAGGGAGATTGGAACCCTACCCTCGGCGATGAGAAGATTCGCGATGAGGAAACTGATGTGGTGTGGGCCGCGGTAGCTGGACTGCGCGAGTCAGGTCCCGCCGAAGGCCATCTTTTGCTTTCTGATCTAAGGGAAACGTCGCCAGAATCCGGCTCGTTCGTCCTGTTCTCGCGAAGGCGCCGTCGACTCGGCGTACGCAAGAATATTTAGCACGGGAATCACGCGCCTATGGCATAATGTTGAGCAGCAAAATGAGCTCGGACGCGCGCCTATGGATCACGACTTCGCAGGTCGTCACTTCTTTACCCGTAGGCTTGGCCGCGATGTTCCATAACATCTCATACGCGACGGTTGCAGCGACCGACCACTGTCGCCCATGAAGCGACTAGGAATCGAAATCGTGGCTATGCAGTCTGCCTGCAGTAGGCGTCTTTTCCCGATTTGCTTTCAGCGAATGACCAGAGCAGCCGATCCGATCGAGCATCTCATTCGTCTCGGCAAGGTTTAAGGTCGTGACGGTTGGGCCCGGCGCAAATGCTCGGACCCGGTCAGAAAAAGTCAGGACAGGCTTGGCAACGCCACCGATTGACTGGCCAAAAGGTCATCTTCATCGGAATCATGATCGTCGACCAGATCGCCTTCGCTTAGCTCATTTAGTTGCAACAGCTGCTCGACCTGAGAATCTGCGGCTTCTTCGACGCCGCGTAGCCGTCTATCTATCGCTCTCTTGCGGCGCGCTACAAGCTCGATCTGATTCGACGCTTCGGTCAGTTTCTTTTGTACCTTATCGAGGACAGTTCCGTATTTTGAGAACTCTGTTTTAACAGCGCTTAGCAACTCCCACACTTCGCTAGAGCGCTTCTGGATTGCTAATGTTCGAAATCCCATCCTGAGACTGTTCAGGGTTGCAAGGAGAACCGTTGGTCCCGCAACGACGATTCTGCAGCTTCGTTGAAGCTCGTCGACCAAACCGTGCCGTCTAATTACCTCTGCGTACAATCCTTCAGTCGGAAGGTAGAGTATCGCGAAGTCGGTTGTGTGGGGCGGGCAGATGTACTTCTTGCCGACTGAGGCGCCTTCAAGCCTTATGCGCTGCTCGATGCCCTTTAGAGCGTTCTCGATGCCGACCGAATCACCTCGTTCCGAAGCCTCGACAAGTCGTTCATAATCTTCGGAAGGAAATTTTGCGTCTATCGGAAGCCACACTGGCCCATCAGAGCCAGCTCCTGGGAGCTTGATCGCAAAGTCGACCCGCTCGCCGCTTCCCGGTCTAACCTCGACGCCACGCTCAAATTGCTCCGGAGCCATGATCTGCTCTAGCAGATTACCGAGCGAGACTTCAGCCCAGGTCCCCCTGTTCTTTACGTTCGTAAGAACTCGTTTCAGATCGCCAACGCCTGTCGCGAGTGTTTGCATTTCGCCGACGCTCTTGAAGACCTGCTCCAGTTGGTCGCTGACGATCTTAAAGCTGGTGCTGAGCCGCTGCTCAAGAGAATTCTGTAGCTTCTCGTCGACCGTTAGGCGCATCTCTTCGAGCTTGGCGGAGTTTTCTTCTCTAAGGCTCGTCAGCTTCGCTTCGACGACCTGTCGTAGTGTTTCACTCTGCTCGGTGCTTCGGCGCGTTAGATTGTGGATCTCATTGGCAATTCCCTCCAGTCGCTCTCGTTGAGTTTCGGCTCCCGTCGCCAGATTTTTTCCCAAGACCTCGCCCAGCGTCTTGAGCTGAACGGTCACTTCGTCCCTCAGGGCTTTACCGCTCTCTTGACCTTCATTTCGCATTTCAAGTAGCCGGCGTTCATTAGCTTCGCCCAAGGACCGAACCTGCTGCACAACGTTATCGAGTTTTTCGGTCTGAGCGGTCCCCAGGTTGGAAAGCGAAGTGCTAAGAGTCTCAGCAAACGCGCCCATTTGCTTGGTTACTTCATAGCGCAGGGCTTTGCCGCTCTCTTGCCCTTCGGTCCGCATTTCGACCAACCGTCGCTCGTTAGCTTCAGCCAAGGAGCGAACTTGCTGCACGACCCCATCGAGCTTTTCTGTTTGAGCAGCCCCTAAGCCCGAAAGCGAATTGCCAATGGTATCTGCAAACGTGCTCACCTGCTTAGTCACTTCCTCCCGCAATGCCTGAGAGGTCTGACTAATGGTGGCCAGGCCGTTGCTGATGCCTCTTGTGGTCTCCTCTCGCAGCATTCGCCCACGTTGCTCTGCCTCCCCTCGGCTTCTGGACATCTCTGACGAGATGGTACCTCTGACTCGCTCATATGAATCCGAAGCCGCGTGAACAAGGGGGTCGAGTTGCGGCGAGATGTTCAGAGGGCGAAAGGCAGCCCACGAAGCCATGGCGGCTGCAATCGCGCTAAAAAAAAGTGCAAAGAGTATCGGATCAAAGTTCACAATGTGCCCCCCACGCCGCTAGCTGTGCTTCGGCGAATAAGTTTTCTCAGCTCCCATGGTTGGTATGCTGCACACGTATGCGTTGTGTCCAGAGGTTTTTGGTAACGTCAGACGAGAGAGTGGGTTGCCTCTCTCCGGCGCTCCGTGCGGGTGGCTCTGTGCGGGGGGCGCCAGTGCTACGGTGCGTCGGACTAGCGCATTAAAGGGCACCACTTAACCGTGCTGCAAGAAGCTATCTGTACTACTGGGTTTGCCTTGGAATTGGGGGTTGGTCGCGAAGCCGGTATTTGCAAGGGCAACGCCGCTACGGATTGTGGTTTAGAAGGCTAACTCTCGGGAAGAGGCGGCGCGTCTGAGAGTTTCCGTTGTGGCTGAGGGCCGATGTTTTTCATAACGTCTGATCAGCGATTCGCTATCGCGTACGGGAGCAAGCCCGCCCGTGCCGAGCGGCCCCGGCAAGCACCCGTGCTTTCACGGATCGACTTTCGTCGTGGATGCGCAAGAAATTTCTGGACACAACGCGCGGCTGGCACATAAAGATTGAACAACCAAGCATAACCCGCGGAACAAACTGCGGGATTTTGGGGGCTATCGTGAATTTCAGTCCGGGGCTTTTCACTTCATTGCTCGAGGCCGCTCGAACAGGCCGTCGTCCGCTCAGTGTCGCGCCGCAGGATCATCCTGCTAGCGGTGAGATGTCGGGCTATTAGAGGCTTGTTCCATGGGAAAATCGCCCAGCTCTGACGGGCTAGATGCGCTCGTCCGCACGAGAATCGAGAATCTTCGTCCAAAGCTGCTTGATCTGAGCCGCCGTAATCCACTCATTTCAACAAAACTAGGGCCGCGCTCGAATTCTCATTTGAGGGCTGTAGACGAGCTCCCTGACGTCCTGTTCTTCAAGCTGTGCAATGGGGATCAGCTACAGTTCGTACCTCTCCCGCCCATCGACGAGGATCCTCGTGACGAGCAGACCGCTACTTTCAGGGACGCGCTAATCAATGCGCGGCTAACAGACGACGCCTATGTCGCCGCCATGGAAGCCGTGGATCGAGACGGCGATGACTATCTCGATAAAACTCGCGCCGCGGAGCGCGACCTCAGAGATCGGCTGCGGCAGCAACTCGGAATGGCCCCGCGTGTACAAAAGTCTGAGGTGAACCTCAGTCAGCATGCCAAGAACAACGGAATACTCCCCTCTTACGATCTGCCGCCGATCGATGCCGAGCATGCCGACGGGCGGCATACTGACGATAAGATTCAGATGCTGTTGCTCCCGTCCGATCTGGAGCGCAAGCTGAACGCCATCATCTCTAAGAGCCGGACCTGGCTGCAGGAAACCGGTACGAATGTGCTTCAAGTCGCGTTCGGGTTCTTGGAATGGGCGGAAGTCGAGCGGAACGAAAGTTCGTTCGCGCCCCTCATCCTCTTACAGGTAGAAGTGAAGCGCACGCGGACGCCGCAGGGAGCCAAATTCTTCCTTGCTGGCACCGGAGATGAGCCCGAGCTGAATGCCGTACTCGCCGAGAAGCTGAGGCTCGATTTTTCCGTCGAAATGCCAAAGTTCGAGGGCGCCTCAGTCGAGACTTATCTGGCCGACGTGGGAAAAGTTCTCCCTAAAGGAAAAAAGTGGCGGGTTAGGCGCCAGGTGGCCATTGGTGTCTTTCCCTCTGCTCGAATGGCAATGTATCACGATCTCGATCCCAGTCAGTCGGACTTTCCACAAAGCGAGATAGTGCAGTCACTTCTTGCCGGCTCAGAATCCGCTGGTGCTTCTCCCTTTGCGGAAGAATATGGGATTGATGAGCCGGAAATCGAGGCCAAAGTACCGTGCCTAGTCATGGATGCTGACTCATCGCAGTTCAGCGTTCTGGTCGATATCGCCGATGGCAGAAATCTTGCCGTCGAGGGGCCGCCTGGCACGGGCAAGTCACAGACCATCGTGAATGTAATCGCAGCAGCTCTTGCAGAGAACAAGAAGATTCTATTTGTGGCAGAGAAGCTTGCAGCTCTGAATGTGGTCAAAGCTCGGCTCGAGGCAGTCGGCCTAGGTGAGTTCTTGTTGCCGCTTCAGGCTGAAAAGTCGACGCGCGAACAGGTGATCGAGTCGGTAAGAGCCCGACTCGATATGGAGAAGACGCCGGCCGTTCGGGATTATGATAGCAAGATCGAAGAATACCGTCGTATCCGGCAAGAGCTTGCAGAGTACATTGAACTTCTGACGACCGAGTTTGATCGATCAGGATTGACCGTACACGCTATTCTCGGAAAGAGCATTGCAACCAGCGATCGCTTGTCGGGAATTCCGAGCGAGACGCTCGAGCTCTGTAAGCTCCGGCCAGAGATGCAAACAGCGACTGGACTGACCAGGTTCGCTCAGCTCGGCCGGCAGATCGAAAAGGCTCATGCTGAAACCCTTAATGCAGGGCCGAGTTGGAAGGACACGCGGCTCATTCACCCGGAGCGGTTCACTGTCGAAGAAGCATGCGCGATCGCGAAACGAGCTTCGGGCGAAGCGCTGGAGCTCGCAGCAGCTCTTAAAGCGCTCGAGCCCTGGGCTCTTGAAAAGGAGGCTCGGCCTGACTTAGAGACTCTTCGTAAGTCGCTTTCCGCATGCCTGGAGCACTTGCGACAACATCCGACGGAGCTCGTTCGAAACGTACTTGCTGAAGGTCGAGCAAAGCTGCTCGCTTCATTTCTCCAACAATGCGCTGATCTAAGCGCATCGGCAGATCGAATAGCCTCTGAGCTTTCGGAGGTGCCAGACACGGCAGTATTGGAAAAGATCCGGCAGCTTGAGGAGATTTGTGAGCGCGAGTCGCTCGCTGAAATTGGCGAAGAGGCCCTGACCGAGGCGTTACAAGCTAGCGTGGAGTCGGCTAAGAGGGCGCGTGAGATCTCGACCAAATTGGCGCCGCTTGTGGCCGCTTACGAAGCTGCCAAGGACTGGGCCCTAGATGATATCGGCAGGGCGCACGCTCTATGTCGGGATGTTGGCCGTGAAGCACTCTCCATACGCAATGGCAAGCTTTCAGAATCTAATGCTCACTATCATTTGCGCAGGTTGTGCGAGGAGGGGCGGCAGCTAAAGGAGCAGCGGGCGAGATTGTCGGAGCGCATGTCGCTCTCCGTGGAAATTCCAACCGAGCGGCTCATTGCTTGCGCGACGAGCCTCCGAACTGCGGGCCCATTCGGATTTCTCTCGTCCAAGTATCGCGAGGCCAAACGAATATACATGGCGATTTCGCGCTCGCCTAAATATTCTAAGATAGATGCGTTCCAAAATCTCGACGAACTTGTTGCATTTCGGCGTAAGTCCGACGACTTCGTCAGACAATCCGAAGCTACAGGCCTATTTGGGCTTTACTATCGTGGCCTCGACACCGACTTTGAGCCGTTCGGTCGCGCAGCGCAGTTCTTCGAGGTGCTTTCTGCAGAGTTTGGCGGCCACGAGCAAACCTCGTTGCGCAAATTCTTGCGCGACGGCGCGTTGAATCAGTTGGAACTGTTACCGGCAATTCCAAAGACCGGGATTTCGATCAGCTTCGCTTCTCTGGACGAGCGGATTGCTGCCGCAGAACAAGAGGCAGCACGCCTTAGAAGGGTCATCGCTGAACTTGGGCCCATCGCCAAAGTCGTAACAAATCAGCGGATCGGGGTCGTCGAGATCCGGAATTTGAAGGAGCGATTGGAAGCGTTGCTTTCGGGGCGAGAAAGACTCGACGACCATCAGCCAATACGGGAACTCTTGCGTGAGAGATTTGATGGACACAGGACGCAACGAAAGCACTTGGAAGCGCTGAGCGCCTGGGCCAAATCGGTCGCGAATCACGCCGAGTGTCTTTCGAACATTCTTGATCGAGGGGAGCCCGCAGCGGCGTCGAATGCGATTGGTGTTGCACTATCTGCAGATGATCAACTCACGGCTACTCTAGCGAAGTTAGCCGACGTCGCGAAAATCGAAGTCCACGCACTTACGCGTGGCCGCAGTCTATCGGAACTGGCCTCTGTATTCGAGCAGGCGTCCTTGGACGGAAACGGCCTGTTCGCCTTTGCGGCCTTTGCAACCGCTCTTACAGATGCCGGTCCCGAAGGCTTAATGCCTCTTATTCAAGAAAAGCTAAGGCAAGGCTCATTGAACGGGCTTGGTCTTCAGGCCGAAGCGCTTGCGATGCGTCAATTGGCTAAAGCTGTATTTGTGCAGCTAGGCCGCAAGCTTGCCCGCTACCGAGGCGCAAAGCTGGAAGAGCTGAGAGTCGCTCTCGCCGAGAAGGATCGGGAGATTATTCGTCTGTCGCGCGCGCAGCTTCGCGCCAAAGTAAAAGCGACCGCTCGCCCGCCTATGGGAAATGGGGTGGGCAGAAAGTCCACATGGACAGATATGGCCCTGATCGAAAATGAGATCAGCAAGAAGAAAAGATTTATACCGGTCCGTGATTTGACGCAGCGCGCAGGTGAGGCGCTGATCGAGCTTAAGCCTTGCTGGATGATGTCACCGCTCGCGGTTGCCCAGTACGTGCCCAAAGGAAGCGTTCAATTTGACCTTTGCATCATCGACGAGGCATCTCAAATGCCTCCCGAATCTGCGATTGGGGCCCTGTTGCGTTGTTCCCAAGCGCTCGTGGTTGGAGATACCAACCAGCTTCCGCCGAGCAACTTTTTCAGGTCGGTGATAGAAGACGAAGAGGTAGACGAGGACGAAGCGGTTCTAAACGAGTCGGTCCTGGAAATGGCGAATGGCGCCTTCCGTCCAGCTCGTCGTTTGCGTTGGCATTATCGTTCTCGCCATTCGGGTCTCATCAAGTTCTCAAACAGGTTGGTCTATGATGATGCCCTGATCGTGTTCCCGTCTCCAACAGAGACGAACGCGCGCATGGGGGTCGAGTTTAGGGCTGTGAAAGGCCGCTATAAAGCCGGCACAAATCCCGTTGAAGCGAAGGTGATGATTGACGCTATTGTCGAGTTTATGCTGACGGACCCCGATAGGTCTCTCGGCATCGTTACTCTAAATCAGAAGCAGCGCGATCTCATCATTGAAGAGTTCGAGTATGCTATCGCGAACAACCGCTCGGTTCAGAAGTATCTTGACACTTGGAGTGACAGGAACGATGGCCTCGAAGAATTCTTCATCAAGAATCTTGAGAACGTACAGGGTGATGAGCGCGACGTTATATTTATTGGAACGGTTTACGGAGCGGAGGAGCCGGGTGCTCGCGTAATGCAGCGCTTCGGTCCAATCAATGGGCTTGCTGGAAAGCGGCGTTTGAATGTTCTATTCACCCGGGCCAAGCAAAAGATCGTTACCTTCTCGTCTATGACAGCTACCGATATCGAGGCGGAGGAGAACAGCAATCCTGGCGCGCACATGCTCAAGCGTTGGCTGGAGTATTCCGCAAGCGGTGTTCTCGACGCTGGAGATATCACTGAACGCGAGGCAGATTCGGACTTCGAGATCTTCGTCGCTGATCAGATTCGGGCGATGGGCTGCACGCCAGTAGCGCAGGTGGGGGTGGCTGGCTATTTCGTCGATATTGGCGTCCGCCATCCAGATTGGCCGCATGGATTCGTTCTTGGGGTAGAGTGTGATGGGGCAACCTATCATTCGGCCAAGTCCGCGCGTGACCGCGACCGGCTAAGGCAGGAAATTCTGGAGGGGCTTGGTTGGAAGCTTCACCGAATTTGGTCGACCGACTGGTTCAATAATCCTCGACAGGAAGCGGAAAAGCTCCGCGCGACAATAGCTAGTCAGCTTGCTGCCCTGAAGCTTCGGGAGAAGGAGTTTAGTACAAAAGCCGGCGAAGAGGAAGTTGGGCAGCCTGTTAGACAACCGGGCGGCGCAATCGTTGTGCCTAGTTTGAGGGAGGTGCCGAGCCCTAGCAGTGAACGTAGGATTGAGATCGGTGACACCGTGAGATTTCGTTATTTGACCGATGACAAGAAGGTCATCAACGTAACAATTAGCCAGGGACAGTCCGACACGTCTCAAGGGATTGTGCATCATCTCACGCCGGTCGCTTCTGCGCTGTTGGGTGCGGAGGAAGGTGATGAGATTGAGGTACTTGTTGGAAGTTATATTCGGCCAGCGGTAGTTGAGAGGGTTTCGAAGGGAAGTGCGCAGAGCGATGCTGCGAATTAGAGATGTCAATGCAGACGCAAACGTTTCCGCGGCGCGCTGGGTGGACGTATCAGCGGCTCCTTACCTGGACTGGGTCGCTGACTGACTTCTTCCATAAAATCTGATATCCGAATCTCTTCAGATGCTGGCGAACAGCCCTCCGGTGTGTCGCCCCGCTTCGATGTCGGCGCTGAGTTGGGGAGCGCTGGGCTTTCCACTTGTGAACCCATTGTGGATCTCGCCTGTGGCTAACCTCGCGGCGTTCCAGGTAGCCGGAAAAACTTGAGCAATGAGATCGGGTGGCGATCAGCGCTTGTCTGCCGTTTGAACGTTGGCCTTCTTCTCGAGTTCATCGATTCTGTCGAGTGCGTTGCTAAGGAGCTCGCCCAACACCAGCAGCGTTTGAGTAGAGCTGCTGCGACATACGGGTGTCGCAGCATGTATCACTCGCTTTATTTCCTCTCGCATTGCCATGGCCGTTCTCGCAGTGCCTTTCGTGATCGGAGCTAAGATAGACGCGACTTCGTCGGCTCTGCGCTAGTCGAAGTCACTTGCGGCGATCCTGCTCAATCCGGTTGGCGGCCACGAGTTTTCCCTCGATGTACTGCTTTAGATCACCGACCTCTTTCTCAAGGGCCTCTCGCGGGATGTTTTGGTTCTTGGCCCCCTCAACGAGGCGGGCAACCAATACGTCCACGCTTTGTGAAGCGCCTGGCGCCCCATATTGCTCCGCAGGGTGAACGCTGTTCTCGACCCAAAAATCAATGTACTCGCGTGTCGTCGTTAGCATGTGAAGTTTCTGCCAGTATCGAATTGAGCTTCGCGTGGAGAGTGACTAGTGGAGAGTAACTATATGCAGAGCTGGGGGCAACGGGGCGCCCGCACAGCGGCGCCAGGCTTAGCTATCGGACGTGTTCCAGTTGTGCCTGTATCTCCCGCTTCACCGGCTATCCTGGTTCCATCCTCAGCGGCCTCGTTCTATTTTCGCAGTGAGTGCTCGGTTTGCGGCGCGACCATGGAAATCGTGGAACACCGCTTGGGTGCCCACCTGTAGATTGATTGCTGGCCCCTTCCGCCTTCCGCGATCCTAGTTATTGCAACTCTTAGCAATTCCGCGGATTAGCCATCGATGGCAGAGTCGTTTGACAGTTCATTCACTATCGTGAGGTGACCTCGGACGACGCTCTTCAGCCAAGCAGATGTGGCTCGCCTTAGCCAAGCCTAATCCGGCGTGGACGCTAGTCCTTGCTGCCGTTTTCGAAGGCTGGACTGCGGAAGTCGTGCCAGCGGTCCTCACTGAAAAGCAGCAGAGGATGTTCGAGGAACTCGACCTCGAACCCGGCGATGTTTACAAGATCGCTCCAGAGTAAGGCATCCTCGGTGGGGCGGGGCGACTCTGCTATTACTCCAGGCCGAACATGGACAAACGGGGTTCCCTTTTCGGCCGCCTTCCTACATAGTTCGGCATGGCAAAAATAAAAGTGAGCTTCAAACCAGTTCGTAAATCCGAGGGCGACTGGGCTATCATCGCCGAGTGCCCGGGCGCAGAAGCGCGAGAGATTACGGGCTTCACGAGCAAAGTCGATATTGACGATTGGATGAATGGAGAGCGTCGAATCGCTTGGCTCCGATCACAGGGTTACGCGAAGTGACTCGATGACCCTTCAGGCGTGCGTCCGGCGCTTCTGGCGTGGCTGAAGGTCTGGACTCACTTGTACTATTCCAGCTCCCTCAACCAAAAGCGCCATTCTCGCGGGCGGCCGAGACTCTCTTGCGGCAAGCAGGGTGCTGAACGCTTGTGACTCGTCGACAATTCCTCGCGGCCCGTAGCCAAACGTGTCGGACCTACAAAGAAGTGTCAAACCCGCTTTCAAGTCGGCAGCAGCCTTGAAGTGGGCCATCAGTTATGGGGCGAGTTAGCCATGATCGATGAGTGCAAGGATATCCTACGCAAACGGCGGGACCTCGACCAGCGTTCCGATCAATCGCAACAATGCTTGCTGTTCGGGGCCCTTCCCGTCACGCAAGAACTCGCCCAGCTCGACGTGAGATAGCCGGCCACCAGAGGGCGCATTGGGCTGGTGGATGATGAAAGCGTAACCGTTTGTGGGCTCGCGTGCGATGAACCATGCGTCGCCATTTGGGCTCCGATAGAGCTCCCGCCGGTCTGACATGTTTCCTCCTTGCTGCCTCCGGACAGTGTAGGGGCCCGAACGGGCGCTCGCGATCACTGAAAATACGAAAGCTGATCTTCCGTAACAACGCGCTCGATATTCTTGGATTTGCACCTGATACGATACCTAACTCGTCCATCAGACTCGATGGGCATGTGCTGTACGATCGTGTAAATCATCTGCGGTTCAGTTGCGGCACGTCCTTGCGGGCCTTGAGCTTGGTGGCGAACGTCCTCATTCAGCTTGTAGGCATATGGCATTATTCTTCCTCATCGCTCACAACTCTATCTGAGTGTCCAGGGCGGAATCTCTAGTCCTCAAGAATGGATTTTGTAGCCTCGAATATCTGTTCCGCTGTGCCCTTGATCGTGCCCTTCGCCCAGGCTTGAAACACGGTGACGTAGGCGTTCTTGTAAGCCGCTTCGTCTGCAGAAAAGTAGACCTCGTCCGTGGCAGTATCCAAGACAAGCGCTCCCGTATCGATGCAAATTTCCTCGATTAGTGCCAGGCGTTCTTCTTGCTCGGCCAGATGACGTTTTACGATGCTCATTGAATCTCCTGCTTGGTACCAAGGATACCACGTTCCGCATGCACCCGCGCCTAGGGAACATGCCGGCGTGGTCGGCCAGAGCGTTGAACCATCTTACCGCGGTAGCCTGTCCGCGGTTACGTCAACGATAGCAACCGAGTTGCCGAATGACTCTGCCATGAACGCCAATTCCTGCTACAGGCTGCGGCGTTCGATTTGCGAGGTGAAGTCATCCTTCAGATGAGGAATGTCGAACGGGGCCGGCAATCAACCTGTAGATGGGCACCCAGGCGGTGTTCCACGATTCCATGGTAGCGCCGCAAACCGAGCACTCGAAGCTGGCGATCTGCCGACTAGGGGCCATCGCCTCGGTTCGGCTATAGACGGCGCCGCACCGACAAGATCGGTGATCAGAATCGAGCATACCGATTTATGCGCCTGAAAGACAAAACAAGCCACTGCGAAATCAATTCGCGCGATCGAAGCGAAGCCACGCCTGTTGAATCTCTTTGCCGGATTAAATCAAAAAACCCCGCTCCCGATGGCTCGGGCGCGGGGCAGGACCACAAGCTCTGCCAGTACATCCGTGGCTGGAGCGACAGGTCTGTCGTGCAACTAACTAAGCAGCACGAAGGTTTTCGGCGGCGGACTTGCCGGTACGACGGTCTGCCACGACGTCATAAGACAGAGTCTGACCTTCGCTCAGAGTCCCCATGCCGGCGCGTTCGACAGCGCTGATGTGAACGAAGACGTCGTTGCTCCCGTTTAACGGCTGGATAAAGCCGAACCCCTTTTGGGTGTTAAACCACTTCACTGTACCCGTATTCATCAGGTTTCCTTTCGTATACGCGCAGGACCCGGCGCGCGGAGCTGCGGCCAGGTTTCCAATTAGTCGATGTTGGAGAATGTCTGAAACGTGCGCGCCGCAGGATCTGAGGCGAAAGCGGAACAGTTGTTCGGCCAGTATCGATGGTTGAGACCATACACCAGCAGTTGAGAGAGTCAAGAATTACGAGAACCCGCCCGTTGCTTAACACGTGTCGGACGAGGGGCCGCTCCGGGTGGATGACTCAAACTTGGAACGGTCCAGGTCGCGCCACAGACCGGTATTTCAATCTCCCGACTGGAGAGTCGTTCCTGTCAGACGCGCAAACGGAAGCCCTTCGGCCCCTATTCTATGCGCCGGCCGAGGCGGGCGCGCTTAGCCTTGTTGGCGGCCTTGAGCTTGTCTCCTATGGGGCCGCAAACGTCCCGTCCTCGCGGGTTAGTTTGAGTCCAAGATGCCCTGCTCTTTCGCTGCGGCGACAAGGACGCTGGTAAGCTCGGCCTCGTCCTAAGAGGCTCCGGGAGTCCGGAACTGCTCTGCTGGGCAAACACTGTTTTCAACCCAAGTGTCGATGAACTCGCGCGCGCCTTGGTCAGCCTGCTGTCGGGCACAAGTTGAGGTTCACGTTGATATATTTCTGAAGCCAGGAACGCCGGTCTATGGGGAATGTTGCCTTAATGGCGGCGGAAGCTTCGCGAGGAGCACACAGCCACCACCGCGGCAGGAGCGGCGTAACGCCCGCCCTGATCGCGATTTTCCCTATCCCCCAATTGTAAGTGAATACTATGAACAGGTACAAGCCGACCTATTTCCGCAATTCGTTGGATTTGAGAGACAAAGTGCAGGTCAAGATTCTGCGGAAGCGGCTCAAGCTATCGGATGAGCAGTTTACCAGCATCGTTCGCAAGTCTGGCACGGCAATCGCGGCCATCACCAAGGAAGCCTCGACTTTGAAGTAGGGAATAGCCGGCCCCCGAGCATAAAAAATGAGCGCTTGCTTCGTAGATCAGCGAGGCCATTGATTTGGTTGTCGGCGCATTTCCGAGGCCGGGTCCTTGAGTCCACGAGCAAGCAAGACCGCTCCCCTGAGCGCGAGCAGATCCGATAGATATCGCCGACAATCGATAACCTACCCGGCTGCCGTTGATTCTTGCCGATTTCTAAAAGCCGAAATCGCCATATGGACCAGGTGTAGTTTGCCTTTAACTGGGGGCGAAATGGCGAACGGGTACGCGTCGGCAAGACCCAGTGAACGGTTGAGACGGTTGATCGTCAGTGCGAGCGGGCTCCACAACTCCAAAAGTGCACCAAAATCGCTTTCGAGATAGGGATCGTTTAGCGTGTGGTGAGCGCGCGCGTCCAAGGACAGCGGAAGTCCTGCCAAGGAATCCAGGGTCGAAACGATATGTAAGAAGTGGGCGAAGGTTTCTGCCCAGTCTTCCCAGGGATGAGATGTCGCATACATGCTGATGTGACTTGTCGGGTCGTCAGACCGATCTTGACGGGCGTAATAGGCGGCAAGCGCGGCCTGATAATTCTCGGTCTCGTCGCCGAACACCAGCCGAAACGGCGATTGGAATCCTCCTTCGTGTATCAGGGCATTCCAGTAGAAGTGCCCTATTTCGTGTCGAAAATGACCAAGAAGGGTGCGATAGGGTTCGCGAAAGGAAACGCGCCTGATCTCGCGTTGCACATCGTCGGCCTCCGCAAGGTTGACGGTTATCAGGCCGGATTCGTGCCCAGTCAGGACCGGCCCGTGCTCGTCGGACAGAATCTCGAATGCCAGCTGAAATCCACCCGCGGACGCGATGGGCAAGCGGAGCCGTCGCAGGTCGTAGACCAATCTGCGCTTGGCTTCCTCCACGCGCGCCCAAAGCGACACGTTATGGGAATTTTGCGTGGTAGGAATGACATGGGTCAGGGAGCAGGACAGACAGTAGGGAGCTGTCGCAACAGCGCACCAGTTGCAACCGATGATAATCCGGTTGGCGCATTCCAGGGCGGCTTCCACGCCAACCATTGCCATGTTCTCAGGATCAAACATTAAGGGCTGCTTACACCCATTGCATTCGGAGGCCTCGAAAGCGGATAGCTGCCCACAATGAGGACATTTGAAATCTCTCATGATCGCGCACGGCCATTGAGGGCGCCGATCAACGCTCGTTGCTTCTTTAATGCGCGCTTCCTCAGGATGTCGGCGTCGGCTTCGCTCACAGTGCGACGGGCGCCCTGGTAGGACGCCTTCTCGGACACAGGCTGGGCCAGCCAGTCTTGCGCCGGCTGAACGGACATGGGTTTGAATCCGGATCGCATCTTCATCTTCAAAAACGCCTTCAGCTAGAGATGGGTTCCCGTTGGCGATTATTGCCAAACGCGGTCGAGCACGCGGCTGGCGATCGGGGCGGCGATGTCATACTGTTCGCGCTTGAGCGCTCGCGGTATTCATCGGTGACGATGCGCACACAGGTCGTTTTGCTGCGTTCTCAATCGTCTCTTGGAGCAGATCTATGAAACTCCGCGTTGGCTTCGAGATGATCTACGACTTTCCGCAACCGACACCTCTGATTGCAGTTGTCGGTACCCACTTCACGCGGGCATCCGACATCGTCGTGCCCGATCATCTTGTCAGCGAGCCTTCAGTACCGATTACGCCATATCGCGACGGATTCGGAAATTGGTGTAGCCGTCTTGTTGCGCCCGCCGGCCGCATGCGCCTCACAGCGGACGGCACAGTGCGAGACAGCGGTCTGCCCGACGTGATCGCATCATCTGCGCAGCAACATGCGGTGGAAGATCTTCCTCCGGACACAATCGTGTATTTGCTCGGCAGCCGGTATGTCGAGACGGACCGACTTACCGACGCGGCGTGGAAGTTGTTCGAGAAGACCGCGCCCGGTTGGGCCCGGGTCGAGGGCATCTGCGACTTCGTCCATAACCACATCGCTTTTGGCTACGAACACGCCCGCCCCACCAAGACTGCCTGGGAAGTGTTTAGCGAAGGCAAAGGCGTCTGCCGGGACTATGCGCATCTGGCTATTGCGTTCTGCCGCTGCGTGAACATTCCCGCGCGCTACTGCACGGGCTATCTCAGTGACATCGGCATGGCGCCTCCATATGCCGCCGGCGATTTTGCCGGATGGTTCGAAGCCTATCTCGGCGGGCGCGGGTACACATTCGATCCCCGCAACAACGTTCCCCGGATCGGTCGCGTGCTAATCGCACAGGGCCGCGATGCCGCCGACGTTCCAATCACCCAGACATTCGGACCCAACACGTTACTCAGCTTCAAGGTTTGGACCGACGAACTCGTCTGTTGAGCGCCGCAGCGGCGAGGTGCGCAATGCAACGGCCACCTCAACCGCGAAACAGAATCCCTCACGGTCCAAACGCCGCAACAAGGAGAGGTCTGTTACTTGGATTTATTGGCTTCGAAGATCAGTGCCGCCTGAAACAAGCGGCCCGCCTCCGTTCTGACCTCCACTGCAACGTCCGGGCGGCCGTCCTGACCCGCCCAATCGCATGCCAATCCTGCTAACGTGTGAGCCGCCTCCATCTCGGCCTCTCGCTGCGAGGAGAACTCTATTCCATCGTCATCAGGGTAGAGCTCCTGATCGTCTCTGATATCGACGAAATATCTGATCATCATGAGCGCCCCGTTTAGAGAATGTCGGCGCCAGCGCGAGAGGACCTGAACGCATATCCGAGTCTTCGCAGGTCAACGTCGTCCTTGGCTCTCAGCTACGTGATTGGGACCCGGCATGGCCGTCCCTGCAATCATCGTCTGTGGGCTTCCGCTTCCCAGTTGAGCCGAGAGAGTGCAAACGGCCGACGTTCGCCTCAGATCTCGTCCGACAGCCGAGCGAAATCGTCGAATAGCGCGGCCACCAGTGCGCGATGAAGCGTATCCTCGCCAGGCAGACTTGCAGCATAGAGGTTGAGCAGATGGCGGGCCTTCACAGCCGCCTCCGGCCAGGACGCGGCAGGGACCGTCATCATGCGGTTTTCGAGATCAGCCTCGCGCTCACGCACCTCGCGGAGATTGGCCTCGATGTCAGCCAAGGCGCGGCGCAGGTGGGTGGCCTTCTGCGCGGCCATGCCGCGGCGCTTGTCGACATCGACCGGCAGGTCAGTCATGGACGTTACTCGCGTCCGCAGCTTGTGCGTTCGCAAGATCGATCGAGCCGATAGACAACATCTCCATCGTTCCGCAGCCGGTTTCAGCGGGAACGGTGATCATTGTAGCAATACGGCGATAGGCGGAGAAGGTCAGTCCCTCGATCGTCTCCTCATCCGTGACGACTTCATAAGCGCCGGCTGGCAAAACGTGCTCGATGCCGCGGATGCGGAACGGATGTTTGAAGGTGACGGTTTCTCGCCGCGAGCGGATGGTCATGCAGCTGCCTTTCGCAAGTGAAGCCCCAACCGATGCCGGCGCTCGCGACCATGCGCCGCTCGCGCGGCAATAGCCAGCACTATTGTGACCCGCCCGCAAACGAAGATGTCACAGCGGAGCCGGCATCACCGCGGTACATAGCGCTCGCTATTGGTTCAGAATGGGCGTAGAGTCGCTTGATCACCGCACTTCTCAACGGCTCCCACCGGTGACTGAGGGTCACGTGTGCTCCCGCCGAAGGCTTCGCAGGAGCGTTCGATGTCCCGTGGTCGTATCTCCGAATGGATCGTGCCGCCGGTGATTATTCCCTTGTTTCTTCTACTTCTTGTGTGCGCGGCCGCCATCTTCAATGGCTAGGGCAACACGCGTGCCGTATCTGGTCAGTGGGACCAACGAATACGGCAGCTCGAACCTCGGCCGCGGCACGGCGAAGGTCGCATTGCGGCTTGCGCGAAAATTGCTGCGCGAAGGCTACATGGACGTCAGTCTGCACTCCCGTGGGCGAGTGTTGCAGCCCAACGAACTCGACGAACTCGAACCACCACAGGAGAGCGACATGGCGAAGGGCCAGCAACGCGGCAATCGCGAAGCCAAAAAGCCGAAGAAGGAAAAGGCGAAGGTGATCGCGGCGGCGCCGAGCCGGAAAGATGCCGCTTGGCAGCCGGATTTCGGTCCCGCAAAGAAGAAGTAGCAGGGACCTGACACCCAGCAAGTGGAATCGGAAGGGCTGGTGTGGCCCCCAGGTAGCCGCTTTCGAACATGGGCCCGGCAAAAGCCGATCGAGCAGACATCAAATAGAAGGGCGTTCAGCATGACAATGGCTCGAACAGGTATGTGTACGGCCGCGCTTTTCCTCGCATCAGTGTTCGGTGCAGCACCAGCGGCTTTCGCGGCGGAGCCGAACTGCCGTTCAATCGAAAGTACCAGCGCACGCCTCTCCTGTTACGACGCAGCCTTTCCTCCAAAAGCGAGGAAGCCCTCCGCAAGCAGTACCGACTCATCGTCTGTCGGAAAGGACCCCTTCCTCGCGGAAGAAGCCCGCACCGCAGCGAAGCTAAAAAATATTTGCCGCGGTTGCTGAGTTTCACGTTGTACTTCAAATAGCTCCAATTCAGAGAGCCAGCAAAATGACGAAGAGGATGCTAAACGTCGCGTCGGCCGCCAGCGGAAGCGTGCTCTCCACCTCGCTGGCACTGCGATAGATGAAAGAGCTGACGCCTCCGCGAGCTCCAAGGTGCAATCGACGAGAAAGCAGCGTCTGCTCGAAGGCCCCGCGGAATTTCGAGCGGACCGCGTTGATCGTTCTGACAAGAGGTCCAGAGGCGAGGAGTAATTGAGGCGACTGCGAAACCCTGGGCCAGTTTGCAGATCCTGTGCGAGGAAATAAAACAAAGCGCTGGCTATGTCGCAGATAAAGGCGCACGATCCCGCCGCCACCGAGCGGCCCGTAGCATCTATCGGTGGTGTGGACGCGAATAGCGCTCCCGCTCAACCCGACCGCGGAGCACCACATGTCGGCCCAACCTATCCTGAAACAATCATCAACCTTCGAGTACCGTCTCGCACAAGAGGCGATTAATTTGCGCCAACAGGCCAGCGGGATGCCCCCTGGCATCCGCCGCACGGAACTCTTGCGAAAGGCTAGGCAAATCGATGTCGCAGGGGAGGTTAACAAGTGGCTGACCTCGCCGGGTCTACAACCACCAATCTAGGCTTTTTCGGCAAAGCGGTGAACCTCGGCACGGCGCTGGACACTCATTCTCATCGGGATTTACTCTCACCCTCCCGGGGCTGGTAAGCCGCCGCCTGCGCTTTATTTAAGCGGGCGGCGTTTTTTGTGGTGTCGTAGTTTAGTCCTTCCAAAAAGCCAATTGAGACCTGTACGGCAGGCTACCTGCAAAGCCCCTGATAGGAACGACTCTCCGCTATCGAAATTTGGAAGTTGGTCTGTGGCGATACCGGCCTAAGGTCCCGCCATCCACCCGGGACGGCCCATTGTCTGACGCGCGTTTGGCGATGGGCCGGTTCTCGCAACGCCGCTAGTCGTAGCCGGCTCAGCCGCTTAGTTCGAGGAGTGGGCCGGTAGCGGGATCAATTTGCTATGGCAGAGTCATTCGGCAATTCGTTTACGCTCGTTGAAGTGACCTCGGACGACGGGGCTGTGCCAACGAAGCAGATGTGGCTCGCCTTCGCCAAGCCAAGTCAGGCGCTGACGCTAGTTCTTGCGGCCGTTCCCGAAGGCTGGACGGCGGACATCGTACCGGCGGCTCTCAATGAAAAGCAGCAAAGGCTAATTGACGAACTCAACCTAAGACCCGGTGAGATATACAAGCTCGCCCCAGAGTGAGCCGCCTTCCAGGCGGCCGCTCTAAGCTGCCTTCTGGCGGGATGGCTGCACCGCGGGGGTGTCGCATGCGGTCCAGAGCTTTATTGTGTAGGAACGTACTACCCTTTCGTGTATTACAAAGACACGTGCCTTGGGTGGTTGAGTGCCACCCACCTTCCTGAACATCGGTTCTGCGTCAGCAATCTGGCGTTTCGCCGCACTATGCGGCCTTTCAGCGACTTAGGTTCGTCGCTCCGAGGTTTTTCAACCCGGCCTCAAGTCGATGGTCTTGGACTTCGCCATCGCACGGTCCACCATGCATCCCACCGAAATGCTGATCCGCAGATTGCGGGTCGACACCCATCTTTCCGACGATGACGCCAAAGCCGTTCATTCCCTCAAGGTGGAGACCAGAGTCGTTCCTGCGGACACCTATCTTGTCTCGGAAGGGGATCATCCCAGCCATTGCTGTCTGATCATCAAGGGCTTCGCATGCCGCTCCAAGGTCGCTAACAATGGAAAACGGCAGATCCTTTCCTTTCATGTTCCAGGCGACATCCCGGATCTTCAGAGCCTGTTTTTGAAAACGATGGATCATGACCTCGCAACAATGTCTCCAGCAACGGTGGGCTTCATCGCTCATTCGGCGCTGGAGCACCTGGTCCGAACCCACCCCTCGATCGCCTGCGCGCTGTGGCGGGAAACGCTGGTAGACGCTGCTATCTTTCGCGAATGGATCGTCAACATGGGGGTGCGACCGGCCGCCGCACGTATGGCGCACCTTCTTGCCGAGTTGCGGCAGCGGATGGCCGCAGTCGGACTGACGAACGGAGAAGAGTTCGAGTTTCCGGTGACGCAATCCGAGCTAGGGGAAGCGCTCGGATTAAGCACGGTGCACGTCAACAGAGTGTTGCAGGCGTTCCGTGCAGAGCGGGTTCTCGACTTGCAAAAGAACTTTGTGACGATCGAGGATTATGAGAAAGTTGTCCAAGCGTCGGGCGTTGACGAGAGCTATCTATACTTGACTAGGAACGTTCCTTCCTCCTGAGAGCCTCGGTTTGGAATGCGCTTCTATTTTTCTCAACCCGGGGACCCTCCTGATGAAGAGGGGGTCGAGTCTGACGCGGCTGTCAAAGAGGCCGCGCTGACTGCGCTTTTGCTCGCCCGTGACCAGCAGGATCTGACGGATCCACTCACTCTGACGGTCTCGTCCGACGATGGGACGATTGGCACCGTGACCGTGAAGGTTTCCATCGCCCGATCGCCTACACGGTGAGTCTGCTGTTGGCCCCATTTGCTGACGTCTTCTCTGGATGCTGACAGGTCCGCTAAGCGGATCAAAACAGACGTCGTCCTTTGCCCGAGTTCTTCCATAACAACGCATACGCGAACTGAGCGAGTGACCTGGAGCTGCTGACAATTGTCTGAGGTCGGGTCAGCTATCCGAGCAAGCGCTGACCTGTCTCGCCCCCACCGGATACGTCCGTGTCTGGCCGATTCTGTTGAAAGTCCTATGTGGCGCGCATGCCTATTTTCTAAAGGCTACCGGTGCGGTCGAAGCTGTTAGGTACAGGGGACCACGTCGATCTACGCTGGATCGCTGTGCGATCTTCCTAGCTTTGCCGTGAAGGCTTTTCTTTCCGGAGTTCGCCCCGAGCTGATTTCAGCGAGATTTTTGCGCTGGTACGATTTTCGACTGTTTCAACAGTATCGGCCCGAAGCCGAACCATCGCAACAAACACGGGATGTCCGATATGCGGCGCGTCAAACTACTAGAAACATTGACTCACGTTAAACCGCTGCGGCGGCGACAATGCTTGCGACTTCATCACGCTTCTCGGCGGCTGCGGCGGCGGCATGGCCGCTAGCGGCGCGGTCCTCGCGCATGTCTATTCGATCAGGATCAGACCGGGAGGGAGTGACTCGTCGTACAGACTGGCCCGGTCGGATCGTCCGATCGGAACGAACCCTTTGATTTTTGCGGTTTGCAGCGCAGGGACGCCGGATTTCTCCAGCTTGCTGGCAATCATGCCGCGCAAAGGCATGGGTAGGTCCAGGCTCCGATCGTCGACGACGCGCGCGGCCCGGAGGAACAGAGTCTGCAGGTCGAGCAACTCGGGCGTAGTCCAATCGAAGCCCTGGAAAGCCTGATACGAGTGCTCGACGAGATCGGGCGAGACAACAGTCTCTGGCCCTGCGTAGAGCGGAGTTCGGTTGAGCAGGAGCCCGAGTGCCGCAAGATAAGGAGCGCAGTGTCGCTTTGCCCGTGCAAGCGTCACCGCGGTATCGCAGAAGCAACGCACCAGTTCCGCCTTGGTGTCGTGGTGGATCAGTTCCAAGGATCCAGCCAAGCGCACGAGCTCGTCGGGCGCCTTGCCGCTGCGGATCTTGTCGATCTCTCCGGCCATAAGCCTGGTCTGGCGTTCGCGCGTGAGCCCGCCCGCCACCCGGCGCCAGAGGATGTATTCCTGGCTCTTGATGCGCCGACCGGGGAAGCACGGGCCATCATCGTGCACCCGCCACAGGGCATCGATACGAAGATCGTCCCGGACAACGCCGAAGCCCGGGCGCAGTAAGAAACCAGCCACGATGAGCCATGCCTCTTCGTGGTCGGCTGAACGTCGTCTGTCGTCCCGCCGCTCCTCGAGCGCTGGCCAAAGGGCGCGCAGCAGGGGCCCATTCCATTCACTTCTGGCAGACGCGAGGATGCGCTCCATACCCTTGAGGATTGTGGCAGCAGTAATCTTGTTCTTCTTGCTGTTATTGGCAGGCTGGGTGAACACGATCCCGATTTGCCTGCGTGCCGTTTCCAGCGCATCCGCTGAAGCGTTCGGTTCAATCGGAGCGTTTTCCTGCCGTGCCCGCCCCGCACCGGGCGCGCCCGCGACGCCGTCGACGTGCTCGCGCATGTTGAATTCCAGCGGCCAGGACTGCTGGACGGCGGGATCGGCGCTGACGCACGATATTTGGAGCAGCCCCAGTGCGTTCATCTGCGCCGTCAGACGGACGGGCAACATCCCGCCCGCTTCCGATCCCGATAGCTCAGCCGTCCTGACGATGGTCTGGAGCGGGGGCAACGGGTGAAATTCGCCTTCCGACCAGGAAACGATGTCTCCGGTCCGGCTGACGCTCTTCCGGGTTGAGGAATAAGCCTGGAAGCGCACCAGCTGATCGGTGCGGAGCTTAAGCCCAAGATCAGTGATCTCAAAAAGCTGCGACGGCGCTGCACCCTGAGGAAGAACGCATACGAGGGGCGGACGCACAGCCTGGCGATCCGTTGTCTGTATTCCCTCCACTTCGAGAAAGATCGCAGCGGCGGCCCCAGCGGCGATGCGAGCCGAACGGTGGTGGAGAAGGGCACCAAATAGCGCGGCTCCGCGCGCCACCGCCAGATCCGGCTCCTCGTTCTCCAGAACCGGCGGTACGAAGCCGTCCTGCCAGCCTCCGATTTGCTCGCGGAGTCTTTGGCGCAGGAGCGGTGGTCGAACGGATCCGCCGTTGAACAGGACGGCATCAATGCGCGGGCGATCGTTGAGGAATTCGGCAAGGTGTCGGGTTATCGCGCTGTCGGAAGGATAAGGAAGTCCCCATTCCCTCAGTGCCGCGTGCGTCCGGTACGGCCGCGCCGCCGCGTCGCAGAAGGGAAAAAATCCGTCCAGCAACAGGCTCTCGATTTCCGCGCGCATCACCGTCGCCGCCTGCGAGCCGCCGACCATCCCCGACCCGCGACCGGCCAGTGCTACAACGAACCGCTCATCCGGCGGCCCCGTAGCGGCAAGCGCGCGCTCTTTCAGATGACGGCAGGCGGCGACGAGCTGATCCCATTGCGGCCCGGAAAGCCGGTCGCCCGCCCCGGCAAGCCGCGGCTCCAGGAAGTGGGCGACGGCAAGGTCGATATTGTCGCCGCCGAGCAGCGTATGCTCGCTCACCGCGACACGCCTGATGTCAGGGTCCGGCGTTTGCTCGTTCAGGCGAACTTCAAAAATGCTGAAATCCGAGGTGCCGCCGCCGATATCGATGACCAACACGTGTCGCAGCCCGGCATCGCCGGTGTCTGGCCGCTGCCATAATTCGTGCGCTGGGTCGTGGCTTTCCAGCCAGCAATAGAACGCAGCCTGTGGCTCTTCGAGCAGTTGCACATCGCCAGGGAAGCCTGCTTCCTCGGCGGCGGTAATCGTCAGCCGCTGCGCCGCCGCATCGAAGGAAGCCGGGACGGTGACCGTGATGTCTTGATCATCGAACGCAAACCCGGCCTGGGCAAACCGGCTGTTCCAGATCCCCCGCAGATAGTTCAGAATCAGTGCCGAGGCGCGTACCGGTGAGATTTTCTGCTCACGTGCCAGAACGGTTGATCCCCATGGTAGAAAGGGTGCCGACCGGTCGGCGGCGTGATGGCAAAGCCACGACTTCGCGGAATGGACGACCCGTCCGGGCGCTTCGCTTGCCTTCATGCGTGCAAAAAGGCCAACGATCCATTGCCCGTCTCCGACCACCTCACCGCGCAAGTGTGCTGCGACCGCTTCCTCTGGCAGGTACAGGAAAGAAGGTAGCGTTGGCTTCTCGGTCAGACTCGCCACGCCCTCCCATTGCGGGACGAGAAGGACCTCTGGCGTCCCCTCGCCGACCAGTGGCGCGAATGCGAGTGCAGAGTTGGTGGTGCCGAGATCAATACCAATGGCGAAGCGGGCGCGGTCTTTCGTCAAGAACTACCTCCAGAGGCGGTCCGTCCCTATTCCGTGCGGACCTGGAACTCAACCTTCCATCGGCGATCGGAGTTCGTGTGCCTCATCCAAAGCTCAAGGATCCCAAGTTCGGTGACGACGGGGCTGACGAGGACCGGCAACACCGCCTGCCCCGCCGGGACGTCCTGTGCTGGGATCGCGACTTCGAGCAGGCCAGCGTCATCAAGCTCACGCTCGGCGTCGGGGAGTATCTGTCCCGGCGTATCGCCGCTTCGTACCGAGGAGGAGAAAAACCGAAACTCCGCCGTGCGACCGGTGACAAGGCCGAACTCGCGTCCCTCGATCAGCAGTTCCGTGCCTTCCTGCATCCCCTGCGGGACGACACACAATGCCTTCAACGGCGGCTTGTAGCCCGGAATGGCGGGCATCGACGTTTCCAGGCCGATGTAATAGGAGCGCGCCGCGCCAGCCTTGATGCGCATGCCCTTGCCAGTGGCGCGGAGACGACCGTAGATCGCGCCGCCGCGTGCGACGGCGAGGTCTGGTTCGAAACCCTCTAATTCGCGGACTGGCCGGCCGCCATTCCAGGACGCCAGCAGACCAAGCACTCGGTTACGGATTGGCGCTGCCTTGAAAACGCCCCCATTGAACAAGACCGCGGTCGGCATCAGCACCTGCGTGCCAGCCGATGCTCCCACCAGAGCGGCAAGCTTTTCGCTTGCCTTCACGTTCTGCAGGCTCTGAGCGAGAAACCGGGCGATATGCTTGCTGACGACCGGATCGGAAGCATACGGCAGACCGAATTCCTGCAGCCCTGCCCCACGGCTCTCGCGCGGCAGGTCGTCAAGGCTGGTTCTGGCGAAAAAACCGTCGACAACAATTTGCTCTAGCGTCTCCCGATCGAGAGCCGTTGAGACAGTCTTGGCAAGCAGGCTGGAGCCGCGCGAGGGGACCGCGATTGGCGCCTGCGCCAACCCGCCATCATCAAATAGGACGATCTTGGCTCTGGAGGCGGCGTGCACGAGCGCCAGGAATTGCCAGGAGTCCAGCCGTTTGCCCTCGGCCTCAAGCTTGGCGTTCAGCGCATATGCGAGCGCCAAATCCATATTGTCGCCACCTAGCAGAATGTGCTCGCCGACGCTGACACGCTCAAGTTCGAGCCGGCCTTCAACATCTGTGACCGCGATCAAGCTGAAATCGGCTGTCCCGCCACCGACATCGCAGACCAGCACGATATCGCCATCAGCAATCAGGTTTCGCCACTCTCTGCTCGTCTGCGCCATCCAAGCGTAGAATGCAGCCTGCGGCTCCTCCAGCAATGTGACGTCCTCAAGCCCCGCAGCCTTGGCAGCCTCGGCGGTGAGGCTTCTTGCGACCTCATCGAATGAGGCGGGAACGGTTACAACGATCTCGCCTTCCGAGAGGTCCCAATCCCGCCCCTGCGCCCGTTCGGTTTGCAGGAACGCTTCCCTAAGATGTTGGAGGTAAAGGCGTGAGCATTCGAATGGCGAGAGCCTCTCTTCCGCGATGTCGGATCGCCAGGGCAGGATCGGCTGCTTCGGATCGATATGTGGGTTGGACAGCCAGGATTTGGCGGAGGTCGCGACGCGGTCAGGCACGAGCGCCCCCCGCTCACGCGCGAACTGGCCAATGATCGTGCGCTCCCCGGCATCGTTCCAGGGCAGAGGAAACGAACTCTCCGGGAACTCCTCGGAGTGCGGAATATAAGCGGCGGATGGCAGTGTCGGCATCTCGCCGATCTGATTTGGTCCTAGGGTCTGCGCGATTTCGATAATCCTGGTCTCACCACTCTCGAGATCGGCGATCGCGATGGCGCTGTTGCTGGTGCCGAGGTCGATAGCAAGACTGAAACGAGCGCTCATGAGTGGCTTGACCTAGTTGTCGTGCTTTCAATTCGCGTTAAATAGCCGCGTTGATAGAAAGCACCGGTTGTACGTGATCCGACTCGGGCGTCCGGCAGCCGGCTGATGTGAGCCCGCTTATCTCAGTTCCACCTCCGCCGGAGCGATTGCTGGAAGTCGATCGGTCGAACTCCACAAAACGCGCGGTAGATTCACCGCATCCGTTTTCCAGCCGTGGTGGACAAGCACTCCCGAGAACGGCGCCGGGCCGCTGATCTTGCCCAGCAGCCGGTACTCATCCGGCGAATAGCCAGCGGCGACCTGCACCGTCGATCCCTCGCTCTCTGCGCGCACGGGGGAGATTCGGAAGTGCTCCAGCAGGGCGGTCTTGCATCCGGCATGGACCACGCGCGCGGCTGCCCCAACCTGTGCGTCATCATGCGCGTTGATGTCGTCCATCAGGAAGTCGACCAGCCGGCCCCTTGCCTGCAGCATCGCCAAAAAGCTAACGATCTCGGCGTCTGCCCGGTTTGTGCGAGTCGTAACAGGCATCGGTCGGGCCGCCTCAGCGCCAGCACTTCGGCTATCCCGTGACGGGCCGCGCCAGACCATGACCGCTATCAGCGCGACAAGGCTCAGCGCCACCGCCCCACCCGATAGATACATTTGGAATGCGCTCGCTGCCGACAGCAATTCCAGAGCGTTCACCACGACCAGGAGCAGGACCACTATAATGGCGATCGCTTTCATCGCATGCATGTTTAGCCGCAGCTCCCTTTTGACCCTCATCAGCGTTGATTGACGCATGTCCCTCAAGGCGTATGCGGCACGCCGCCTGGAACAGGTTAGGCCCGATCTCGCCGCGTCAGCAGAGCGGGCAAACCTAGCCCGCTGTAAAGCGCGGGCGCGGACCCGGTTAGGTTTCCACAACCATCGAGAGGTAAGCAAATCACACTTTGCTGCGGTGCACGAGTCGGGAATTGGCCCTGCGTTGACGTGCCTTCACCCTCCGCCGATGCCGATTTTGGTGGCAAAGCGAACACCGCCTTACCGAGCGTCGGGTAAGGGCCTTTTTATGATGGGGTGGACGCCCCGCCCGACGGCATCGATGTGCCAAAGTGGAGGTGTTGAGCACCACTTAAGGGAGGCGTCCGTGTCAGAAGTTATCACAATCGGTCTGGATATCGCCAAGCACGTTTTTCACGTTCACGGAGCGGATGGGCGGGGTCGAGCGATGTTCAGCAAGCGGATCAGCCGAGGAAAGCTGCTGGATTTCTTCGCGGCGCAGCCGAGTTGCACGGTAGCGCTGGAAGCATGTGGTGGAGCACATCACTGGGCTCGTCAGCTGACCCAGCTTGGCCATGAAGTTCGGCTGATCCCGCCCGCCTATGTAAAACCATTCGTGAAGCGGCAAAAGAACGATGCGATCGATGCCGAAGCGATATGCGAAGCGGCGCAGCGGCCGAGCATGCGGTTCGTGGCCGTGAAGAGCGAACAGCAACAGGCGGCGGGCCTGGTGTTTCGGACCCGTGATCTGTTAGTGCGGCAGCGAACCCAGCTCATCAACGCGATCCGGGGGCACCTCACTGAATATGGTTGGATTGCACCCAAGGGGCCGTCGCATGTGGCGACGCTTGCTG
>NZ_FNCU01000056.1:0-53978 GCF_900099855.1 Bradyrhizobium sp. Rc2d | reverse complement strand
AATCCCTGCAACAATGGGCTCGCCCAACGATGTCGCTGCAATCGTGATTGTCATCAAAGATATGGCGACTACAAGCACATCGATCATAATGCGCTTCGAAAAGTGTTTCGTCATGAGTTGAGCCCTCACAACCGAGATGAAGTAACTGCGCAGTTACAATCTTAGTTCGTACGCAAATGGGTATCCCGAGCCATCGCCGCTTGGTTCGTTATTGCGCCTCGTCGACGAGAGCCCCATGTCTTGCGGCCGCTTCAATTCGGCGCGCCGTAGCTGAATTCGTGCTGCGTGTCCGTCCTACCAACGCTACTGTGATCAACGGGATCATAATCGGATTGTAGGACTTGAGGAGTTTCACGCGAGATCAGAACCTGATTCCGCATTTCAGCGAGGCGGGCGCGGCAGTATTCGCGGTAAAGCAGGTCGAATATGGCGGGCATGGATACCCCCATCGTTAGAGCACCACTAGATTTCCAACACGGATTTCGGATAATCGTGGCCCCGGCGATGGCTGTCCGATGTGAGCCCATTTACAGGCTGAGCCAATTCAAAAAACTCAAAGAACGATTGGCTGGCTTGTCGGTGCAAAAAGGAACAGGGCTGATTACCTAAAATAGATTATAGCAGCCTTCTGTTTCAACAGAACTTCGTCAAACAACTTAAGAGCGCTGCTCTGCGAATAAATTTCCAACTACAGCGCGAAACAACTTACCAGTGGATGCAAGCACCGTTGGCTGCAACGTCGTCTGTTAGCCACCAGACCGAAGCAAGAATGGGTCGACCGAGGCAGCTAGTCGGTCTGCCACTTGCATGTTCGGCGTGGACTGCTTTTCGGAAGGCAGCGGGCCGAGAGAACTGACAGCCAGCCCGGCACAGGCGACAAGAACAGCTATTGCAACCGCAGCGAGATATTCGGTTCTCATCTTGTCCCTCCCTTCATAGCCAAGAACTAACCGGGTGCTCCTAGAAATCGTTCCGGGTGCTGTTCGTTTCCTCGTTCGAATGGAGGCCCGGCGTCGCGATCCCAAAGGAACGAAGCGCCTGCCAAGGCTTTGGCAGAACACGAGACCGTCGCTCGCCGATTCTAGCTCGGCGCATGTCGCGGGATAGCCAAAGGTCGGGGCCACCGGCCCGCTATGCTCAATGCAAGCGCTCGCGCAGATAGCCAAAAACGGCGGTCTCCGGTTCCACTAGTGGAGGGCAGCCGTGCTCGCAGGCGGAGAAGCTGCGAGAAAGGGGTAGGCACGGAGGTCCGTTGTGCCCCGCCGCATCGACATAGACCAGAAACACAGCCGAGCAACTGCCAAAGAAATCGGCGAGAAATTGCGTGCGGCGCTAAAGCCTGAGCCGGACCAACCGGAGAGGCTCAAAACGCAGATCGAACGGCTCCGGAAATTGGAGGAGCGCTCACCGTCAATCGTCCCCGGGAGCGAGCATGGGAACAAATCTCGCCGTTGAGCCGCAGATGGGTCGTAACCGGCATGAGCTCCCACGTCTGTGGTGATCAGCGGGCGCGTGGGTAGCGGATCGGCATCCAATATTGGCGCATGGCCTCGACGACCGCTGGAATATCGGCGTGGGCGTTACGCAGAAAGTCGGCGGTCTCGCGGCCGCTTCGGGGTGGTCCAAGCATCGGCCGCCCCTGATCGTCGCGACAGTGCAACAGAATGGGCAGTAGCAGGCCGTGATTGACATTGCTGGTGTCCAGCAACGGTGCCCACGCCGACAGCCTGAGCCGCATCGCGGCATGGAAGCCCTGGCACCAGGGACGCGGATCGACGTCGCCATTGATTTTGCGCCGGTGCATCGGGGCGAACTGGGCAGGCGCGGTCGAAAGGATCTGGCTGATCTCGTTATGGCGCAGCGCGACGGCGGAGATCGCAGCAAACTCCGGGGTGCCGCCGTGGTTGAAAGCGTCGGCATCGATGGCGAGCAGCGGGCAGATCCAGTCGAGCGGGCTCATCGTCACCGGTCCGGCCACGATCGCGGCGACGTAACCGTCGAGCATGGGGAGATTGGTGGCGGCGGGATGCCGATCGACGCGAGCCTGGAGCCATCGCTCGAGGTCCGTAAGCGGCATCGCGGCGGCGGCCATCGACGACGATTCTTTATGGCGACGTGGGCTCACGCGGCTGCCTGCGCAGTGCACTGGCGGGCAGCCTTCCAGTTCCAGGCAAGCAGCTCGTGGAGCTGATGGCTCTTGGTGCGCCCGGAGACGATGCGCTCCAGCACGTCGGTCAGGTAGCCCTGGGGATCGAGCTCATGGAGCTTTGCCGTGTTCACGAGCGACGCCACGATCGCCCAGCTCTCGGCACCGCCTTCGCTGCCGCTGAACAACGAGTTGCGCCTCCCCATCGCAATCGGGCGCATGGAACGCTCGACCGTATTGCTGTCGACCTCGACACGGCCGTCGCGGAGAAACAACGTCAACCCGTCCCAGTGGTTGAGCGCGTAGTTGATGGCCTCCGTCAGCTTCGACTGGGAGAAGAGCTGGTCGACCATCTCGGTCAATCGCTCCCTGAGCGCCGCCATCAACGGAACGGCCCTGGTGCGGCGGGCGGCCAGCCGCTGCTCGGCGCTGCTGCCGCGGATCTCCGCCTCGAGCGCATAGACCGCCTGCAGCCGTTCGATCACCTCACGCGCGAACGGCGACTGCGTCGTCTTGTAGACCTCCACAAATTTGCGGCGGGCATGGGCGAGACAAAAGGCGAGCTGGATCGCGCCGCCATGACCGCCGGCGAGCGCTTTGTAGGCGGCATAACCATCCACCTGCAGAATGCCGGAAAACCCCGTCAATTGTCCGGCGATCTCCTCCGTGCCGCGGCCGTCGGCGAACACGTAGGCGACCGCCGGCGGCGCGGGGCCGCCCCATGGCCGGTCATCCATCGCATGCGCCCAGAACTGGCAGATGCGGGTGCGATGTCGTCCGGGATCGAGCACCGGCATCGGCGTCTCGTCGCAGAACACGCGCGACGCGGCCTGGATCGTGCGCAGCTGGAGCTCATAGAGGCTCCTGAGCCACCAGGCCGCACGCTTCACCCAGCCGGCGAGCGTCGCCCGGTCGAGATGGACACCCTGGCCGGCCAGAATTTGCACCTGTCGGTACAGCGGCAGATACCAGGCGAACTTCGAGACCACCACGTGGCTCACGAGTGCGGTCGAGGCCATGCCGCTCTCGATCAGGCGCGGCAGCACCTTCGCTTGGACCACACCATCGGTGCAGCTGCGGCAGCCATATTTGGGACGGATCGTGCGCAGCACCCGCAGGATCGCCGGGATGATGTCCAGCACCTCGCTGACGTCCTCGCCGATCTTGTGGAGCTGACCCTGGCAGCACGGGCACGCAGTTGCCTCTGGCTCCAGCACCTGCTCGCAGCGCGGCAGGTGCTTTGGAAGTGCGCCGATGTTGCGGCGCGCCTTCTTGCGCACCTTGCCGGGCGGCTTCGCCGCAGGCGCATCGTCGTTGGCCTGCACAAGCAACGTGGCGTCGGTCTCGAGATCGCCCAGCTCAAGCGCGAGTTGCTCGTCCACGAGCACCGCAAGTCGCTCCGAGCGCTTCCCGAAGATCATCTCCTTGAGCGTCTGCATCGCCACACGCAGCTTCTCGTTCTCTGCGTCAAGCGCGAGCACCATCTCGGTCAGAGCTGACGGATCGGTCGGGAGAGCATCGGGGCGAATCGCCATGACCAGACGATACGTCCGCGCGCCACAGGCTCCAGCGAAATCCTCACCCCTCAGCCGACAACGGTCGGCTGCTTCACAGGCTTAGGCGACACACGCGTCCACTCGAGCCCGTCGAGCAGCATCGCAAGCTGCGTCGCACTGAGATGCACAACGCCGTCGCGGATCGGCGGCCAGGTGAAACGTCCTTGGTGCAACCACTTCGTTACCAACACCATGCCGCTGCCGTCCCACGCCAGAAGCTTCACTCTGTCCATGCGCTTGCTGCGAAACACGAAGACGTCGCCGCAGTACGGGTTCGCGCGCAGTGCTTCGCTCACCAGCGCCGACAGTGTGTGCACCGACTTGCGAAAGTCGACCGGCTGGGCCGCCAGCACCACCTTGAGGTCAGACCGTAGCGCGATCACCGGATCCCTCGAAGCGCGGCCAGCACCGTCGCAAGCGTCGCCAGCTCCACGCCCGGCTCGACCCGGATGCGCGCCCCGTTCATCTCGATCTCGACCACTCCACAGACCTTGGCCGGCGGCGCGGCAATCTCCAAGGGCTTCATCTGTACCGGCGAAATACACTCGGACTCGCCAGCTCTCCCGCCATCGCTCTCGGCACCAATTTGGATCGGCACGAAGTTCTGGGCTTTGCCGGCTACCGCCGCCGCTACCTGGCGTCGCCACACCGTGAGCAGTCCGCGGGAAACGCCATTGCGCCGCGCCACCTCGGAGATGTTCGCACCCTCGTCAAAGCTCTCCGCAGCGATCCGGGCCTTCTCCTCGCTCGTCCACCGTCGCCGCCGGCGCTCCCCAGTGATCACCTCGACGCGACGATAAGAGTCGCCTTCCTGCCTGGCATCAAGCATGGCATTTACCATCGCTTCACCTCCACCCATCACCTCATGCCAGGCTGTATCCCAGGCGAACCGCGCGATGACGAGGTGGAGGCCTCATGCCGGTTACGATGGGTCGCCGAACGTGGACGAGCAATGCCATCGGTGAAACGCCGTGCGCCAAGAATTTTGAATGAGTACGGTGGGCGCAAGCCGAATTGATCGGCAAAGCCGTCGTCCTTACCGATGGAAAGGCACGCACCGTCGAGAACGTTTGGCGAGATGAACTGCGTGGGCTTCGCATTTCGATCAAAGGTCATTATGGAAGATAGCCACTCTCGACTATCAAGCTTGTTGAGAATTGACCTTCGACATCAGCGGCGCGCGCTGCCTTTCCCATTTCGAGGGTGGTCGCCTTAGGGGTCCCAATCGAGCTCGTGGCAGCTAATCGTCCCAGATGAGCTCACCACATCGGCACCGGAACACGCGGATCATCCGACCGCTGTGCGGATCGGCGATTGAGTGGAGCAATGTTGGAATAACTGCACAAGCGGGGCATCGGCGTTGCGTGTCGTGCGTCGTTTGCTCGGGCAACTGCATGTTTTTGTCCTCCGCCATCGCCCACCCTCATAACTAAGCGCCCCCGCAGCCCTGCTTTTAGAGCCAAGGCGCACTGCCGGGCGATCTAGCAGTAAACGGCTGCGACAACGTTTCAGGAAGATGCACATCGCGGGGGTTCGCTATTCGTTAGCAGACCGCAGCGCCGCTTCTAATTCTGCGACGATGTCGTGCAGGAGGCCAAGTGCGAGCGGATCAGTGATGTCACGCTCCATCATGCGGTAGCCCATGATCTGGTCTTGAAGCTCTTGCTGTTGCTCATTGTCGTCCATCGCGCGCTCCGCAATTGAGCATGACGCCGAACGGGGCCGATGCTTGCCGGGGACTTTGAGAAATTTGAGCCGGAATTAAGGCGTCCTTTCCGGCGCGAGGTGTCCTATCAAGGGATGAGTGCACCATTCAGAACATCCCGATCAAGATGAAAAGGCCGATCTCGGCCGCGAAGGTCACGGCCATGATTGCGACCGTGAGAAACACATCACCCACCGGAAGAGGGGTCATGGCGCGCCTCGCACGTTGCGAAGCCCCGAAGCCCAATAGCCAACCCCCCGATCTCGGGAATGTTTCAGTTCCAAGCGGTGTTAGGCCGAGACCTTCACTTGTCGCGAGGTGCCTCCTTCCCACGACCTTGCGATCTGGCGCACCATGTCCCGAGCGCTCACATAGATTGAGCGCGGCACCCTCGGCGAAGGCTGCTTGGGGCAACACGGGGACTTCAGTGCGCATCGATCACAATCGCGCTTGCTGGCGAGGTAATACTCACTTCCATTTTAGCTGATCTGTGCGAGCAGTCGCGTGTTGGTTACGAGAACCGCTCGTTTCCGCTGGGAACAATGGACGGCGACTCGTCCAGCTCGCGCCATTTCTGCATCCGCCTTTTGAGAATCGAGGGCAGTTCGGTTTCCTCTCTCACCGATGCCATCGGCGAGTTTAGAAGGAAAGCCGGTTGCCGAAAGCTGCCTCGGGTGTTGAGGTGTTTTCGCTTCGGCGAGCTACTTCTCTCCCCGACTCTTGTTTTAGGCTCATGTACGTGATGAACCGTCTTAGGTGAGCGTCAGGTGCGACGTAGATGGTGCAAGGTTATTTCCGGCGGGCAATTGAGGCGCACGGGAACGACGCTCGAGCCCGCACCAACGGAAGTATAGCCGGTCATATCGCCGTATTGCCAAGGCCCCGCCCCCATCCGTCTTGGCAGCACCGCCTCGAGCTTGATTGGAATGGATCCGGGGAGACAAATCTGACCGCCGTGGGTGTGTCCGCTCAGCATGAGATCAAAATTGGCATGGGCAGCCTGGCGATAAACCTCCGGTGTGTGAGACAACAAGATCGAGAATTGACCGCGGGGTATCGAGAGAGCGGCTTTTTCGATGTTATCCACTCTGTAGAAATGTGCATCGTCGATTCCCGCCAGATAGATCCGTTGGTCCCTACGAACGATTGTTTCGCATTCATTGAGCAGCACGCGAATGCCCATGGCTTCGAGCCCCGGAACCATCTGAATCGTATCGTGGTTGCCGAGCACGGCGTAGATTGGCTGTTTCAGATGATTTCCCAATCGCGCGACACCATCCAGCGCGGGCTGGAAGGGCCCAAAAGTCCGACCCCGATAATCGCCAGTCAGGACACACACATCATACTGCATGCTGCTAACGAGCTCGATAAGTCTGTTCATGGCAACTTCATTCATATCCACGTGAAGGTCGCTAATGTGGAGAATGGTGAAGCCCTCAAAGAGGGGCGGTAATTTCTCGAACCTCAAGTCATTCCGCCTGACAAGAATGCGTTCTGCATTCTGGCGCGCACGCCAATAAAGCCCCGTTGCCCGCAGAACATTTCGAATGATCCACTCGGCCCAGGATGAGTTTTCGAGGTGAAAGAATGTGAGGCCCTGGCCAAACACCTGCGCTTCATGATCTCGCTCAATCCCCAATCGCTGCCGGGCGTGGAGCGGCCCGAGACGGATCTCGAGTTTGCGCAGAATGTCTTCGTCCACCAGCTAGCCCCCTTGATCGGCCTTCGGGTAGATATAGCGTATTCCCATGAGGCCAGAATCAGCCCGACCCTGGCGGATGCAACTATAAGCTAAGCTGAAGAAATGCAACTTGTGCATATTCTGCAATTGTTGGTTTTAATGACGTTGGCGAACGGCACACCGATCGTTGCGAAGAAGATTTTTGGCTCACGTTTTTCCTTTCCGCTGGATGCCGGCACCATATTTTTTGATGGGCGGCCGTTGTTTGGGCCATCGAAGACCATCCGCGGTATCTTGATTTCTTTCCTCGTGACGACAGCAAGCGCCCCACTTATTGGTCTGGATCTGACGATTGGTGCAATCGTGGCGGTTGCGGCTATGGCGGGCGATTTGTTCTCCAGCTTCGTGAAGCGCCGCCTAAACTCTCCGCCTAGCAGTCAGGTACTCGGGCTCGATCAGATTCCCGAATCCGTATTTCCGATGCTGGCATGCCGCGGCGCACTTTCATTGACGATCGCAGACGTCGCGCTTGGCGTCGGGATCTTTTTTATTGGCGCGGTAATTCTGTCTCGTTTTCTATTCCGGGTCCACCTGCGCGACGAACCATATTAGCCCGCCGTTAGCCCGAACGAAGGCAGTGCAGGGTGATTTCTGGTGGACAGTTGAGGCGAACAGGAACGACGCTCGATCCAGCACCGACAGAGGTGTAGCCGGCCATGTCATGATACCGCCAAGCTCCTGCGCCCATCTGTCGAGGCAATACTGCATCAAGTATGATCGGAATAGATCCTGGCAGACAGATCTGCCCGCCGTGCGTATGCCCGCTCAGCAACAAATTAAAACCGGCATGAGCCGCCGGATGATAGACCTCCGGTGTGTGTGACAGTAAGATGGAGAACTCGCCAAACGGTATCTGCAACGCAGCCTTTTCGATATCGTCGGCCTTGAAGCAATGAGCGTCATCGATTCCGGCTAGATAGATTTGCTGATCGCCGCGCACGATCACCTCGCTCTCGTTAAGCAGTATATGTATTCCCATGGCTTCCAGCCCCGGAACCATTTGGATGGTATCGTGGTCGCCTAGAACCCCATAAACGGGCTCCTTTAGATGAGCTCGCACACGTGCAACGCCGTTCAAGGTAGCCTCAAACGGTCCAAGATTCTTCCCCCGATAGTCCCCGGTTAGGACACATAGATCGTAGCGCATGTCGCCGACGAGTTCGATAAGGCGCTGCATGGCAGCTTCATTCATATCCACGTGCATGTCGCTAAGGTGGAGTATGGTGAAGCCGTCGAAAAGCTGTGGCAGCTCCTTGAACACAACGTCATTCCGTTTGACGAGAATGCTTTCTGTATTTCGGCGTCCGCGCCAGTAGAGACCAGTCAGCTTGAGTGCATTTCGGACGACAGAGTGGACCGGATACCAGTTCTCTATGTGAAAGGAGAGAAGGCCGTGGCCGAAGATCTGCGCCTCATGAACCGTCTCGATAGCCAATCGCTGTCTCGCATGGAGCGGTCCGAGGCGCCCCTCCAATTTGTGTAGGATATCTTCGTCCATGGAACGAATTCCTCTGAATCGGCTCAACCTTCCATGGGAGCACCAGGGCTTGCCAACTCTTCAGGATATTCCTTTCGGCTGGCTGCTTGGCAGCACAAAATCCAGGAAGATCTTCCGGCTTTTTCTTATAAACCTGCTGGACGTGTGCAACTTCTATTGTGCGTGTGGAACTTCGCTATGAGCTCAATGTCGCTTTGGGTCATAGCTCGCCGCACCTGCGTCCCAGGCCGGTGGCTTTTGTATTTAATTCCGGAATTTTGCGCACGAACCAGGAAGACCGGTCCCGGAGAGAAGGTTATAGACTTTTTGGTACCCCCACCTTCTGTTCATTCCAAGCTCTCTACTTACTTCCTCTCGATCTCTCCCGGCCTTGCTTGATGGTGAAGGTTAGAGCAGAGGACATAGGCGAGAAATCCCGACGCTTGCGCATCGAGATCCTTCCCATGCCATCAGCGAGCTTGCTCGGCGGAGCCAGGCCGTCGCGTTCGGACCCTGCACATGCGATGGCGCTATGCAGGTCGCGTCTACTTGCGGCGATCTCCATCTCGCCGGCGGCCGCCCTCACGCTTAAGGACGGGTTTGCCTTGGCTGCATCCCATGGTAGGCATCTCTCAAAGCGCACCGCCACCGTTACGCGCATTCTCAAGCTCGACCGTTTGCGTTTACGAGGTCCAAACGGCGCGCGTGACGAGTTCATCCTCGCAGCCACCGCCCAAAACCTTCGAAAGATGGCCAAGCTGATCCGGATGCCCACCCCGAGCCTCGCATAGGTCGGTAGAGCAGTTCGGCGACGTTGCGACGGAGCTACTACAACGAAATACTGCCGGCCTTTTTCAACAGAATCGGTCAAATTCGGCAAAACTCAAGGTGAGCATAGTAGGTCTGGTTTGAGGCGGATAGCGTCCCAACGCCTGCGCCAATGAGTCAATGTCCCAAGCCACGTCGGGAGAAATTGGCACTCCCGTCAAACTTTATCTAAATCCAGCACATCGGATTTGGCGGAATGAAAGCTCTTCGCGCCATGCTGGGACATGTCGCTTTGCTCCCGTTGCTGACGACGCAATCGGGACAGATTCGGAAAGACCACCGATGTATTACGTCGCCGCTGCATTGCTGGGGCTGTCGGGACTGTTCTACTCCGCGGGCCGCCACGAGCTCGGCCAGTTCGGCGCAGACGTGTGCCGCTATGGCAGCGCGTTCTGCGACAATCCGGTGCTCGTCTTCGCGGGCGCAGCGCTGGCCGCAGCCTGGGGCATGTTCGTCAGCATCAAATAGCACCAGGCCACGACTTGGCTTCCGGACCTGCGAGCGGGCCAGGCGAACACAAGACATCGCGCCGCAACAGACAGCCCGCGGCCGGGGGCGGCGCGGGCATCGGCTATTTCTGCGATGATGGCACTCTACGCCTGTTTTGCCCGACGAGTCAAAAGAAAATTCGTATTATCAGAATCAAATCCACACGACCCCTCTGCGGGAACTTTCCGGCTATAATCGGCCTTAATCGTTGACTTCGAAATTGCGGAAGGCCTGCCCCTGTCGACCGGATCGAAACACCGCCCCGCCGAGCATGGCAGCGTCGACACCTCGACCAAGTCCGTGCCGGTGCTGCTGAAAAGGCTGGGGCCGGGCCTGATCACCGGGGCTGCCGACGACGATCCGTCGGGCATCGCCACCTATTCGCAGGCCGGCGCGCAATTCGGCTACGGGCTGCTCTGGACGGTGTTTCTGACCACGCCGTTCATGATCGCGATTCAACTCGTCAGCGCCCGGATCGGCCGGGTCACCGGCAAGGGGCTCGCCGCCAACGTCATGCAGCTGGCGCCGCGCTGGGCGGTGCTCGCGCTCGTGTCCATGCTCGTCGTCGCCAACACGTTCAACATCGCGGCCGATATCGCCGCGATGGCGGAGGCGCTGGCGCTCGTGATCGGCGGGCTCCAGCACGAACACGCGCTGATCTTCGCGGCCGGCTCGACCCTGCTCGAGGTCTTCCTGCCCTATCGCCGCTATTCGCCGGTGCTGAAATTCCTCACGCTGGCGCTGTTTGCCTATGTCGCCACCGCCTTCACCGTGCAGATCCCGTGGAGCACGGCGCTGCTCGCCGCGGTGTGGCCCAAGGCGAATGTCAGCGCCGACTATTTTCTGATGGTCGTCGCCGTGCTCGGCACCACCATCAGCCCTTATTTGTTCTTCTGGCAGGCCTCGCAGGAGGTCGAGGAGATGAACCAGGGCAAGCACGACAGGCCGCTGCGCGATCTGCCGAGCGGCGGCGATCCCGTGCTCGCGCGCATCCGGGCCGACACCATCTCCGGCATGCTGCTGTCCAACGGCATCGCCTTCTTCATCATCCTGACCACCGCAGCTGTGCTGAATGCCAACGGCGTGACCAAGATCCATTCGGCGACGGAGGCCGCCGAAGCGCTGCGGCCGCTCGCCGGCGACTTCACCTTCGCGCTGTTCGCGCTCGGCATCATCGGCACGGGGCTCTTGGCGATCCCGGTGCTGGCGGGCTCGGCGGCTTACGGCGTCGCCGAGATCTTCGGCTGGCGCGCCACGCTGGAGGCGAAACCCGAGAAGGCGGTCGGCTTCTATACTATCATCGCGGCCGCAACCATCATCGGTTTCGGCCTCGGCTTCACCGGGATCGACTCGATACACATGCTGGTGTGGAGCGCGGTGCTCAACGGTATCGTCGCCGTCCCGATCATGGCGATGATGATGCTGATCGTCTCGAGCAGTACGATCATGGGCCGCTTCAAGGCCCGCTCATGGCTGATCGCGCTCGGCTGGCTCGGCACCGCACTGATGGCGCTCGCCGTCCTCGCCCTACTCGGCTCGTCCGTGATCGGCTGATGAGAGGGACAACGTCGATAAGGCTACGGTGTCACGGGATTGACGGTCGACGACGTCTTCGGCCCCGGCCGTGCCGGCTCGACAGGCGACTTCGGTTCGGTCGGAAGCACGGCAGCGCCCGCGGCGCGCGCAGCCTCCCCAGTGGTCGCGTACATCGCGATATGGGCCGGCTGGGTCTTGGCGCGGCTCCAAGGGCCGTGGTCGACGATCAGCATCGCTGCAATCGTCAGGCCCGCCACGATCAGTGCGATCACGCCGGGATGACGAAGCGCCGTAGAGATGGAATCCGCGAAACGATCAGCCGTCATCATCAGAAGGGTCCGCAATTATCCTATCGCAGGTTAATTCAATTGCGTCCCTCCGGTTCCCGTCCTGGCTCCGGTAAGTTCCCGACCAAGGCGGGGAACACACGCTCCTTTTCGGTTCAAACCGGTTTCACTCGCCCGGCGCGATGGCATTGCTCGGCGTCGGCCGGTCGGTGATCTGCTGACCGAATAGGCTACCGATCAGTTCGACCGCGGTACGCGCGGTCCGGCCGCGCTCGTCGAGGAACGGATTGAGCTCGACAATGTCCACCGACCCCACCAGCCCTGAATCGTGCAGCAGCTCCATGATCAGATGCGCCTCGCGATAGGTCGCGCCACCGGGCACCGTGGTGCCTACTCCCGGCGCCACGCACGGGTCGAGAAAATCGACGTCGAAGCTGACGTGCAGCACGCCACTGCTCGCCTTCACGCGCTCGATGACGCGCCGGATCAGCACGGCGACGCCGAACTCGTCGATCTGGCGCATGTCGATGACCCTGATCCGGCGCGCGCGCATCAACTCCTTTTCGAGCTTGTCAACCGAACGCGCGCCGAACAGATCGAGCCTATCGGGGTCAATCGAGGCGCGCGGATCATCGCCCAATAATCCGTCGAGGCCAGGCTCCCCGCACAGGAACGCGGCCGACATGCCGTGCATATTGGCCGTGATCGTCGTTTCCGGCGTGTTGTAATCGGTATGGGCATCGAGCCAGAGCACGAACAGCTCGCGGCCGCGTTCCTTCCAATGACGCGCCATCGCATTGACCGACCCCATGGACAGCGTGTGATCGCCGCCGAGGAAGATCGGCAGTGCGCCGGTTTTCGCGATCTCATAGCCTCTGTGACTCAGCACGCGCGTCCAGCGCTGGATCTCGCGGTAGTGATTGGCTTTCTCGGGCGGCTTGTCGGCGAGGTCCCGGACCTCAGCCACGGAAAGATCGCCGTAGTCGACGACCTCAAAATCGAGGCTCTCGAGCAGTGTCGCAAGGCCCGCGGTGCGAAGCGCAGCAGGGCCCATCAAGGTACCGCGCTGCGAAGCTCCCATGTCGATGGGAGCGCCGAGCAAGGCGATCCGCCGGGGTCGATCCGTCACGGTCCGATCGGTCACGGCAATCTCCTGATGTCAGCAAGGCTACCGTCAGCCTAACAGAGATTCGCACCCGTCGTTTCCCGGGGAGGTCCGCCGTGAGCATATCATCCCGGAACAAAATCCCCCGCGCCGAATTGCCATCCAAGGCCGGCACCCGCCGTAAATGTAAACCACGGCGCCTGTCGCGGATAGCCAAAGGTCGTCAGACCCGCTGTTCAAAACGAGCGCTCGCGCGGATAGCCAAAGGTGCCGGCCTCCACCATCGGGCCTGGAGATCGCACGCTTGAGCACGGAAATACCGCAGTCCAATCCCCAACCCGGCGTGGCCGAACGCGCCATCGATGCAGCGACGGATGTATCCCGCACGATCGGTGAAGTCGCCGGAGGCCTGCATGCAGCGGTCGACCGTCTTACCTCCGCGATCGAGGAAGCGCGAAAGCCGGGCCGGCCGCTCTCGACGGTTGCGGCGATTACACGCGAAGCGCCGCTCACCAGCCTGTTCGTTGCCTTCCTGTTCGGCGTCGCGGTGGCGCGCCGGCGCTAGCGACTTTACCCGATAGCAGCCCGTCTAGGCGGCGCTGACGATGGCGCGCTCGATCGTGAGAAACTGCCGTTCGAACGCCTCGGAAGGCATAGGACGGCCGAAGAAGTAGCCCTGCCCTTCCGCGCATCCCATGCTGATCAGGAAGTCGGCCGTGGCGCGGTTCTCGATGCCCTCAGCTACGACCGTGAGCCCAAGCTGCCTGCTAAGACCGATGGTGGAGCCGACGATCGCGGCATCATCGGAATCGGTGAGCAGGTCGAGCACGAACGACCTGTCGATCTTGAGCCCATCGAGCGGAAATTTCTTCAAATAGCTCAGGCTCGCATAGCCGGTGCCGAAATCGTCGAACAGGACGCGGACGCCGAGCTCCTGGATCCGCTTGAACATGTCGAGCACGCGGGCCTCGTCGTGTAACAGGATGTCCTCGGTGACTTCGAGCTCGAGCAGCGAGGGGGCCAGCCCCGTCGCATCGAGCAATTCGGCAACCGAATGCGCGAGGTCGCCGGAATCAAGCTGGGACGGCGACAGGTTGATCGCCACGCGGACCTCGTTGCCGGATATTTCCCAGGCGCGCGCCTGGCGGCAGGCGGTCTCCATCACCCAGTTCGCGATCCGCTCGGACAGAGCCGACGTGTTGACCACCGGCATAAACTCCGCAGGCGAGACGTAGCCGCGCACGGGGTGCCGCCAACGGATGAGCGCTTCGGCTCCGACCAGGCTGCCGTCGACCAGACGAACCTTGGGGCTGATAGAACAGTTCGAATTCGCCGCGATCCGCGGCAAGCGCCAATTCGCTCTCGAGCGTCAGCCGGTTCTCCAGCTCCTGCCTGATCGCACTCTCGAAGATCAGGTGGCTGCCGCGCCGCGTCAGTTTCGCCTTCGTAAGTGCGAGGTGGCCGTTACCGAGGAGATCATCGGCGTTGCGCCCGCCGTCGGGATGGACGGCCACGCCGATGCTGATTCTGACCCGGTACTGCCTTGTGCCCATTGCCAGCGGCGTTTCGAACGCGCGCGCGATTCGCTCGGCGAATTCGGCAATCGGCTCGCTGGCGTCCGCGCAATCTAGTGCGACGGCATACTCGTCGCCGCTGAGGCGCGCGACGATCGCCTCGGCGCCGGCCTCGGCCGTTAGGCGCTCGGCGACCGCCCGCAGTACGAGGTCGCCCGCGGCATGCCCGAACATGTCGTTGATTTGCTGGAAGCCGTCGAGCCCGAGCACGAGCAGTGCGACGTTGGAAGACCGATGCTCTGCCGCGGTGATCAGACTGGCGAGCGACGCATGCAGCATGTTGCGGTTGGCAAGACCTGTCAGCGCATCATGTTCGGCGAGATACCTGACGCGCTCGGCCTCGCGCTTGCGCACCGAGATGTCGCGCAGGATCGCTCCATACTGGAAGCCGTCCGTTCCCTGCCAGCCTGAGAAGCTCGCCTCGACCGGGAATGTCTCGCCGTTCTTGCGTCGCCCTTCGAACTCGACGACGACGGCGCCACCGGGAACCAGGAGCGACTGGCGCGCGGCATCGTGCATGGACGGCCTTGGGTCGCCGTCCGCCGGTACGGCGCACAGCGTTTCGAACGGGCGACCGATCATCTCGGCCGGCATGTAGCCAAAAATCGCGCTGGCGCCGGGATTCCAAACCGTGATCCGATGATCCTCGTCGGTGCAGACGAGACCATCGCCCAGCGACATCGCGATACGGTGGAAGCGGCTCTCGGCGATGCGACCCAGGAGACTGCGGAAATCGATCTCGTCCAGCGCAATCGCCGTCAGATAAGCGATGATCGCGATGTGGAACAGCGACGTATCGATGACGAAGGGCCATCTCGCCTGCACAAGGGTCGCGACCAGTTCGATGGCAGCACCGGCTGCGATCAGGATTGCGACGCGAAGTCCCGGTGCGAAGCGGCGCCACGAAGTGATCATCAAGAGGCAGATCAGGCCGAGGCCAAGCATCATGCCGGCATCGGAGGTCCAGCGCAGCATCCGGTTCTGGAGGATCGATTCCGCCGCGAGCGCCTGAAGGACGGGTCCAGAGACGATGCGGCCATTCGGAACGCTGAACCGGTCGCCCAGTTCGAGCGCCGTCGCGCCAACGATGATCTTCTTGCCTCTCACCTTGTCCAGGGTCGCGGCATCGCCGCGCAGCACGTCGACATAGGAGACACTTGGGATGGAAGCCGCCCGAATACTAAAATCGATCAGGAAGGGCGGCCGGCGATTGGCGTCCTGCCCAGCCAGCACGACGGCCATCGACGGCATCAAGGCGTCACCGAGCTTCTCGCCGAACGGATAACGGCGCACGAGTCCGTCGGATTCGACCGCGACATTGACGACGGCCGGCCAAGACTGGTTGCTGAACGGCTTCAGTGGATGATTGATGTAAGCCGCACCGCCATTCGGCGCCGGCTGCTTGAAGGATGGCAGGACCGTCGAGCCGCCGACGTCCCGAAGCGCCTTGACGAAAGCCTCGTCAGAGGCCGGATCCGACGGCGTGCTGAAATCGACGTCGAAGGCCACATCCTGCGCGCCGGCGGCTTCAAGCCTATGCAGAAGCTCCGCGTGCAGCCGGCGAGGCCAGGGCCACACCCCGATCTGGTCGATCGAGGGCGCGTCGATGGCCACGACGACGACATTGCCGCTGGCAGCACGCGATTGCCAGGCGAACCGCAGGTCGGTGAGCGCATTGCGGAGCGCGCCATGCCACCCCGTGGACAGTACGACCGCAAGCGCGATCACGACCAGAATATGCGGCCGATAGCGTTTCACCTGATCCTCCCCGCGCCCGCTTCAACCGGCGAGCCCCCCTGATCCCCTAGGAAATCGCCTTAGTGTCTGTTGTAGCCGTGGCCGTTGCTGCCGTTACCGCCGCCACGCCCATCGCCGTTGTTGCCCCTGCCGTTACCGGTGGCGCCATTGTTGGCGTTGCCATTATTGTTGCTGCCATTACCGGAATTGCCGTTGCCACCGGAGTTTCCGTTATTAGCTGCGGCTATCGCTGCGCTTGCGCCCGACGAGGCACTGCTGCCAGCCGTTGCGACAGCGCTAATCGTTGCCGCGGTTTGGACGACACTGTTGGATGCTTGCGTGCTGGCCTTGCCATCGCTCCAGACCGTCTCGGTAGCGGTGCTGGCGTTCGCGCTGCGCACCTGTCCGGGGGCAACGGCGCTGTGGGCGAGCCCGCGCGTCACCTTTTGGAAATTCAGCTTGACCTCGCCGAGCGAGCTCGAGATGCGCACGACGCCGGCCTTGGGGGCGTGCCCGCCAGTCGCCTGATGCGATCGCATCGGCGAACCGACCATCTTGATCCCCTTATCGATCGGACCGAGCGCATGGATCGCATGACCATTCGCGGCATTGTGCGGTGCGGACAGTCCCGATTTCGGCACGGGAATGCGCTCGATGGTGGAGGCGCGGGGCTTACCCTGCTCGATCGGATTGAACGTCCCCGCACCGCTCAGACTGAGACCAGGCTTGCCACGTTCGAAGACGGTGGCCACTTGCCCCGGCATGACCTGGGCGATCTGTCCCGTCTTGAAGTCGGAAACTTCAACTTGACCACGGAGCACGCTGACCTTGGTGCTGCCCGCCCCCACCGTGACGCTGAACTGCGTTCCCTTGACGACGGCGGCGAGGTAAGGTGTCTCGACCTCGAAATGCTTGACGTTGCGCTTCTCGACCTCGAGCAGGATCGAACCCGCCTGCTGGATGATGGTGGTCGAGAGTCCCTCCTTCTTCTCGGCAGGCAGGCCGACGACCGAGTTGGGAGAGATCAGGATCGTTTCCTCGCCGCGGACGAGCAGCACGCGGCCGTTGCGGCCGGTGCGAATGGTGTCGCCAGGCTTGAGCGCCTCCTCCTGATTCAACGACACCTGCTGCGCGCCGTTGGTGGCGACCCAGACCTCGCCGGTGGCCTTGCTGACCGACCAGGCGCCATTCTCCGCGCCAAATGCACCGGATGCGGTTCCAAGGATCAGCGCTGCCAGCAAGGCGCGCCACACTCCCACTCTACCGAACATGACAATCCTCAGTCCGCGTTACAGCCAGACCTGAGGCGTATCCGAAATCACTCAAGAGAAAATTAGCGCGAAGTGGCGAGCCGAGAAGCCGCATTAACCAATCATTGACCATGAAAAACTATGGAAAATCATGCGGCTAACGAACCCTTACCGCCTTATGGGCAAATCCCCGTCAAACTACGGAGACGCGTTCACTCCGCGTATTGAGAAGCGACACTTCCTTACCACATCGGTACTGCTGGCAACGATTTTTACGGGAATTCCGCAGTCCTTCGCGCAGCAGGCGAACCAGCCAGGCTTTGATCCGCGCCAGCCCGAGAAGTACTTTGAAAACCAAACTGAGCGGGAAACGCTGAACCGCCCCCCGGTCAGGCTACCGACGGTCGGCCAACCCAACACCGGCGGTGATACCAAGCCGCAATTCGTGCTGCGCGGAATCGACGTCGTCGGCGCCCACGCCGTCTCCCGCGATCGCATCGCTACATCCTATCAATCCTATCTTGGAAAGAAGGTCTCGCAGGCGGATCTCGCCGCGATTGCCGGCGCGATCAGCGATCTCTATCGCGAAGCCGGATTCCACTTGAGCCGCGCGATCGTGCCACCGCAGGATATCGCCGACGGCCGAGTTCGGATCCAGGTGATCGAAGGCGCCATCGTGCAGGCCGAGCTGAAAGGCGACGGCGCCGAACAGTTCGGCGTAAGGCCGATGCTCGGGCCGGTTCTGGCCGAGCAGCCGTCGCGCCTGGCAACGCTCGAACGCCAGCTGTTCCTCATCAACGGCAGGCCGGGCGTCCGGATCACCGACACCGCGCTGGAAGAGATTGGCGGAGCGACCGGCCGCTTCCGCCTGATCGTCTATTTGAAGACCTGGCACGTCTTCTCGTCGTTCGGCATGGACAATCTCGGATCTTCCTCGGTCGGTCCGTGGCAGACCTACGCGACCGGCGCGTTCAACTCCTACCTCACGCCCGGCGACACGCTCGCGGTCAACCTGTCGACCATTGCCAATGATCCGCGCGAGCTCGGTTTCGCGCGGATGTCCTATGACGCACCGGTCGGTGTCGATGGCGTGCGCCTTGGCGCTTCGATCCTGTACAGCGCAGTCCGGCCTGGCGATGCTCGTCGTCTCGACAGCGACATCACCACCACCGAGGCGTTCGAGCTGCGTGCCAGCGTCGTCCCATTGCAGTCGCTGTCCTCCTCGCTGACCCTGACTGCAGCGACGACCTTCAGCAATGTATCTGAGCACGACCTCTACGGCCCCTGGTATAACGACCACATCAGGACGGCGAGCCTGACCGCCGACTACAGGCTCCAGGATCGCTTCGGCGGCACCAATTTCGCGACTCTGAGCTACCGGCAGGGCCTCGACATCTTCGGCGCTTCGCATTTCGACGACGATCTGTTGTCGCGCGTCGGCGCGTCGTCGAACTTCTCGGTGCTGAACCTCTGGTTCACGCGCTATCAGACGCTCAACAACGCCTGGTCACTCAAACTCTCGGCGGCGAGCCAGACGGCATCGCGGCCATTGTTCACCTCGCAGCAATTCTATCTCGGCGGCGCGGCCTTCGGCCGGGGCTATGGCGCGGCCGAGATCAGTGGCGACAACGGTCTTGCCGGCTCGCTCGAACTGCGCTTCGACCAGAAGCTCAATTTTCGCTACTGGACCGGCTATCAACTCTACGCCTTCGGCGACGCCGGCGCGGTCTGGAACGACGGTTACCGCCTGAGCGATGGCCTCGCGCTGACCTCGGCCGGGGTAGGCGTGCGGTTCTTCCTGCCGGACGATCTCCAGGTCGATCTCGGCGTAGCCGTTCCCTTGAGCTACAGGGCGCCGGACAACGAGCGCCGCAGCCCGCGCTTCCTGCTCACACTGTCGAGCGCGCTGCGGCACTGCCCTGAACGAGGCAAGGCCGGCTGTCTCTAGGCCTTGCGCTTCGCCCCACAAACCTGCATGCGGCGCTTTTGCGGCTTGCTCACAGACTTGCCTAAATTTAATCCCGTAACTTGCTCACGATCGCTCGATCCGCGAGTTCCCAATGACCATGTTCAGCCAAAGGTGATTTGAGACGAAGCCATGAAGAGGGTGTTTGCAGTCCTGGCGTTCCTCTGCGTCCTCGCCGTCGGCCAGTATTTCATCGTCAGCCGGTTCGCGATCCACCATGAGACCTTGCCCCTGTTCGACGCCTCGCGCCAGCGGCCGATCTCGGTCGACATCGCGGTGCGGCGTGATTACGAGACCAAGGCCAATCTCGGCCTCTGGAAGCTCCCGCTCGCCATCATCAGCAACGGCAACACCGTCAAGGCGACCGAATATTCGTTCCTGGCCAACGTGCTCGCCGCACGCGGCTATCTGGTTGCCAGCATCCAGCAAGATCTTCCGAGCGATCCACCGCTGATGACCCATGCTGGCCAGCAATATGTCGGCCGGCGTGAAGTCTATATTCGCTGCGAGGCCAATATTCTGTTCGTGCTGGGCGAGTTGAAGAGGCGGCGGGAGAACGCCGACTACGACCACATCACCCTCGTCGGCCATTCCAACGGCGGCGATGTCTCGATGTATGTCGCCCATCAGCACCCGGAGCTGGTATCGAAGGTGATCACGCTCGACAATCTGCGTGTGCCCTTCGTGCTCAGCGACCATATGAGGATCCTGTCGTTCCGCTCGAAGGATCCGCATTTCGTGACCGATCCCGGCGTACTGCCGACGCCGGAGGAGGCCAGGGCTCGCGGCATCGACATCGTCCATACTGGTGCACAGCACACCGAGATGAGCGATCGCGGTCCCGACGCGGTCAAGGAGAAGATCCAGGCGACGCTCGACCGCTTCCTGCGTGACAGCGCCAGCAGCGCGCTCGCGCCGGCCGATACGAAGAGCCCGATGATCATGAACCCCGGCGACTATTAGCCGGAAACCCTTTGCGGCAGATCAAGGCAGCTCCGAGCCGGCCACGATAGGAAGGGCCTTGCCATCTCGGAGAGGCACGTGTCGCACTATACCGAAAGTCTTGATACGAAGAGCCTTGATACGAAGAGCCTTGGATTGCCCGCGGCAAGGACGCCGGCGTTCGTACGGCACTTTTATCGTTCGACCCGCAGGCTGCTGCGGTCGATCATCGCCCGCATCGATCTCTCGCAATTTCCGAGATCGTGTTGCGGGTGAGCACGTCGGCCGCAAGCGCATGCATGAAGGTTGCCCGATGCACCGATGTTTGAGACGAATTTTCCTGTTGCTTGCCGGCGCCACCGCGGGCTTCGGCATGTCGCCTGCCCTCGCCGCCGATGCCGAGCACGGCGCCGATCTCGCCAAGCGCTGGTGCGCGAGTTGCCACATGGTGGCGAACGGCCAGACGCAGGCTAGCGCCGACGTCCCCTCCTTCGCATCCGTTGCGCGCAGGCCAGACTTCAGTCCGGAGCGGCTCGCTTTCTTCCTGCTCGACCCGCACCCGAAGATGCCGAACTTTCCCTTGAGCCGGACCGAAGCTGGCGACATCGCGGCCTATATCGGATCGCTGCGCCAATAGAGCCCCGGTCAATCGCGAGCCCGCCAAAAACTGCAAATCCCTGCCGGAAGACCGACAGGGATCAGCAGAAAGGATGATGGACGGCGAATGGGGATCCATTCGGTGGCCCATCATGGACCTGCACCAGGATCAGAATGCGCATCTCGCCGCCGCGCAAGATCAATTTGTGGGCATGCCGCACGGCACCGACAGAATCAGGACTTGTCCTTGCCCGGTTGCATGAAACTGCCGGTCATCTGGCGCATGTGGTCCCCGGCGCTGGTGAATTGACTGCGCAGGAAGTCGGACTGAATTCGCATTGCTTCCTGAAGGTCTGTGGCGTGAACGAGCTTGCGCGCGTGCTCGAACGCCGACTTCATGTTCTGTTCGGTGAAAGCGAGCGCCTGCTTCGACACGTCCGTCCCCGCGCCCGGGACGGACGACATCGATTTGGTGGCCGCTTCGAAAAACATGCCGAATGCTTTTTCCGCCTGGTCAATCGTCTTTTCGGCCAAGTCGCGCAGTTCGGCCGGAACTTCGAGTTTCGGTTCGATCATGGTCGCATTCCTCCCTTTTTCTGACTGAATACCACACTTGCCGGATCGCCTTCCAGCGGCCAGCCCCGGGCAAAAGTTGCCCGGTGGGCCGGATCTGGCAGGAAACGAGGGACGAGGTGTAAGGCCGGCGCGGCCAGACTCAGGACATGGGGTGTTCGGGAAGAGTTTCTTCGGTGGCGAGGTCTTCGACGAGCTTGATAACCTCGAAACGCTGCCGAGCCTCGAGCTTCAGGAACGCACGGAGCAGGCGCAGGCTTTCGACGGTGCCGCTCGCAGGCGCGCCAAGCTTGAGGTGCAGTTCAGCCGCGAAATTGAGGTTCTTCATCCCGCACCTATGACAAGCATCGGCCTTCAGTTCTTGCGTCGAAGTCGCACTCGAGGAGCGAACGCCGCAACCCAATACAATGGCGACAATCAGCTCTCGGCCGGCAGGTCCCGGCGGGCCAGCAGGCCGAACTCCATTAGCCGAACGGATGGGCCCAACCGAGCAGGTTGCAATTATGCCAAGGAACAACCGATCCGGCAAGCCCAACAGCCGGCGTAGCGATGCTTCGACCGCATCGCGCCACGGCAATTCCGGATAACAGGAATATCGAGCGCCGTCACCCACCTGCGTCAAGAAGCGGCATCAATCACGCATACAGCCGAGATCGCTGCCAATCGGCGCTGCGTTTCGCCTTGTTTCCGATGTGAACAGACATTTGCAGAGACGAACTGGCGCCTCGGCAGCATATACACCTAATTGTTGAGTAGCGTCCCAGCGGTTGTATCGTCAGCGACATGAACGCCAGGTCTTCAACGTTCCGATTGGGGCGCCGGTGAAGCCGACCAACGCGGCAAGCGCCTTGGGATCGGTCGCCTTCCTCATCTCGTCGGAATGCGCCCCGCTGGCGCTTTTCCCAGCGAGCCTCATCGGTTCCGATATGTTTTCCGGCCGTGAACCGTTGTTCAGGAGCGAACGACAAAGCGGTTGCGGAACGGCCACGCGGACGACGGCGCCATGGCTGATAGACTCATGATTTGGGCGCGTGTCACCACCAAAGGACGACGGCATGCTTTCTCGCTGCGATCTGATCAAGGGCGCCGCGGTCGCGCTTCTTACCCTCTCGATACAAGGCGCATGGGCGCAGGAGACCAGGATGAACCTGTTCAAGATCGTCACCATCAAGGACGAAATCATCGTCGGATTGTCGGCGGAGGAGCTTCAGGCGCTCGGCGGCAATGACGCGAGCGCGCTTGCGCATGCGCTGGCGCAGAAAGGCGACCTCACCGTCTGGCAGTACAGCGTGCACCGCGGCCCGAACGGCGAATTGCAGCAGGCGCCGACCGCCAAGATCGGGCTTTTGGCCAACGCTTCTCTCCGTGTCGAGCCGTATTCCACGCCTTACCAGATTGTACCGCATCCGTAAGCAGCAGACGGCATGCCCGCGGGCGTGCCGTCGTCATTTGCGCTGCTCTGCCCGTGGTGTCCCCGTTTCCGTCGCAAAACCGTAGATCAGCGCCAGCCGGTCCAGGCATTCACGAAAACGCCGCGCAAAATAGTCGTTCCAGCGCTGCGTACGAACGGCGCGCCGCTGCCCGATCTGATCCATGGTCAAGCCCAGCACGAGCACGTCGTGCACCAATGCTGCGCCGTCGGTGCCGAGTTCGCGTTCGACTCGGTTCAGCCGCAACACCGCCTGGCGCTGGCTTTCGGTGACCGGCTCGCGCGTACGCGCGCCATCGACATATTCGCGGGTCGGATTCATCACCTGAGGGCCCCTCTCCGCTCTCTCCCAATCGCTCTCGAAGGCGCGCCCGCCGCGATATTGTGCTTCGTCGATTTGATGGTGCGCGTGAAGCCGGCCGAGCGGGTCACTACGGACGGACCGGACGGCCACGATCTTCTCGCCGGCATCGAGCGACAGCGGATTGTCGACCTCGACTTCCGCCACCTCGGCATTGAACGGCACGTCGCGGGACCGCCGGTCGTAGATTCCAGCCAATTTGTAAGATTTATTGCGTCGGGCACGTGCCACTCGGATACTCCTTGCAAAGTTGGCGATTGCAAAATCGATAGTCGAACGGGCGGCCGCCTCCTCAGCCGGCCGAGACCAGCCGCAACACGACGGGACCGACGACGCGGGCGGACGCAACCCCGGATGGCCGCGTCAGACCTGCATGCGGCGCGCAATAGCTGGAGCCGGGCTGACGCGGATGGCCGCAAAACGTGATCTCCTCCCTGTCCTTGTCGCCGCCATAGGGATAGCGACAGTCGCCTCGCGCGAGTTCGAGCAGCGGGATCAGGCGTGGCTGGACGCCGACACAGCGCAACTTCACGCGCGCCGCAGGTTTCATCGCGGATTTTGGCGGCAGGTTCAGGTTTGGTAACGCCGGACGGCGCGGCGAAGGCAGACAGGCCTCGCCCGGCAAAGGCGGCACGATCGGTGGGCTCGTCATCCGTGCCAATGTGGCGACTCCCAGCCGCTTGGCGCGGCCGGCCACCGCGTTGCGCGTGTAAGCCGTTCCAAACCTTGCGTTAATCTCCGTTGCGATTGCCGCGTAAGACATTCCTTTGAGAAAATAGTCGCGAAGCGCGTCGGAGTGCTCCGACGGCCAATGGCACGGTTCCATGCTGTTGTCCTGTGATGCGCCTGCTTCGATCGCACGATCGGGCGGCGGGAAGGCACATTCCGGTATTCCGAATCGAAAGTCAAGCGATAATTCTGATATTCATAATTGCATCAATTCCGAATTTCGGATTATAAGAGGCAAGACGGTGCGCAATCGAGGGAATCACCATGTTGGACGTTGCAATGATCGAGCGAGGCCTGGAAAAGACAGGCAAGAGCAAGGGCGGCCTGGCGGCAGCCATGGGCGTGCGGCCCGGCGCGGTCTCGGAGATTCTCGGCGGCGAGCGCCTTGTGAAGGCCTCGGAGATCATTCCGATCATGGAATATCTCGAGCTCAACCTCGCGCCGATCATGGGCCGCGTCGGCGCCGGCGCCGTGATCGAGCCCGATTATGAACAGGTTCCGCCGGAGGGACTCGGCGACATCGCGCTGCCCTTCCCGATCATGGAAGAGACGGTCGCCTTCGAGATCGTGGGCGATTCGATGCTGCCCAAGTACGAGAGCGGCGACGTGATCGTGGTCTACAAGGACCAGCGTCATCCGCTGTCGAGCTTCTACGGCGAAGAGGCCGTGGTCCGGCTCAAGACCGGCGAGCGCTATTTGAAGACCATCGAGCGCGGGAAAAGCCCGTCCGTCGTCAATCTCACCAGCTTCAACGCCAAGCCGATCGTCGGCGTCAAGCTCGACTGGGTCGGAGAGATCTGTCTTTCCATGCCCAAGGGACAGCTCGAGCGGCTGCGCGCCAAGTCGGCCCGCCCCCGCAAGAAGGGCAAATAGGGCCCGGATTTCCGGGTTTGGAAATCGCCCTTGACTGACTTCTGATTTTCGGAAATAATCTGCCGCACTCCCGACTCGGGAGGGCGGCAGGTTCATTCCATGCAATACTTCGTCGTGATGATCGACTATGGGCGGCGCGGCCGCGAGGCGGTCGTCGATCCCGAAATCACAAGGCGCGAGGTCATCTCGCGCATCGTTTCGGGCGAATACCAGAACGTCTCGTTCATCCACGAAATCGCCGGGAATTCGGTCGAGGACGTGACCGAGGCCATCCTGGCCGAGGCTGCGCTACCCCAGATCCCGCCCGAAGACATCGACCTCCAGGCAAAGCGCCTCGATCACGCCCGCGATCTGCGCAAGCACGAGCGGACGTGACGGAAGCCGGCAGCCTCTGCCCCACCGTCTCGGGTGAATATCACACCATGAGCACGGTCGATCCTGTGGTCTTGCGCGCCGCGAGATCGGCATGCGCCTTGGCGGCGTCCTTCAGTGGATAGGTTTGGTGCACCTCGATCTTGACTGCGCCGGACTTGACGACGTCGAACAACTCGCCTGCCATCGCGACCAGACTTTCACGCTTGGCGGCATAAGTGAACAGCGTCGGCCTCGTGACGTAGAGCGAGCCCTTCTGGGCCAACAGGCCGAGATTGAGCGGCTCCACCGCGCCGGAGGACTGGCCGAACAGCGCGACGACGCCGAGCGGCGCGAGGCAGTCCAGCGATTTCAGGAACGTGTCCTTGCCGACGGAATCATAGACGACCGGCACCTTCTTGCCGCCGGTGATTTCGTCGACGCGCTTCACGAAATCCTCGCGCGTGTAGATGATGACATGGTCGCAGCCATGCGCCTTGGCAAGCTTCGCCTTCTCGTCGTTGCTGACGGTGCCGATCACGGTCGCGCCGAGATGCTTGGCCCACTGGCTCAGGATCAGACCGACGCCGCCGGCTGCGGCGTGGAGCAGGATGGTGTCGCCGGCCTTCACCCGATAGGTCTGCCGGATCAGATACTGCGTCGTCAGCCCCTTGAGCATCATCGCCGCCGCGGTCTTGTCATCGACGCCGTCAGGCAGCTTCAACAAGCGGTCGGCGGGAATCAGCCGGGCCTCGGAATAGGCGCCGAGCGGCGAGGCGCCATAGGCGACACGATCGCCCGCCTTCAGATCGGTGACACCTGGGCCGACCTCCTCGACGACGCCGGCCGCCTCGCTGCCGAGCCCGCTCGGCAGTTGCGCCGGATACAGGCCGGAGCGGTTGTAGATATCGACGAAATTGAGACCGACGGCGGTGTGGCGGATGCGCGCCTCGCCCGGTCCGGGCTTGCCGACGCTGACCTCCTCCCAGACCAGGACTTCCGGGCCGCCGGTCTTGTGAAAGCGAATGGCATGCGTCATGGGCGTTACTCCCTTATCGTTGCAGTGAAGTTCAGAGCACCTGATCGTCCCGTGAAATAGGCATTTGGTCCGGCCGTTACAGTACAGACACGTAACAAGAATGTCACAACGGACGACAAACGCCCGCCGTTCCGTCTCTGTTCGGAAGAGTTGATGACGGGCCTGGGGCGAGTGGCAGTAGCCTTCGCGCGGGGTTTGGTAGTCGCCTGCGAAGGAGAGCCGAGATGCCAGCTTATGTTCAGCATCATCAGGATGTCGAAATCGCGCCAGTGAATTGCCCCACCTGCATGGGGTTCCTGCCGATGTATGTCCGCGAGGTCGAACCGCATTGGAGCCTTGCCAAGATCGACTTTGTCTATGAATGCGCCGATTGCGGCGCCGAGGTCAGACAAACCATCCGCAAGCCGGAGCAGCTGCGGCACTGATCGCGGGGCCCGCGCACCGCAACTATTTGCGTTAAGCGGAAAAAACGCAGTTCGCGCGGGTCTGATGTCTCCCAAACGAGGCTTGTTCTTTGCCCGGAACACAGGCAGAACAAGCCTCAAGCAAGACCTTTGGGAGCGCCCTTTCGTGGCTGATCAGAAGGCCTCGACCTCGATCGAGGCAGTGGAGAGCGGCCTCGCCGCGCAAGGCTATATCGCGAGCCGGCAGATCGCGACCGCCGTCTATCTGTCGCAACAGATCGAGAAGCCTATTTTGGTCGAAGGCCCCGCGGGCGTCGGCAAGACCGAGCTTGCCAAGGCGATTGCCGCCTGGCGCGGCATGAAGATGATCCGCCTGCAATGCTATGAAGGCCTCGACGAGGCCAAGGCGCTCTACGAGTGGAAATACGCCAAGCAGCTTCTCTATACCCAGATCCTGAAGGACAAGCTCGGCGAAGTCCTGGGCGGTGCGCCGACACTGCATGCCGCGCTCGACCAGCTCCATGATTTCGGTGACGTGTTCTTCTCCAAGGAATTCGTCGAGCCGCGCCCTCTGCTCCAGGCGCTGGAGCAGCCGGGCGGCTGCGTGCTCCTGATCGACGAGATCGACAAGTCGGACGCGGAGTTCGAATCGCTGCTGCTGGAGATCCTGTCCGACTTCCAGGTCACGATCCCCGAGCTCGGCACCGTCTCCGCGATCACGCCGCCGACCGTGATCCTCACCTCCAACAGCGAGCGCGATCTTGGCGATGCTCTGAAGCGGCGCTGCCTGCATCTGCACATCGGCTTCCCCGAGCAGCGGCTGGAGGAACGCATCGTCGAGAGCCGCGTGCCCGGCATCTCGCGGACGCTGCGCCGGCAGATGGTCGGCTTCATCCACGAGATCCGCTCATTGGATCTGAAAAAGCTGCCTTCGGTCAGCGAGACCATCGACTGGGCGCGCGTGCTGGTGCTGCTTCAGGCTTCGGAGCTCGACACCGAGATCGTCAAGGACACGCTCAACGTGCTCCTAAAATACGAAGCCGACATCGAGGCAGCAGTGCCGCAAGTTACGACCTTCATTGCCAAGGCGGCACGGTCCAACGTCTTCGGTTGACGCCGATGCGCGAGAACCTCCATCGTTTCTTTCGGGCGGCGCGCGGCGCCGGCGTTCATGTCTCGCCCGCCGAAAGCATCGATGCGATGCGCGCGGTGAAGCAGGTCGGTTTCTCCGACCGCGCCATCTTGCGCGACGCCCTGCTGCTGACACTCGCCAAGTCGCAGGACGAAAAACTCGCACTCGGCGACTGTTTCGATCTCTTCTTCAGCCAGCCCGAACCGCGGCAGGATCAGCCCGAGGCGGGCAGCGACGACGCTTCGCAGGGTTCAGATCAGTCGTCCTCATCGGACGCGGCCGGCGAAGCTGGTGAAGGTCAGCCCGCCCAGGAACTCGGCCCTCTTGCGCAGATGCTGCTGTCGCAGGATCGCAATGCGATCGCGGCGGCGATCGCCAGTGCCTCCGGTGCTGCCTCGCTGTCCGACATCCGCTATTCCACCCAGCGCGGCATCTTCTCCAGCCGCATCCTGGACGCCATGGGCCTCCAGCGCCTGCGGGACGATTTGGACCAACTGACCGCGACCAACTCGTCGCTTGCCGAGCGTCTGCGCGCCGCGCTCGATGCCTTGCGCGAAGCGGTGCGCGACACGGTCTCGCAGGGGCTCGCGCTCTACGCCCGCGAGGAGGCCGAAAACCTTCGCAACGAGATTCTGCGCAACGCGCCGCTTGCGCGCATCGAGCGGCGCCAGGTCGCCGAGATGCGCGCTCTCATCCGCCAGATCGCACGACGGCTGCGCGAGCGCTACTCGAAGCCGCGCAAGCGCCAGCGCCGCGGCCATCTCGACGTTCGCCGCACGCTCCGCCGCAACGCGGCCTGGGGCGGCGTACCGTTCCTCACCGCATGGAAGCGCAAGCATCGTGACCGGCCCAAGATCGTGGCGCTCTGCGATGTCTCCGGCTCGGTCGCTCAGGTCTCCGACTTCTTCCTGCTGCTGATCCACTCGCTGCACGAGGTGATCGACGACGTCCGCTCGTTTGCCTTCTCCTCCCATCTGATCGAAGTCAGCGAGATCCTGGAGAACAACTCGCCGGAAGAGGCGATGGCCGAGATCATGTCCAAGGTCGGCTTCGGCTCGTCCGACTATGGCTCCTCGCTGGTCGATTTCGAGAAAGAGTTCATGAGCACGCTGACGCCGCAGACCACGGTGATCGTGCTCGGCGATGCCCGCAGCAACAATCTCGACCCGCGCGCCGACATTCTGCGCCGCATCTCCGAACGGTCGAAGCGACTGGTCTGGCTCAATCCGGAAGGACGGCTCGCCTGGGGCTTTGGCGATTCCGAGATGCCGCGCTATGCGACCTTTTGCAGCGTCGTACGGCAATGCGCCACCGCGCAGCAACTCGAGCGCGCGGTATCCGATATCGTGGCCAGTTATCAATAAGCGGCGATCGCACCCGCCTCTATCGTCAGGCGGCGGTCAGCTCGGCGTGAGCAAGATTGCACTCGCGAAAGTGATGCGCGATTTCGTCGACAGCGCGCTGCTTCCACTCTTCCGCCTGCGCCAGCCAGAAAACGCGGCGCTCGAAATCGAGCGCGGCCCGCTCTCGGCACAGGGATTCCTGACTGCGGATTTCGACCAGCCTCTTCATGCACTCCACTCCGGCCTGTGAAGCCATTCCCTGCGAACGAGGCTAACAGAGTCCGGAACGCTCCGTCTCATTGTTTCTGTGCATATTGCGCGCGAAATGGGACAGCAGCACTTCCCGTGCAGTGCGGCAGTTCGCAGCGCAACATCAAACCAACATCATCAATAAGTGATCGAGGTCCGGAACGATATTCGCGGCGGAGCGATCTTAACTCTTGTGACGCAACGAAGTGCGGCAATTTGTGAAGAGACGTTCCAAACAGCTCACCGAATTCCCGACTCATTGTCGTCGCATGGTTTTCATGCAGCGTCGCTAACAGAGGCGCGCAAACGGTACTATCGCTTGAGGCAACATGAGCAACGACGTCGACTTCGATCTTTCGCCAGACCAATGGGAAGCGCTACGCACACTTCGCAATCCGGCATCGAACGGTCGCCTCTCGAAGGCCTACCTCGTCGAAAGTCTCGTCAAGCTTGGCCTCGTCGTCGTCAATAATGGCTTGCCTGAGATGACGTCCATCGGACGCAAGGTGCTGGTGCGCGGATCATGCCGGCTGCTGGATCTCGTGGCGTAGTGCGAGGACGGTTGCCCCCCTCGCCCGAATATTAGTTCTCGCCGAAATCGGAACTAGATGACCCTGGCAGCAAAAGTGCTCGAGGGGGTCTCGCCGACTGGCTAACCGACGTTGTGGATCAATCATTCCCACCGGAGGAGCGGCGTTCCATATGCCCTCCTCCAGACAGAGAGGAAGCGGGGAAACCAGGAATGAGCCACAGCGCCCTTATAAGCCCAGGTGCGATATTTCAGACCCTGCTCCGAGATCAGTTCCTGATAGCCGCCATGGACCTCGGTTGCAGTCCGAATGTCATTCAATATTCCCTGGGCGCAGGCCCGGTAGGTGCCGCTCCCCGAGAATTCGTCGAAGTCCAGCATGCGATCCGCAAACTCGACATTGAATGTTGGCCAGGATGAGCGTCCCTGGTAGGCGGGAGCCGCGATCTTGTGGATCATCTTGGTCCGCGGATTATCCGCCGACACAAGGAAATGAAACGTGCTGGGGATGCGGAAGCGCGGCTCCGCAATGATCAAATCCGCCGTGGCCGCGAACAGCGCGCGCTCGCTTTCCTCGTTCAGGTCCCAGAAGCCGTGATGCACGCTGACGAAATCCAGCGCAACCGAGGACGCCGGCGGAGCCGCGGGGCCGTCCAGGGAATGTCTGATGTAGCCATCCTTGCCGAACAGCCGGAGCAGGTCTCTCTTGTGCTGCGCAAGGTCGCGCCCGAGCAGCCGTTTCAGCTCGTTCTCGTCGACGATTCCGAGCTGCACGCCCCACACGAACGTCGTGTAGACGCAGGCATTGGTCACGAAGCGTCGGCGCTCGGCGCGGGTATCCGTTGCCGCAGAGCGCGGGGCACGGGCATCGCACAGCAAACATCTGGTGCCGTCAGCCTCGAACGGCTCCAGCTCGCTTGCGAGCTGGAGGATCGCCCGCTTCAGGTCGGCTCCATAGTCGGCCAGCAGCAGGCGGCCGGCATGCACGCATTGCGACATTGCCAGATAGGACGACGCCCTGTCCTCGGCGGACAGCATCTGCTGGAGACCGGCAAGGATGCCGAGCAGCGTATCCGAGGGCCGCGAGAAATAGTTCACTCCGAGATACCGACCGCATCCCGCCGGCACGATGGTCGTGGTGACGACGCCAGCGCGAACCGCCTCCAGCAACAGACGCACGCTCTTTTCGAGCAGACGGGCCCGTCGCACTGCGTCCTGCGAATCCATGATGGTTTCAGGATCGAGAACGTCGGGATAGAACCAGGCGAAGTCGCGCGGATAGTACGCGGAAGCGTGCGGCGCCCCCGTGACGAGGAATGCCTCGGTCACCGAAAAGGCGCTGTCCATCGAGTGCCGGTAAAGGTCCGCGATGGCGGTGAACGGATGATGCGATTGCCTCAGGAATCGATCGCCGAGAAAATTCACCGCCTGAAGCGCGTTGGCGACAAAGGTCGCCGTCAGCCCCTGATAGAACCGGCTTTCGCGATGGCGCGGAAAAGAAATGTCGCTGTTCATATGTCTCGTCGAATTGTTCCTCGTGGTCCCGGCGGAAGGCCGTCACTATTTTAGGCGTGTCTGATTCGTGTCTCTATCCGGTGACTTGCGGGCTCAACTGACCGTCCCGCGGCCTGAAATTCTCGATCACCCGCAGCAGCACCCGCGCGCCGGTGTCGGCATCGGCGAGCTCGACATGCTCGTCAGGATGATGGCTGATACCGCCGCGGCAGCGGACGAAGATCATGCCGACATCGGCAATGTCGATCATCGCCATGCCGTCGTGCCCTGCCCCGCTCGGCAGCTCGAATACGGAAAAACCTTCCGCTCCGATCGCCTTGGCGATCTGCTCCTTGAGCCAGGGCGCACACGGTGCAGTGCGGTTCTCGTGCGTGACGTCGAGCTGAAGCACCAATTGCCGGCGCTTGGCGATCGCCTCGATCTGGCGGACGATGTCGGCAACTGCACGCTTGCGATGCATGTCGGTCGGCGCGCGCAGGTCGATGGTGAAGGATACCTCGCCCGGAATAACGTTGGTCGCGCCTGGCTTGGCGTGGATATATCCGACGGTGCCGACCAGACCGCTCGCGTCGGTGCGACAAAACTGTTCGATCGCGCCGATGCATTCGGCCGTGCCGGCAAGTGCGTCGCGCCGAAGCGCCATCGGCACCGTGCCGGCGTGCCCCGCCATGCCGGTCAGCCGCGCGGCAAGCCGTGTCGCGCCCGCAATCGCCGTGACAATCCCGACAGGCAGGTTCTGTGCTTCCAGCACCGGCCCCTGCTCGATGTGCAGCTCGAGATAGGCAAGCAGCTCGCCTCGCGCCCGCGCAGCCGCGCCGATATGATCGGGATCGAGGCCGAATCTGATGAGCGCATCGCGCATCGACACGCCGTCACGGTCGCGCGTGTTCAGGACGCTCTCGTCGAATGTGCCGGTCACCGCACGGCTGCCGAGGAGCGTCGAGGCGAAACGTACTCCCTCTTCATCGGCAAAGCCGACGACCTCGATCGCGAACGGCAGGCGCTTGCCGCGGCGGTTGAGGTCTGCGACGCAGGCGATCGCGGTGATCACGCCGAGCGGCCCGTCCCATTTGCCGGCATCGCGCACCGTGTCGTAGTGCGAGCCGAGCATCAGGCAGGGCGCACCCGGCCGCTCGCCTTCGTAGCGGCCACAGACATTGCCGATCGCATCGAGATGCGCGCTCATGCCGGCCTCGCGCATCCAACCCAGGATGAGGTCCGCAGCCTCGCGCAGCTCCTTGCTGAGATAGATGCGGGTGAGCTTGCCAACCTCTTCCGAAATCGCACCGAGCTCGTTGATGCGGCGCCCGATCTCTTCGCCGAGCGATGTCGTCTGAACGGCGTTCCCAGCAACCATCTCGGCGGGCTTTCCATCTCTCGCGGACCGCAGCAGCGGCGGTTCTGATGACGATCGATACAAGTTCGGTGCCAGCGAAAATCACGCATCCGGCGCCGTCCCAATCCGCACGTGGTTAGCATGAATGCGAGTGGCCGGCCGACCGTCCCGCTCCCCTCATGCACACGCGCGAACCGGTTAAGGCTGCTTAACTCCATTGCATACAATTGGGAGTTACTGCCCATAAATTAATCCGTCGATTCCCTGATCAGGATTCAGGCAACCCACAAATTCCACTATTTTCAATAACTTGCACTCAAATGAACGCTCCGCAGCCTGTGGCACGAAGCTTGCGACACTTGTTCCAAGCTCCGCCAGACCGGCGGTAGCCGCGAGATTGAGGCGGGGCATCCGCCAAGGGGAGCAAGCAATGGATTTTGGCAGGATTTCACGACGGCATTTGTTGCAAGGCAGCGCGGCCCTGACCCTCGGCGCCGCGGCTGGCGTCCGACCGGCCTTCGCAGCCGAGACGACCATCGGCTTCATCTATGTCGGCTCGCGTGACGACTACGGCTACAACCAGGCGCATGCGCAGGGCGCAGCGGCACTGAAGAAGATTCCCGGCCTCAAGGTGGTCGAGGAAGAGAAGGTGCCGGAGACCGACGCGGTCGAGAAGACGATCGAGTCCATGATCAATCTCGACGGCGCCAGCCTGCTCTTTCCGACCTCGTTCGGCTACTACAATCCGCACATGGTCAAGATGGCCAACAAGTACCCGAAGCTGCGCTTCGAGCATTGCGGTGGCTTGTGGAGCGACAAGGACCCGAAGAACGCCGGCAGCTATTTCGGCTATATCGACGAAGCTCAATACATCTCCGGCATCGTCGCCGGCTACACTTCCAAGAGCGGCAAGCTCGGCTTCGTTGCGGCGAAGCCCATCCCGCAGGTGCTGCGCAACATCAACGCTTTCACGCTCGGGGCCAGGCTCGCCAATCCGAAGGCGACCACGCAAGTCATCTTCACCGGTGACTGGTCGATGCCGGTCAAGGAAGCCGAAGCCACCAACAGCCTGATCGACCAGGGCGTTGACGTGCTCACCTGCCATGTCGACGGCCCCAAGACCATGGTCGAGAACGCGGCGCGCCGCGGCGCCTTCGTCTGCGGCTATCACACCAACCAGTCGCCGCTCGCGCCGAAGACGTATCTCACCGGCGCGGAGTGGAATTGGGAAGCGCTCTATCCGAAGTTCGTGAAGATGATCGCCGCCGGCGAGAGCATCCCGAACTTCTATCGCGGCGGCCTCAAGGAAGAGATCGTCAAGACATCTCCCTATGGCGAAGCGGTTTCCGCAGAAGCCCGCAAGCATGCCGACGACGTCAAGGCCAAATTCCTCTCGGCTGAAGGCTACGCCATCTTCAAGGGCGGGCTGGTCGACAACAAGGGCAAGACGGTGATCGCGGCCGGCACCGATCGCGGCCAGAAGGATCCCGAGCTGGAGAAGATGGACTACCTCGTCGAAGGCGTGATCGGAGCGACTTCGTGACGACGGAAGCGGCGGATTCTGCCGAGGCGGTCGGGACAATAGCCCCGGCCGCCGATTCCGGCTTTCTCCAACGGCACGGCGGCACGATCGAATATGTCCTGATCCCGGGCGCGGCGCTCGTCGGCGCGCTCGTGGTGTTCGGCATCTTCGTCGCGATGTTCGGCAAGAATCCGCTCGACCTTTATTTCTACATGTACTACGGCGCGTTCGGCACCTGGTTCTCCTGGCAGAACACCCTGACGCGCGCGGCGCCGCTGATCCTCACCGCACTCTGCGCCGCGTTGCCCGCGCAACTCGGCATGGTCATCATCGGCGGCGAAGGCGCGCTCCTGATCGGCGCACTCTCGGCAACCAGCGCCGCATTGGCGCTTCAAGGCATGCCGCCGCTCGCCGTGCAAATTGTCATGGTCATCGCCGGCGTGACCGGCGGAGGCGTGTGGATCATGCTGTCGGGCGGCTTGCGACAGTATCGCGGCGTAAACGAGACCATATCGAGCCTGCTGCTCGTCTACATCGCGCTTGCAATCCTCAACCATCTCGTCGAAGGCGCTATGCGCGATCCCGCGAGCCTCAACAAGCCCTCGACGCGCGAGATCGGCGCCGCCAACATGATAGGCACCATTCCCGGCACCGACGTGCATTGGGGCCTGGTGTTCGGTCTGATCGCCACCATTGCTGCCTACATCCTGATCTATCACACCGTGTTCGGCTTCGCCGCGCGGGTTGCCGGCGGCAACATCCGCGCCGCGAAGATCGTCGGCCTCGGCGTCGACAAGCTGATCCTGACCATTTGCTTTCTCGCCGGCGGCGCCGCAGGCCTTGCCGGCATGGTCGAGGTCGCCGCCGTGCAGGGACGCACCAATGCCAATCTTGCTGCAGGCTACGGCTTCACCGGTATTCTCGTCGCCTTCCTCGCGCGGCAAAATCCGCTCGCCATCATCCCCGTAGCGATCCTGCTCGGCGGCATCAGCGCCAGCGGCGGCCTGCTGCAACGGCGCCTCGGATTGCCCGATGCATCCGTGCTGGTGCTCCAGGGCATCATCTTCGTCTTCGTGCTGGCCAGCGATGCGCTCTACGGCCGCATCGGATTCCTGAAAGGCAAGTCCTGATGGCGGACGGATCGATCGGACTCTGGACCGTCCCGCTCGCTGTGCTCGGCGGCGCCATTCGTGTCTCCACGCCGTTCCTATTCGTCAGCCTCGGCGAATGCATCACTGAGCGCTCCGGCCGCATCAATCTCGGCCTCGAAGGCACGCTGGTGATGGGCGCGATGAGCGCCTACGGTGTCTCGTACCTTTCGGGCTCTCCGTGGCTGGGCGTGCTCGCAGCCGGCATCACCGGCGCACTGCTGGGCGCGCTGCACGCTGGCATCTGTTCGCTGCCGCGCGTCAACGACGTCGCGGTCGGCATTGCATTGATGCTGTTCGGTACCGGCCTTGCCTTCTATCTCGGCAAGCCGCTGATCGAGCCCACCGCGCCGCGCCTGCCCGCGATCGATTTCGGCTGGTGGAGCGACGTCCCGCAGGTCCGCGCCGCGCTGCGCGTCAACGTGCTTTTCCTGATCGGCGTCGCGCTCGCACCAATCCTGTACTGGGCCTTCCGCACCACGCGCTGGGGCTTGCTCATCCGCACCGCCGGCGAGAGCTCGGATGCCGCGCGCGCGATGGGCCACTCGGTGCTGCTGATCCGCCTGCGCGCCACCATGGTCGGCGGCTTCCTCGCCGGCATCGGCGGCTCGTTCCTGTCGCTGTTCTATCCCGGCAGCTGGAATGAAGGATTGTCCTCGGGCCAGGGCATCACGGCGGTGGCGCTCGTGATCTTCGCGCGCTGGGATCCCCTGCTCTGCCTATGGGCCTCGCTCGCCTTCGGCGGCGCCGCGGCGCTGGGGCCGGCGCTGCAATCGGTCGGCGTCACCTCCGGGTATCACCTTTTCAATGCCGCGCCATACATCCTGACGCTGGCGATCATGATCATCACCTGCTCGCCCAAACGCACGCTGACCGGAGCCCCGGCGGAATTGTCGATCACACGCTAGAGAGCAAGATCATGCCTGAGCGGCACATCAAGTCCGAGCCTTATGCCTGGCCCTATAACGGCGACCTCCGTCCCGAAAACACCGCGCTCATCATCATCGACATGCAGACCGATTTCTGCGGCATCGGCGGCTATGTCGACAAGATGGGCTACGACCTCTCGCTGACACGGGCACCGATCGAGCCGATCAGGAAGCTGCTCGCAGTGATGCGCAGCCAAGGCTTCCATATCATTCATACCCGTGAAGGCCACCGCCCCGATCTGTCCGATCTTCCGGCCAACAAGCGCTGGCGCTCGCGCCAGATCGGCGCCGGCATCGGCGATCCCGGCCCCTGCGGCCGCATCCTGGTGCGCGGCGAGCCCGGCTGGGACATCATCCCGGAGTTGGCGCCGCTGCCGGGCGAGCCGATCATCGACAAGCCGGGCAAGGGCTCGTTCTGCGCCACCGACCTGGAGCTGATCCTGCGGGTACGCGGCATCGAGAACATCGTGCTCACGGGCATCACCACCGACGTCTGCGTTCACACCACCATGCGCGAGGCCAACGATCGCGGCTTCGAATGCGTGCTGCTGCACGATTGCTGTGGCGCGACCGACAAGAACAACCACGACCACGCGCTGAAGATGATCAAGATGCAGGGCGGCGTGTTCGGCGCGGTCTCGACGTCGCACGCCTTCATCGGAGCGATTTCGTGATCATCGGCGAAACGCCACCGCCCTCCGGCGCCTTCGGCGTCGATGCCGTCGCCATGACCATGCGCTTCGGCGATTTCCTGGCGCTCGACAATGTCGAGCTGAAGGTGCGGCCGGGCTCGTTCCACGCGCTGCTCGGCGAGAACGGCGCCGGCAAATCGACCCTCGTCAAATGCATCATGGGCTATTACCACGCGACCGAAGGCGACATCCTCGTCGGCGGGCGCGAGCAGGCGATCGGCAATCCGAAGGACGCTCACGCGCTCGGGCTCGGCATGGTCTACCAGCATTTTACGCTGGTGCCGGCGATGACGGTCGCGGAAAACCTCGTGCTGGCCCGCGACGATGTGCCGGCGGTGGTGAACTGGCCGAAGGAGATGAAGGAGCTCGAGGCGTTTCTGAGCCGCATGCCCTTCAAGGTGCCGCTCGGCGCCAAAGTCTCGGACATCTCTGCCGGCGAACGCCAAAAGTGCGAGATCCTCAAGCAGCTCTACCTGAAGCGTCGCTTCCTGATCCTGGACGAGCCGACCTCGGTGCTGACGCCGGCGGAAGCCGACGAGGTGCTCGGCATGCTCCGCGACATGGTCGTCAGGGGTGAGCTGACGATCCTGATGATCACGCACAAGTTCCGCGAGGTCATGGCGTTCGCTGACGACGTCACGATCCTGCGCCGCGGTAAGCTCGCCGGTGCGGGCAAGGTCGCCGAGCTCACGCCGGACGCGATGGCCCGCACCATGATCGGCGCCGAGGAGTTGACGGTGCAGCCACCGCGCACCGGTAAGCCTGGCCAGGCCAGGCTCGAGCTGCAAAAGCTCCGCGCGCTCGACGACGCCGGCGCAGTCGCCGTGCATGACGTTTCGCTCACTGTGCGGGCTGGCGAGATCGTCGGCATCGCCGGTGTCTCCGGCAACGGCCAGCGCCAGCTGGTCGAGGTGCTGGCCGGCCAGCGCGAGGCCGAAAGCGGCGAGATCCGTGTTGCCGGCGATCCCTACCGCGCCAGCCGCGAGGAGATGCGGCGCCACAAGATGTCGCTCCTGCCCGAGGAGCCGTTGAAGAACGCCTGCGTGGGCGGCATGAGCGTCGCCGACAACATCGCCTTCCGCGAATTCGACCGTGCGCCCTTCGCCCGTGGCGGCTGGTGGCTCAATCGCGGCGCCTTTCGAGACGACGCCAGGACGAAGATTGCGCAATACAAGATCAAGACCCGCACGCCGGATACGCCGATCTCGGCGTTGTCCGGCGGCAACGTGCAGCGTGCCGTGCTCGCCCGCGAGCTTGGCAGCGACGTCGAGGTACTGATCGCGGCCAATCCCTGTTTCGGCCTCGACTTCGCAGCGGTGGCGCAGATCCACGCCGAGATCATGGCCGCCCGCAACCGCGGCGCCGCCGTGCTGCTCGTCAGCGAGGATCTCGACGAATTGCTCGAACTGTCCGATCGGCTGGTGGTGATGTTCCACGGCGAATTCGTGTATGAAGCACGGACCAGCGAGGCCGACCTCACCGTGGTCGGCCGGCACATGGCGGGGCACTGACCAGGGAGCAGCGATGAGCGGCGCATCCGAGCAGGACGAGCACTTCCTCCGCCTCTCCTTGGCGATCGCCCGCCGCTCCCTCACCCATGGCAATCATCCCTTCGGCTGCATCGTCGTCGATGCGGATGGCAACGTGCTGATTGAGACCGAGAACGGCTACATGCCGGATCACGACGGCACCGCGCATGCCGAACGTCTCGCGGCCACGCAGGCCTGCCGCACGCTCAGTCGCGAAGTGCTGGCGAAGGCGACGCTCTATGCCTCCGCCGAGCCTTGCGCGATGTGCGCCGGCGCGATCTACTGGGCCGGCATCGGCCGCGTGGTCTACGGTCTCAGCGAGCACCGCCTGCGCGGCGTCACCGGCAACCATCCGGAGAATCCGACGCTCGACCTGCCCTGCCGCGAGGTCTTTGCCAGCGGGCAGCGGCCGACCGAGGTGCTCGGGCCGTTGCTGGAGGATGAGGCCGAAGCGTTGCACGAGGGCGCGTGGACGAAGTAGCAGCACATCCAAGAGGAGATGACGCCGCGGAGGTTTGACGCGGCGCCATCGTCTTTCACCTGCAGAGCGTCAGGTGATTAGAACTTCACGGTGATACCGGAATAGAGCGAGGACTCGGTGCAGGAGCCGGTGCTCACCGTCCGGCCACCGACGGCCGTGGTACAGCCGACGGCAAGGTTGTGATCGAGGCCGAACTTGTTCTGCCAGTAGCGGTAGGCCACCCAGACGTCCACGAAGTGAGAGTACTTGTCCCCCCAGGCTGCCTTCGAGGCATCGAAGGTCAGACGGATGGGTTCCGAATTCAACTCGACCGCCGTGTTGTAGACGCCATTCGCCGGGCTGTAGGGAAGCGGCTCGGTGTCGGTGCCCTTCTTGCCGTACCAGCCGGCACGGCCGCTGATCGAGAAATACTGCATGTTCGGCGGCAGGAAGCCGAGGTCCATGTAGTAATTGACTTCGACAGCCCAGGTTGGCTTGAACGACGTGTTGCCGTCCGCGAGACACGTCACTCCGGGAACGCCCGGACCGAACAGGCCGCACTGGCTGAAGGAGTTGTGGTTGGCGAACTCCCAATAGACCAGCGGCGCGACGTTGATGTAGCCCTTGTAGGGCAGGTCGAACGCAAACTGCAGGCCGCCGACGACGTCGCGCTTGGCAGCGCCGAAATACCTGTTCTCGGTATTGGCATCCATGCCGACTTCAAACGAGATGTTGTGCAGCGGCCCCGCGGTGAAAGCCTTGGTGTTGAAGAGCTCGTTCCAGCCGAAGGTCGAGCGGAACAGACCATAGATTTCGGTCGCACCGGCGCAGGATGCCGGCGCGCCGAAGATCGTGCCAGCGTTGGTGCAGGGCCCCGCCGGGTCATTGTGATCCGACTTAAACATGGAGATCGTGAAGAAGTTCGTGCCGTATGCCCAGAGGTCGAAATGGGTGAACGAATAGACCTGCTTGGTGGTCTTGCTGTTGATCGATCCATCCGGCCGGAATGACCACGCGCCCGGCTGCGAGGCGTTGAAGATGTACGAGAACGTGACGCGGTTATCGATGACCAGGAAGAACGGAAGGTCCGGCGCCTTCTTGAACGCCTTGACCGGCAGATCCGCCGCTTGAGCCAGGCCACCGGTGGCCAGCGTAGCAAGTGACAGCGCCGCTGCTGCCATTGCCGTGTAACGAAACGACATCCTGAATACCCCCAAGTTTGGACACGTAAAAATGAACGTCCCCTGGGTGCGACACTTGCGCCGATCTTCCGGAGTGAGAAGCCTCAACTTTTCACACGGCGTGCCGCTTGTTTCGGCAGCACACGACGAGTCATGGAGGAGATTGCAGAGTGCCCGCGCGCAGTGAGCACGAGAGGCAAGGGATCGCTATTGCCGAACATTCCCGTTTGTTTTTATTCGGATTTTCTGATCGCGCCCCGATGCGACGCCGAGTTGGAGCAGCCGTTGCGACCGCTCCGCTGCAAGCGATGGACGGACCGACGCATGATTGCTCAACATGGCGTCAAGCCTGCACAGCGGGTTCCGATTTGGTTTGAACCGTCACAAATTTGCAACAGGCGCGGCTCGAAGCCGCGATTGCTTCCGCTGTCCATGTTTGCGCTCGAAAGCGCGGAACGACTCAACCGGCACCGCCGCACCTGCCGCAGCGTTGAGCAAGGGATGACGCTTTTTCACATCTTACGCGGCGGCTCAAACTAGCCCACAATTGAGGCACTTCATCCATGCCAGCGCATCAGCGAATGTTAGATCAGACGCCTAACGGCCTGCATTCCGGCGAGCCCCCTCTGCTTCAGGCGATCGGGCTCACCAAGCGCTATGGCGATTTCCGCGCCAACGATGCCATCGACATCGAGATCCGGCGGAAGGAAATCCACGCGTTGCTGGGCGAGAACGGCGCCGGCAAGTCGACGCTGGTCAAGGCGATCTACGGATTGATCCAGCCCAGCGCCGGCGAGATTCACTGGCAGGGCGAACGACTAGTGCTGTCCGGTCCCTCGGACGCGCGCAGGCGCGGCATCGGCATGGTGTTCCAGCATTTCTCGCTGTTCGACAATCTCACCGTCGCCGAGAACGTCGCGCTCGGTCTCGACGGGCAAGAATCCTTCAAGGACATGTCGGCGCGGCTGGAGCGGGTCTCGAAGACCTACGGACTGCCGCTCGATCCCCGACGCGAGGTCTGGCAATTGTCGGTCGGCGAGCGCCAACGCATCGAGATCGTCCGCGCGCTGATGCAGGATCCGAAATTCCTGATCCTGGACGAACCCACCGCAGTGCTGACGCCTCAGGAAGCCGACCAGCTTTTCATCGTGCTGGAGCGGCTCAAGGCCGAAGGTCGCGCCGTCCTCTACATCAGCCACAAGTTAGAGGAAGTGAAGCGGCTCTGCGACACCGCAACGATCCTGCGCGGCGGCAGGAAGGTCGAAACCTGCAATCCCCGGCGCGAGACCGCCGCCTCGCTCGCGCGCATGATGGTCGGGGCCGAGATCAAGGAAGTGAAGGCCGCATCCGGCCGCAAGACCACCGTGCCGCGTCTCGTCGTCAACGATCTCTCGCTCTCTCCAAGCGAAGCGCATGGCGTACGTCTCGAGCACATTTCGTTCGAGCTGAAGGGCGGCGAGATCTTGGGCATCGCCGGCGTCGCCGGCAACGGCCAGGACGAGCTGTTCGCCGCACTCTCCGGCGAGCGCCTGTCGAAGGACCCCGGCACCGTCGTGATCGAGGGCATCGCCGCCGGCCACCTCTCGATCACGCAGCGGCGCAAGCTCGGCGGCGCCTTCGTGCCCGAGGAGCGGCTTGGCCACGGCACCGCGCCGCGCATGAAGCTGTCGGAGAACGCGCTGCTCACCGGGCATGCCGCCAGCGGTATGGTCCGTCACGGCTTCATCGACACCGCGGCCACGCTGAAGACCGTCGACCGCGCGACCGAAGCGTTTGACGTCCGCAAGTCCAGGCGCGATCCGGAAGCAGCATCCCTTTCCGGCGGCAATCTGCAGAAATTCATCGTCGGACGCGAGATCCTGCGCAATCCGGCGGTGCTGGTGGTGAGCCAGCCGACCTGGGGCGTCGACGCCGGCGCGGCCGCCGTGATCCGCCAGGCGCTGCTTGATCTCGCAACCGCTGGCGCCGCCGTGCTCGTGACCAGCCAGGATCTCGACGAGCTCACGGAGATCGCCGACCGCATCGCCGTGATGTTTCACGGCCGGCTGTCGGCTCCGCTCGCCGCCAGCGAGGCGAGCCGCGAAAAGCTCGGTCTTCTGATGGGCGGAAGCAGCCTGGAGCCGAAGGAGGTCACGCATGCAGTTGGTGCTTGAGAAGCGCGCCGAACGCTCCAATACGATCGCGCTGATCTCGCCGCTGATCGCGATCGGCCTCGCGATCGTGACCATGGTCATCCTGTTCGCGATCCTCGGCAAGAATCCGCTGCTCGCTTTGCATGCCTATTTCATCGCGCCCCTCACAGATGGCTATTCACTCCAGGAGATCGCGGTGAAGGCCACGCCGCTGGTGATGATCGCGATCGGGCTGTCTCTCTGCTATCTCGCCAATGCCTGGAACATCGGCGCCGAGGGACAATTCCTGATCGGCGCGGTCGCCGGAAGCTGGATTGCGGTGAAAACGCAGGGCACCGATGCCGGCGGCTGGGTGCTGCCGGCCATGCTCGTGCTCGCCGCCGCCGCAGGTGCGCTCTATGCGCTGATCCCCGCGATCTGCAAGGTGAAGTTCGGCGCCAGTGAAATCCTGACCAGCCTGATGCTGGTCTATGTCGCCGACCTCTTCCTCGACTATCTCGTGCGCGGCCCCTGGCGCGATCCGCACGGCTTCAACTTCCCGACCACGGCGGAGTTCGATCCGGTGGCAACGGTGCCGCTGCTGATCGAGGGCGGCCGGCTGCATCTCGGCTCGATCATCTCCCTGCTCGTCGTCGCAGCGGCAGCGATCCTGCTCGCACGCACCATCAAGGGCTTTGAGATCCGCGTGGTTGGAGCCGCGCCTCGCGCCGCGCGGTTCGGCGGCTTCAATGCCGACCAGCTCATCATCCTCACCTTCGCGGTCTCCGGCGCGCTGGCAGGCCTCGCCGGCATCATCGAGGTCGCAGGACCCGTCGGGCATCTCCAACCCGGCATCTCGCCCGGCTACGGTTTCACTGCGATCATCGTCGCCTTTCTCGGCCGGCTGAACCCGCTTGGAATATTAATTGCAGGCCTTTTCCTCGCATTGACCTTTATCGGCGGCGAGCAGGCACAGATCGCAATGAAGATCCCATTGGACGTCACCAAGATCTTCCAGGGCATTTTGTTGTTCTACGTGCTCGCCTGCGATTCCCTCATCCTCTACCGCTTCAAGCTGATCTTCGCGAACCGACAGGTGACCCGTGGAGCTGGTTGAGGCCATCATCCTGGCGGTGCTCGCCGCGTCGACGCCGCTGCTGATCGCGGCGACCGGCGAGCTCGTGACCGAGCGTTCCGGCGTGCTCAATCTCGGCGTCGAGGGCATGATGATCGTTGGCGCGGCCTGCGGCTTTGCCGGCGCCTGGCTGACCGGCTCGATCTTCATTGGTGCGCTGTTCGGCATTGTGGCGGGCACGTTGATGTCGCTCATCTTCGCGCTGATGACGCTCGGGCTCGCCGTCAACCAAGTCGCAACGGGTCTCGCGCTGACCATCCTCGGCGTCGGACTCTCCGGCCTGATCGGCGCCGGCTTCGTCGGCGAGCGCATCACGCCGGCAGTGCACCTCACCATTCCCGGCCTTACGGATGTCCGCCTGATCGGCCGGGTGCTGTTCGGCGAGGACGCCTTTGTCTATTTCTCGGTCGCACTCATCGTTGGCGTCTGGTGGTTCCTGTACCGCTCGCGCGCGGGATTGATCCTGCGCGCCTGCGGCGACAATCATGCCTCCGCGCATGCACTCGGCTATCCCGTGCTGCGCATCCGCACCTTCGCCGTGATGTTCGGCGGCGCCTGCGCAGGGCTGGCGGGCGCTTATCTGCCGCTCGCCTATACGCCGTTCTTCATTCCCGGCATGACCGCAGGCCGCGGCTGGATCGCGCTGGCGCTGGTCGTGTTCTCGTCCTGGCGGCCGGGCCGGCTCGTCGTCGGCGCTTACCTCTTCGGCGCGGTGACGATCCTGCAACTGCATGCGCAGGGCTGGGGCGTCGGCATCCCCTCGCAGTTCATGTCGGCGCTGCCGTACCTTGCAACCGTCATCGTCCTGGTCCTGCTCTCCCGCGCGCGCACTGGCGGCTCGACCGCGCCCGCCGCGCTCGGCAGCGTGTTCGTGCCCGACCGCTGAGTTTTTCATTTCCGGAGCGTGCGCGATGGGGCGCGCGCGTTGCGGATCGTGGCTTTCCCCTGATGTTTGGAGATTGATGATGAGGAAATCACTTCTTGCGCTGGCTGCCGGGCTTTTGCTTGCCGGGAGCGTCGGTGCAACCTCCGCCGCCGACAAGTTGAAGGTCGGCTTCATCTATCTGGGTCCGATCGGAGACCTCGGCTGGACCTATCAGCACGATCTCGCGCGGCAGGCGCTGGTGAAGGAATTGGGCGACAAGATCGAGACCACCTATCTCGAGAACGTGCCCGAAGGTCCCGACGCCGAACGCTCCATCGAGCAGCTCGTTCGCGCCGGCAACAAGCTGATCTTCACGACCTCCTTCGGCTACATGGATCCGACGCTGAAGGTCGCCAAGAAGTATCCGAACGTGCATTTCGAACACGCCACCGGCTACAAGCGCAACTCGAACATGTCGACCTATTCGGCCAAATGGTATCAAGGCCGCTACATTCAAGGCCTGATCGCGGCCAAGATGTCGAAGTCCGGCGTGCTCGGCTATATCGGCTCGTTCCCGATTCCGGAGGTCGTCTCCGGCATCAACGCGACGGTTCTGGCGGCGCAGACCATCAACCCGAACATCAAGGTCAAGATCATCTGGGCCAACACCTGGTTCGACCCGGGCAAGGAGGCCGACGCCGCCAAGGCGCTGATCGACCAGGGCGCCGACGTGATCATGCAGCACACGGATTCGCCAGCCGCGATGCAGATCGCCAGCGAACGCGGCAAGCTCGCCTTCGGCCAGGACTCCGAGATGATCAAGTTCGGACCCAAGACCCAGCTGACCTCGATCCTTGACACCTGGGGCCCCTACTACATCGAGCGCGTCAAGGCCGAGCTCGCCGGCACCTGGAAGTCCGAGGACACCTGGGGCGGCCTCGACAGCCACATGTTCGCGATGGCGCCCTATACCAACATGCCTGACGACGTGAAGAAAATGGCCGAGGATGCCCAGGCCGCGATCACAGCAGGCAAGCTGCATCCGTTCAAATGCCCGATCGTTGGGCAGGATGGCAAGCCGGTCGAGTGCAAGGGCGGCGATCACCTCGATGACGGCCAGGTCCTCGGTATGAATTTCTACGTCAAGGGCATCGACGACAAGCTGCCGGGCAAGTAGCACGCTTCTTGCTTTGACCAGATCACCTGCTCCTCCCGGAGGAGGTTCGGAGGGGGTGGCCAGAAGCACCCGGCACTTGTGGCTGCCCCCTCTTTTATCCCAGTTGCATGCTCCGCGCCGTCGAACTGTGGCGGCGGATGAGGTCCGCCACATCGAGGCCCGGGATCGCGCCGTCGACCACGGCCCATTTTCCCGCCACCATCACTCGATCGGCCCGATGCGCGCCGCACAGCACCAATGCGGCCAGGGGATCGCCATGGCCGGAGAAGCGCAGCTCGTCCAGCTTGAACAACGCGAGATCGGCGGCCTTACCGACGGCGATCTCGCCGAGCTCGGGCCGGCCGACGCACGCCGCCGAGCCTCTGGTGGCCCAGCGCAAAGCGTCCTTGTGGCTGACCTTCGTCACGCCGTAGCGGGCTCGTTGTAGCAGGAAGGCGGCACGCACTTCTTGCATCAGGTTCGAGCCGTCGTTGGAGGCCGAGCCGTCGACGCCGATACCGATGCCGACCCCGGCCTCCTCCATCTCGCAGACGGGACAGCAGCCGGAGGCCAGCAGCTGGTTGCTGCACGCGCAATGGCTGATGGTCGTCCTGGCCTTGCCGAGCCGCTTCATCTCCTCGGCGTTGAAGAAGATTCCGTGAGCGAGCCAGGTCCGCGCACTGAGCCAGCCGCATTGCTCGAGATAATCGAGCGGGCGGCAGCCGTACATCTCCTGGCAGAATTTGTTCTCGTCCTCGGTCTCGGCGAGATGGGTGTGCAGGCGCACATCGAGCTTGTCGGCGAGCTCGGCGGTGGCGCGCATCAGCGAGGTCGTCACGGAGAATGGCGAGCACGGCGCCAGCGCAATCTGCACCATCGCATCTGCGCCGCGCTGGTGATGCTTGGCGACCACGCGCGCGCTGTCGGCGAGGATGGTGTCCTCGTCCTGCACGACGCTATCAGGCGGCAGGCCGCCGTCGCGTTGCGACAGGTTCATCGAGCCGCGCGTCAGCAGCACGCGCATACCGAGCCGCTGCGCCACCGCCACTTCGATATCCACGGCGTCCTCGAGACCTGCCGGGAAGACGTAGTGATGATCGGTCGTCGTCGTGCAACCTGACAGCAGCAGCTCGGACATCGCCACGGTGACGCCGAGTTCCAGCGCCTCCGGCGTCAGCTTCGCCCACACCGGATAGAGCGCCTGGAGCCAGGGAAACAGCTCGCGATCCATCGCCGCCGGCAGGGCCCGCGTCAGTGTCTGGTAGAAGTGATGGTGCGTGTTGATCAGGCCAGGCAGCACGACGTGGTCGCCTGCATCGAACACCGCAATATTTGCAGTCGCGGGCATCCCGCCGGCCGGCACCAGCTCGACGATCCGGCCATCCTTCACCACGACCCCGCGCTCGGCCCCATCGGCGAGGATGGCCAGGGGATCCCTGATCCAGATCGGACTTGCGTCGGTCATGATCCTGCTTCTCCTCACCTCCGCTGACGGCAGGCCTGCAAGGCGGCGGCCGGTCCGATCGCGTTCTTGGCTGCGACTTGTTGTTGCGACTTGGCTCCGGTCTTGCAAGACTTTCTCTTGTCCGATTCACCCGGCGGAAGCGTTGGCGCAGCCATGGATTTGAATACCATCACAGCAGTCGCCCATCCGCAAACACGCGCGCAACTCCCTGCCTGGACGGCAGGTGATGCTTGGCTCGCGGGCGGCACCTGGCTGTTCTCGGAGCCGCAAACGCATCTGAGGCGGCTGATCGATCTCACCGACCTGCAATGGCCGGCGCTGACGGTCACCGCGAGCCATCTCAGCATCGCCGCCACCTGCACTATCGCGGAGCTCGACGGTCTCGCCTGCCCGTCCGACTGGCTCGCAGCACCGCTGATCGGCCAGTGCTGTCGGGCCTTCCTTGCTTCGTTCAAGATCTGGAAGACGGCAACGGTCGGCGGCAATCTCTGCATGTCGCTGCCGGCGGGACCAATGATCTCGCTCACCTCGGCGCTCGACGGCGCCTGCACCATCTGGAAGGCCGGCGGTGGTGAACAGAGGATTTCCGTCGCCGACTTCGTCACCGGCAACCAGCGCAACCGCCTGACGCCGGGCGACCTGATCCGGCAGATCGATCTCCCGATTACCGCATTGAGGCGCCGCACCGCCTTTCGCCAGGTCTCGCTGGCGCCTGTCGGCCGCTCGGCGGCGCTGCTGATCGGCAGCCTCGATCCGGACGGCACGCTGACCTTAACGGTTACCGCATCGACGGTGCGGCCGATCCAGCTAACCTTCCGCAAGGCCCCCGACGCAAGCGCGCTCCGCGATGTGATCGCGCAGCAGATCACGGACGACCTGTACCATACCGACATCCATGGCAAGCCGCTCTGGCGCAAGCACATGACGCTGCGGCTCGCCGAGGAGATCCGCGGCGAGCTCCTGGGCGGAGTGCCGTCATGAGCTTCGAGATCAACGGCAAGGCGTTTTCGCAAGAGCCGCGCGCCGGCCAATGCCTGCGCACGTTTCTGCGCGAGCTCGGCCATTTTGGGGTGAAGAAGGGGTGCGATGCCGGTGATTGCGGGGCCTGCACCGTGCTGCTGGATGGCGAGCCGGTGCATAGCTGCCTGATCCCGGCGTTCCGCGCCGAGGGACGCAGCGTCACCACGATCGAAGGCCTCGGTGGGGACCACGGCGCCCATCCGATGCAGCAGGCGTTCCTCGATGCGCAAGGCTTTCAATGCGGCTTCTGCACCGCCGGCATGATCCTGACCTGCGCCTCGCTGAACCAGGCGCAGCGCACCGATCTCGGCGCAGCGTTGAAGGGCAATATCTGCCGCTGCACCGGTTATCGTTCGATCGAGGATGCGATCCTCGGCAACACCAATGTCGAGGCGAGCGTCGAGGCTGGCGCCGCATTCGGCCGCAGCCTGCCTGCCCCCGCAGGTCCCGACATCGTGCGCGGGAAGGCGCGTTACACCTTCGATACCGCCATCGACCGACTGCTGCACATCAAGCTGCTCCGCTCGCCGCACGCGCACGCCAGGATTGTTGCGATCGACACGTCGGAGGCCCTTCGCGTCGCGGGCGTGCACGCCGTGCTGACGCATGAGGATGCGCCGCCGGTCCTGATGTCGACCGCGCGGCACGAGAAGGAGTGGATGGATCCCGAGGACACCCGCATCCTCGATGACGTCGTCCGCTTCATCGGCCAGAAGGTTGCGGCCGTCGTCGCCGAGAGCGAAGCCGCCGCCGAGGAGGCGTGCCGGCGGCTCAGGGTCGACTACGAAATCCTGCCTGCGCTGATCGATCCAGAGCAGGCGATGGTGCCTGGCGCGCCCGTCATTCATCCTGGTCGCACCACCGCGAACCGGGTCACTGATGCTCAGCGCAACCTCGTCGCGGAGACGCATGGCGAATTCGGCGACGTCGCGGCTGCGCTCGCCACCTCTGCCGTCGCCTACGAGGGCACCTTCCACAGTCACCGTGTGCAGCATGCCGCATTGGAGACCCATGGCGGCCTCGCCTGGCTCGATGACGCCGGCGTGCTCAATGTCCGCACCTCGACGCAGGTCCCGTTCCTGACCCGGCGTGCGCTGTCGGATATCTTCAAGCTTCCCATGGACAAAGTCCGCGTGTTCTGCGAGCGCGTCGGCGGCGGCTTTGGCGGCAAGCAGGAGATGTTCGTCGAGGACATTCTGGCGCTCGCCGCGCTCAAGACCGGGCGGCCGGTGAAGCTGGAGCTGACCCGCGAGGAGCAGTTCATCGCGACCTCGACGCGCCACCCGATGCGGGTCCGCATTAAGGCCGGCGCCGATGCCGACGGCAAGCTCACCGCGCTCCAGCTCGACGTGCTCTCCAACACCGGCGCCTACGGCAATCACGCCGGGCCCGTGATGTTCCACGCGCTGGCTGAATCCATCAGCGTCTATAATTGCCCGAACAAGCGGGTCGACGGCGCCGCCGTCTACACCAACACGGTGCCGGCGGGGGCGTTTCGCGGCTATGGCCTGCCGCAGGCGCTGATCGCGGTGGAGGCCGCGATCGACGAGCTGGCCAAGCAGCTCGGCATCAGCCCCTATGAGATGCGCCGGCGCAACATCGTCAGGCCCGGCGATCCCATGCTGTCGCCGCCACCGTCCGAATTTCACGACGTCGACTATGGCTCCTACGGGCTCGACCAGTGCCTCGACCTCGTCGAGCGCGCGATGCAGGCCGATGGCCCGCAGCCGGAGCTGCCGCCGGAGTGGCTGATCGGCGACGGCGTCGCGCTGACCATGATCGACACGGCGCCGCCGGCGGGCCACCTCGCCGACGCCATGATCGTGCTGCGCGATGACGGCGGGTTCGACCTTACCGTCGGCACCGCCGAGTTCGGCAACGGCACCAGCACGGTGCACCGGCAGATCGCGGCGACGACGCTGGCGACCACCGTCGATAGGATTCAACTGCGCCAGTCCGACACCGCCCATGGCGGCCACGACACCGGCGCCTATGGCAGCGCGGGCATGTTCGTTGCGGGCAAGGCGACGCATGCGGCGGCCCTTCAGCTTGCGACCGAGCTGAAGGCGGCGGCTGCGGACGCGTGGCTCTCCGATGCCGGGAGCTGCGCGCTCGAAGCTGACGCCGTCGTCAGCGGCGTGCGGCGCATGTCCTTTGTAGAGCTGGCAAAGCTCGCTCGCGACCGCGGGCAGCCATTCGCAGGCACCGGCAATTCCGCCGGCACTCCGCGCTCGGTCGGCTTCAACGTGCAGGGCCTTCGCGTCGCCGTGAACAAGGGCACCGGCGAGCTCAGGATTCTCAGGAGCGTGCAGGCGGCGGACGCCGGCGTCGTCGCCAATCCCATGCAATGCCGCGGACAGGTCGAGGGCGGCGTCGCGCAGGCACTCGGCGCCGCGCTCTACGAGGAGATGGTGATCGACGCAGACGGCCGCGTCACCAACCCGAAGTTCCGCGACTACCACCTGCCCTCCTTCGCTGACGTGCCCCGCACCGAGGTGTTCTTCGCCGAGACGTCCGACACGATCGGACCGCTGGGCGCGAAGTCGATGAGCGAGAGTCCGTACAATCCGGTCGCGGCCGCGCTCGGCAACGCCATTGCCGATGCCACCGGCATCCGCTTCACCGCACCGCCTTTCAAGCCGGACCGGTTGTTTCCGGCGCTGCTCGACAAGTTCGGTGGCTAGAGCGGGATGGTTCGGTTCACCTCTCCCGTAGGGAGAGGTCGGAGCGCATCGAAGATGCGGTCCGGGTGAGGGGTTTAGGTCTCACTGAGCGCCGCAGCCCCTCACCCGGATTGCTCAGGCGCGCAATTGCGCGCCACAGCAATCCGACCTCTCCCCTTTGGGGAGAGGTGAACCACGGACAGCCCGCCGAACCTACATGCTCTAGCTGCCGCGATAGGTCGAATAGCTCCATGGCGTGACCAGCAGCGGAACGTGATAGTGCCCCTCCGGCTCGCTGACGGCGAAACGCAGCGGGATCTCGTCGAGGAACGGCGGGGCGGATAACGGCACGTTACGCTCGGCGTAATATCTGGCAACGCTGAACCTGAGCTCGTAGCGGCCGATCGGCAAGGGGCGACCGCCGATCAGCGGCTGATCCGTGCGGCCGTCCGCGTTGGTGACAGTGCGCGCAATGACGCGGCTCTCGCCGAGGCTCGCGAGCTCGACCAGTTCAACCGGGATGCCCCGCGCAGGCTTGCCCGTGTGATTGTCGAGCACATGCGTCGACAGCCGGCCGTGCACCTTCAGCTTGTCGTCGGCCATGACGAGCTGATCGAGCCGCAACGCGGAGATGCGGCCGATCTCCTCGATTGCGCGCCTTATCTCGGTCTTGACGATGTTGAGCAGCCGCGTCTCGAAGTCACGCAGGATGGAATCCCTGGTGTGACGGCGCACGCAGACGATGTAGGGGAAGCCGAATTTGTCGCGATAGGCGGTGTTGACGCGCTCGAACGCGGCGTATTCGGCCTCCGACAGCCGGTCGAGGCCGGCGCTGTTCTGCTCGTCGGTCGATTCCGCCGTGAGGCCGGCGGCGCGCTGGGTCTTGTTGGCGAGATCGGGATGCGCCCGGATCAATGCCAATTGCACGTCGGGTTCGGCGCTCTGGATCGCCGCCATCAGCGCAGCGTGCAACTGGTTGATGCCGGCGAACGGTCGCTTTCCGGCGAGCTGCTCGGCGATCCACGGCGAATATTCGACGACGTTGGCGAGCGCCGCGACGAAATCGGTTTTGCTTGCAGCGTTGAGATCGGCCAGCGAGATCTGCGACATCCTCTCTCACCCGATCTCGAATGCATCGGCCGCAAGGTGCGCGTGCTTGTCGTGCCAGTGCTGCGCGATCTGCAATCGCGTCGGCACCCAGACGCGCTCGTGCTTGCCGATGTAATCCAAGAAGCGCATCAGCCCCGCAGCGCGGCCGGGCCGGCCGGCGAGGCGGCAGTGCAAGCCGACCGACATCATCTTCGGCGCGGTCTGCCCTTCAGCATAGAGCACGTCGAAGGCATCCTTCAGATAGGTGAAAAACTGCTCGCCTTCGGCAAACCCCTGCGGGTTGATGAAGCGCATGTCGTTGGCGTCTAACGTATAGGGAATGATGAGCTGCTTGCCGTTCGCGCCCTTCACCCAATAGGGCAGATCGTCCGCATAGGAATCGCAGAGATAGAGGAAGCCGCCCTCCTCCATCAGGAGGCGGTTGGTGTTGATCGAGGAGCGTCCGGTGTACCAGCCGAGCGGCGGCGATCCGGTCGCCGCGGTATGGACGCGGATCGCTTCCGCGATCTCGGCGCGCTCCTGCGCCTCGGTCATGTCCTTGTGCTCGATCCACTTCAGGCTGTGGCTGGCAATGTCCCAGCCCGCCTCCTTCATCGCAGCTACGATTTCCGGATTGCGCTTCAGCGCGGTCGCGACACCGAACACGGTGGTCGGCCAGTTGCGCGCGGTGAACATGCGCCATAGCCGCCAGAATCCGGCGCGCGAGCCATATTCGAACATCGATTCGATGTTGGCGTGGCGCTGGCCCGGCCAGGGCTGCGCGCCGAGCACATCGGACAAGAAGGCTTCCGAGGCGCGGTCGCCGTGCAGAATGTTGTTCTCGCCGCCTTCCTCGAAATTGACGACGAACTGCACCGCGACCCGCGCATTGCCGGGCCACTCGGGATGCGGCGGGTTGCGGCCGTAGCCGCGGAGATCGCGCGGGTAGCGGGTCTCAGTCACTCAGACTTCCTCGAAGCGGATCGGGAGCGCGCCCTTCCACAGCACGCTCTTGCCCAGCGTTGCCAGATTGTCCAGCCCCGAGGTCAGCGTGATGAAATGGTTGCCGGCGAGCTGGCCCATCTTGCTCGCGAAGTGCACGCCGCCATAGGCGAGCAGGATCTCGGTCTCGCTGATGCCGCCGGGATAAAGGATGATCTGGCCGGGCGCGGGATAGCTCGTGTGGTTCTCGTAGCCGACGCCGAAATCGAGGTCGCCGAGCGGCATCCACACCCCCTCGCCGCTCCAGCGCACATGGATGATGTGGCTTTCGAACGGCAGCGCCCTGCGGAACGCGGCGACCGTCTTGGGCGCCAGCTGCTCCTCGAAGCGGGCATCGAAGGTGAAATCGCCGGCGCGGATAACGAGTTTGCTCATCTCATCTCTCTGGGTCGGGGGTGATGGGCCCCACGGTGGATTCCTCGGCAAAGAGCATTCCATCGGGCTTCGCGCAAGAGGCGCGGCCCTCACCTACGGTCGTAGGACCAGCCGAAAATGCCGCTCCGCCGGACCTCCGGCTCCGGCTCCGCGGTCGCCGTCGGAGGCACCTCCTTCAGTTCCGCCTGCGGCGGCGGGGGCGGCGCCGGCAGGGTCTCGCATTTCATGGAGTAGACCAGCTTGCCGTCCGCGGTACGCCCGATCGGGGCACAGGGGTCGGGATGCGCCGCCGTGGTCTTCGGCGTCATCTTCACTTGCGCCGCCGCCGGTGAGGCGATCAGCAGCAGGACCAGCAGATATCTCGACATCATTGTCGCCTGGAAACTCGATTGGCCCCATTGAACCGGATTGCAGCGGTCAAGTCCATCGGCGCCGCGGGCACGATTGCCGAATATTTAGCCGGCGTGCCGCCTAACACTCTGGGCGGCACCAGGCCAAGACGAATTCGGGGAGCGCAACTGCTTCAACGCCGTCATTGCGAGGAGCTCTTGCGACGAAGCAATCCAGAGTCTTTCCGCAGAGGGATTCTGGATTGCTTCGCTGCGCTCGCAATGACGGAGTATTGGGCATCGGCTTCGTCCTCCAACTGCCACTGTCATTCCCCGCGAAAGCGGGGAATCCAGTACGCCGCGGCCTTTCGGTTCAATCATTGCCGTCTCTGGAATACTGGATCGCCCGGTCGAGTGTTCAGCCCGGGGACATGACCGACGGGTGTTCGGGGACATAGCCGACACGTCATAGTGCACGGATTTGGCAGTGTGGGAGGCCAAGTCCATG
>NZ_FNCU01000053.1:0-55947 GCF_900099855.1 Bradyrhizobium sp. Rc2d | reverse complement strand
CATCGTGAGGCCGCCGAGCGCACGTTGCTCACGGCGATTGCGGCCGGCTTCTCCCCGGCTGAACTCGCTGATGCCCTGCTCGCCGCTGCGACCGACCGGGCGTTCGCCGACACCGGGCACTCGCTTGACTTCATCAACAAGGCATTCGAGTGCCTCGACCTGATCGGTTGGCAACACGCGGCGGCTCTGCTGCCGGCAGTCGTCGGTCAGATGGTGGCGGCCCGTGGTGCCGAGGAATCCACCGCCTGGCGCCAGCCCGTTGATCTTGTTCTGTTGTGTGAGGAATCAACCAGCGAACTCGCGGACCTGTTCGCTGCCGGACGCGGCGCGCGTGACTGGTCGGGCCACGCCGCACTTGCTCAAGAACTCGTCGGTGACGATCCGGCCGGGATCGTTGACGCTCTCAAGGGGGCGATCCGCGCCGGTGCCGATCCTGCTGACCTTGGCCAATCCCTCGCGTATGCGGCAGCGCTCAGGGTGGCGCGCTTCGGCACTGCCAACGAGCACGCCGATTGGGAGACGGCACATCACGTCTTCACCTACGCCAATGCAGTCCACCAGATGCTGACGCGGATGGACACTGCCAGCGTCGACACTCACGTCACGGCTGTCCGCGGCGTCTTGCACGGCGCGATGGCGCTCTACCTTGCTCGCTATCTCAATGTGCCGCCGGCAGGCATCCCGGGCGACGGCGGCGAGCAGCTCGATGATCTGCCCGCGGAGCCAGAGATGATCCGCGCCGCCTTGCTCGACGCCTTCGACCGGCAGCGACAGGTCGATCTTGCCGCACGCCTGGTAGCACGGCACCTCACGCTCGGCCATTCGCCGCAGGCGCTGATCGCCACGCTCGCGCATGCGGTGCTGCGCGAAGATGCAGGCTTCCATACATATCAGATGCTGGAGGCGGGGGTCCGGCAGTTCGGGGCGTGGGGCAACACGGACGAGGGCCGGCACATTCTCATCGCGGTTGCCCGCTATCTGGCGGCCCATTCACCGACCGAACGCGCGTCACACCAGACAGCCGACATCGCCCGCCGCTTGATGCGGGGTGCCGAGCTACATCAAGAGGCTGGATCGTTCTGAACATCACGCGCCGAGGGCGATCTGAAGCGACAAAGGCCTGCGTCCGACACGCGCTTCCAGTTACCATTTTTGCGCTGGCCCTGCTTCGCGCACGCGTACGACGCCCGGATCATGTCCCGGACAGAACCGCGACAGCACGGCTCAATTGGGGGTCGTCCGACCCGGCGGGGGCCGCGCCTGCCGGGACCTCGATCGTCGGCGTCACGCCCACGCCCTCCAAGCGCTCGCCATCGACCCGGACATCTTCGACTGCGAGCAGCAGCAGGCCGCCTCCGATGAGGAATGCGGTGGCGGCAAGGACCGCGCCCTCTGTCCGGGTGCCGATGAGTTCGCCCAGCCGGTACTTCTTGAAGCCATAGGCAAGGACCTCCTTGCCGCTGCGGGTGCCGCCGTTGATGAGCATCGCAACGGGCTTGCGCCACTTCACATTCACGAATTCGCTAGTGCCGCTTCGGCCTGTGACCTGCATTGTTGGCGCGCGGGGATTGAAGAGATCGAGATATTCGGGTTGCGCGCCGCCCCAGCCATCCCGCAAATCCAAAATCAGCGCGTCCGCGTCTCTTAACACCCCTTGAGACAGCAGGGATACAAGAGCGCGTTGGTAGACGGAGCCAGCATAGCACCAAACATGGACATAGCCGATGCGTCGTCCGTTGGACTCAATGATGCGCGCACTCGACTCCAACCCACGAAGGAACATTTTCGTGGGTTCGAGGTCGACCGGCCTGACCGGGATTTGCACCACCGAGGCGCCCCGCTGCACCTCTAAGGCAACTGTTTCACCTACCTTCCCACGGAAGGACTCGACCGACTCAAATGCCGTGCCGTCAGCCGCAAGTATCTCGTCTCCAACACGGAGGCCCGCCTGCTGAGCCGGCGTTCCGTCGATCACGGCGGTGATCGTGTTGCGGCCAGCCACCTCGATACGGGAAATGATACCTATGCCAGGGTACGATACGCGGCCGTCTGGAAACGCACGCTGCAGTCCCCGACGTCGCAGTGCGCCGGAGAAAATGTCCGCAAGCTGATAATATTCCGGCTCATCCGGTGTATAGAAACGCGTGTGCGAAGCGTGCAACTCAGACAGCATGGAATTAATGACGCGCGCCAGAGAATCCCCGGAAGCTGCCCGCTGAACTTCCGGAAGATATCTCTCCCGGACTGCCAGCCAGTCCAGTCCGTTGTGACGCGGATCGTAAAAGCGATCACGTACGGTCTGCCAAACGCTCTCGAATGTAGCGGTACCATCAGCGGGAACGTAGGAGTTGGTCTCTCCCCTTGGAGGCTCCGCGGCGTTCGGGGCCTTTGCAGCCACGGCACATGCCGTAACAACCGCTGCCAGCCGCAACACTTGGCGACGCGAAGGCGATGTATCGATAACCTCTTTCATCGTCTGATCTCGCGGTGGAGCGCCTGCCGGAGCGCGTTCGCCGGCCGCGATGCCGGCTCAGGCGGTCATTGAGGTCAGGACATACCCACGATAGCAATCCTGCCACTGTGCGGCTACTTGCCGGACTTTTCGCCTGTCGAGCCCCGCACGCGTACAGTCCTATTGGCCCTAGCTCATGAATGAGAGGCGGCCCCTGCAGAGACGCTGCCGCCGCGTTTTTTGAGGCGCGGGGGCCGTTTCCGCCATCGCAGCAGGGTTTGCCGCGCGCCGGAAATTGGAACTCATGTGGCCGCGCCGTACGGTGTTACCCATACCCAATTGTGCGTCATAGCGTACTTGCATCTAAGTCCCGATGATGTTGCAAGAAGGAAATCCGCTTCGCAGTTGCGAGCGTTTTTGAGTTTATCTGTTGAGAGTGAAAGCGTCCGGAAGTGAACTGGATCTTGGTGCAAACAGAGAAGGCAGATCCGAACAGATGTTGAGGCCATTGGTCCGCGCCCCTCGGAATGGAGAAGGCGGCGGATGCCTCACCCTGCAGTGACGCGTCGCCCCGGAAGTGGTAACCGGCTTCTGGCAGCACTGCTGCCACCGGACTTCGCTCTGCTGGCGCCCGAGCTGGAAGCGGTCGCGCTCGATCAGGATGCGGTCCTCGCGCGAGCGGGTGATCAGGTCGAGCATGTCTTCTTCCCTCATAGCGGCGCCATCTCGCTGATGATCGACATGGCGAACGGGCAGACGGTTGCCACCGCGGCAATCGGGTGTGAGGGAGCAGTCGGCATCCTCTCCGCGCTAGGGCCGTCACCTTCGGCCATTACCGCCATCGTGCACGCGGCAGGCACGGCCTCGCGAATTCCCGCCTCTCGATTTCGCGCCGCTTTCAACCGCAGCCCCGCGCTCCGGCACGCGCTCCAGGCTCACCTGAGCGCGATGCTGACGCAGTTCCAGCTCGGCGCGGCCTGCAATGCGCTGCATCCGGTCCAAGTCCGCATGGCACGCTGGCTGCTCTATTTGAGCGACCACATCGACCACGACGTCCTCCCGCTCACCCAGGAAGCGCTGTCGCAAATACTCGGTGTGCGACGAACGACGGTGACGCTCCTGATGCGCAATCTGCGCGCGTCGGGCGCGATCAGATCTGATCGACGAGGCCAGATCGAGATCGACCGATCGCGCCTCGCGGCGGTGGCGTGCGAATGCCACGGGACCATGGGTCTCGAAGTTGAGGAATCTTCCTCGACGCATACGGCCCGATCTCGCCTTCTGAATGTTGAGGATGATGAGCGCATCTCACTGGGGGCATTGGTTGCCCGTTCCGGGAAGGACTACTCGGTGACCGCGCACCCGACCAGCGTTGGGAATAGGCTCTTGGCGGCGTTGCCGCCGGCGGATCTCGGCCTGCTCACGCCCCACTTCCAGAAAATCTCGTTCGAACCCGACGCCGTGTTGGTGCGGGCGGGCGATGAGCTCGACCAGGTTTATTTTCCCCATAGCGGCGCCATCGCCTTCATGGTCGACATGCCCGACGGGCAAACGGTTGCAACCACGTTGATGGGGCGGGAAGGCGCATTGGCCTCGCTCTCGGTGCTCGGCCCATCGCGGTCGTCCGTGACCGCGATGGCTCGCGTGGCCGGCACCGCATCGCGGATTTCCGCTGCGAAATTCCGGCTCGCCTATGCGCGAAGCGCGGCCATCCGGCATGTGGTGCAGGTCCACGCCCGCATGCTGTTGTTGCAGCTCCAGCACGTGGCCGCCTGCAACGCGCTGCATCGGGTGGAAGGCCGCATGGCGCGGTGGCTGCTGCAGATTCACGACCGCGTTCCCGACGACGTGCTTCCGCTGACGCAGGAGGCACTTGCCCAATTGCTGGGGGTGCGGCGGACGACGGTGACGCTGACGATGAGCAAGCTTCGCGCAGCGGGGGCCATCAGGTCCGACCGGCGCGGCTTCGTCGAGGTCGACCGGACGCGGCTCGAGGGCGTAGCGTGCGAATGCTACGCACTGATGCAGCGCAGGATCGATCGCATGTCCTGCCAGGAATTGTCCGCGCCGCGACTTGCCCGTGCGCTGTTCCCGGAACGCTCCTTCGTCACCTCCGGTGAAGCCGGCGAAGACCGTGCTGAAATCAAGGCCGCTTCGCCGGTGAGCACATAGCGGGGCCCTCCGTCCCGATCAGGACTCCGGTCGATCAAAGTCCCGTGCGGACTCGAATGGCGCCTTGAGCTTCGCAAGCTCGCGGAGCACCTTCGCCACTTGGCGCAGCGCTGCGCGCGGAGCCCGGCTTCAGCCGTCGTGCTTCGCCAAGATATCGCCTTGTTCAGAGGCCCCGCGATGCCCGCAGATCATGATCCGCGCCCTCTGGGTCGAACCGGCATCCACGTGCTGCCCTTGGGCATCGGCACGAACAAGTGGCGGCGCGCCGATCGTGGGGCGGTGTTGGAAACATGCCGGGCCATTCATGATGCCGGCCCGTGCATGATCGACACGGCTGAGATCTATTTCTCGGAGCGCGTCGTGGGCGACTGCTTGCGCGCCGGTCCCACCTGCGCGGTGATCGCATCGAAATTCCTTCCCTTTCCGGGCCGCACCTCGCCGCGCCGCCTGATGAGCGCGCTAGACGGTTCGCTCGCGCGCCTGGGCCTCGAGACGATCGATCTCTACTATGTCCATTATCCGCTGCCCTTGATCGACGTGGGAGTGTTCGCCGAAGGCCTCGTCGAAGCGGTGAGGTCGGGCAAGGCACGCGCGGTCGGCGTGGCAAATTTCAATGCGGACCAGATGCGCCGCATCGCCGATCACCTCGCAAGGGCGGGCGTTCCGCTCGCCGCCAATCAGGTCAACTACAGCCTGCTCCGGCGAGCGGCGGAAACAAACGGCGTGGTCGAAGCCTGCCGTGAGCTCGATGTGGCCCTGGTCGCGTATTTTCCCCTTGCGTCCGGCCGCCTCACGCGGCCGTCGGACAGCATGGAAACGAAAGCGCTGCTGACGTGTCTCGCCGAAATTGCCCGCGCGCACGATGCCAGCATCAGCCAGGTCGCCCTGAACTGGCTGTTGGCGCGCGACAGTCACGTGATCCCCATCCCCGGCGCGACCAAGCCTCATCACGCCAGGGCCAATCTCGATGCACTCGGTTGGCGCTTGAATGAGACCGAGTTCGACGCGATCGACCGAGCCTCAGCAAAGCGTGGAAAATGAATCCGGTGCCCATCAAACCCCCCAGTGAGGCGCGCGGAGGCGCTCTCGCGGAAACCTGACTGTGCGAACTCGCGCGGACGCCCGACCTGAGTCCGAACCGGTCCGGCCAGTCGAGCCGTCGACGACCGCTCCGGCTTGGCCGCCCGTATCGGACGTATCCCGCGCGACCGCAAAAGACGGTTGCGGATCGTTCGTCTGCGATGGCCGCCGCCCCATCCTCCGACCGAGGACCGGTCAGCCGGCCAGCACGCCCCGAAGTGTCCGGCTCGAGCTGAGAAGACAACCGACGCCCAGCGCCATCAGCAGCACGCCGAGCCAGGTTGCCGTCCACCCCGGCCCGTCGTCGCCCGTCTCGGCGATGGGAACGGCGACCGGGGTCGCCGGGGGTACGGAGGCGGCAACCGCGTCGCTGGCGGCCGGCGCGGCCGCCAGAAGCGTCTCCACGTCGACCTGGCGCGGCGTGGGATTATCGAGCGTGAGCTGACCGGTCGCGGGCTTGGCGATATCGGGTGCCGGCGGCACGAGCGCCGCGGCCGCCGTAGCGGGAACGGGACTGGCATCGACCACCTTGAGCTCGAGCGCGGGCTGGGCCGGCCGAGGCGTGTCCGCCGGCGCGGAGCGCAGCAGCTCCGCGCGCGCATCCACGACCGCCTTTTGCTTGCGCGGCGTGGCCTCGGGGGCGGCGACCCGTTTCGGGGCGCGGTGACGAGCCGATTTCTTTGCCATCGGGGTCCCCTCGGCGGCCAAGAACCAGCATTTGCGGCTGCCATCGAAACGATAGACCCAGTGCTGGCCCTCGGCCGCCGATTTCCCGGGCTGCGACAAGCATTCCTTTTCGGCCGGCGCCGGCGCGGTGGCTTCAACAGGAGCGGCTTGGCCAAAGAAGGTGGCGAAGGGATTCGAGGATGCAGGCGACGTCGAGAGACCTGCGAGAAGGAGAAAAGCGGCGAAGCAAAATCGCAAATGACCGGACATGAAAACCCCGGTGTTGCGCCCCCGCCCGCCTACGACCGTTGGCCGCGTTCTGGGTCGCAATGCGGCTGAAATCCGGCAACCCGGGGGATTCATTCTGGCCTGGAACCGGGATCCGGGCCCGACTTCAGCCAGCCTGCAGCCGCGCGTTGGTTACCTTCAGCCGCACATCGATCTCGCCACCGGCGATTCTGGGAAATCAAAAAAGCGATCCGAAATCGACCTTCCGGACGATCTGGGCGCGCTGTGAAGTTCAATTACTTCTGCAACGACACGCCTCACATGCGCAGGCAGATACGCACACACGAGCGCAAGATCGGTCGCGTCGTCGCGAAGAAACCGATCCGATTGCTCGGGGTCTTCTTGCTTCACCCAATCCGAAGCAGAAAACGACGATCGATTTGTTGCTTGCGCTGGATGGCGAGCTAAACAACCGCGCCCAACTCGCGGGCGCAAGCGCTTGCGCCGCGTGGGGCGCGGAGGTTGATGCTCGCTTTCTCTGGCCGCTAGGACGCTGGCGCTGTCGGCGCTGACCCCGTCGGGCACTGGCACTGTCGGCCAGTCCTCCCATGGCGCTCGTGGTGCGAGAGACCGTCTCGATCAACCCACCCTTGATGTAGACCTGCGCAGGCAGCGGACCCAATTCACGACTAAGTGAATCGGGCCTGACCCGCCAACAGGGACCACCGGGCAGCCGTTCGCTGTCAGGGTATTGCTCGGCTGTTCTCCAAATCTTGTTCGGGCACGGCGATGGCTGCCTTTGCATCGGCGCGCCGTTCCTGTAGCAACGGACGCAAGCTATTCGCGCCGCGCATCAGCCCTGACGCCGTCGGGCGTAACCTCGTAGTCCTCGCCGCGATGCCTGAGCCAGCCTGCCTTGACCATCGCGATGGCGGTCTCCTCGCTGCATAAACGGTGGGTGCCGCCGGGGAAATACAGATTGCCATCGTGCGCAATCAGGCGGCCGTACAGGTGCGCCTGCCTCAACACTTTGCGCATTCCAGGCGAGGGCTTGACCATAGCGGCTATCAAACTCGGGGTTGCCCGTATTTCTTTCCGGTGAGCTTATTGTAGCGCATTGCCGGCGACGGGGAAATCCCACGGGCTCCGGCGGAGGATGTGACCGGGCGTGGGCTTACCTAATCAACAGTTCTAAAGTGGAAGTTCTGCATGCTCTGAAGTGCATCGCGGGCGGCTTGATTCTCGCGCTCGATAGCCGCGATGGCGAAATTCGCTAAGGCCAACGGCCTTCGCTCACCCCGGCGATAAATTTCAGCGACATGCGCGATTGACAGTTGCATCGCTTGCCGCGTCTGATGAGGTACCCCACCGCGATATCAATGGCGGCATAGGCAGGCCGCGGCTTCGGTTTCTGAAACGCTTTTTCGATTCGGAGTTCTCTTCATGCGGTCAGGAAGGGCTCTGACGTTTGAGCGAATTGATGTGGCCGGCACATGGGACCCTCGGCACCATCGCGGCGGCGCCGGAGACCAGGCGTGACGCGCGAAATGGCAGATGGCCTTACTTGGGCGAACGCAATCCCGGCGAGTTCAGCCATTCGTCAATGTGGGCGGTCACATCGGCTTGGCGGGCCTTCTCCAAAAGGTCTTCACGCTCCGCACCTGGCGGCAATTGATCTGCCTTTTCCCTCGCCAGCCGAACCTCCTTGATAAGTCGTTCGCCCAGTGTCCTATCCGGTTTGGGAAGCCGGCACCGTGTCATGGTGAATTTCCCTCATCCATGAACCTGCTCCACCACTAGAAACTCGAGGCGGGGGCGATGGCTCGAGGTAAAACATCCGGCCAATCAACGTTTCGCGGCGCTCAGGCGAGCCTCTGGATCGAGCTGTGCGCGATGGATCCACTGATGGGACCGGAGGCGCATTCGGAGTGGATGCGGTACTGGCGGCGAGTGAAAGTCGAAGAGACTGCTGCCGCACGGCAGGAAGTCGGCGCGCAAACCTTCATTCCCGCCACCGATCTCGGTCAGACTGGCAATCCGAGCCTGGCCGATGGGCGGCAACTGTTCGTCACTGACCTGATCAGGGAGCGCGATGTCTGCTACGACAATCGAAATTAGGCAGAGCTTTCTATCCTTTAGCGGGATATCATGCGCGGCGGAGGCCGTTGAGAGCTTGAAAATTTCAGGGAGGAGAGTCGTGAACAACGCACCCACTCTGATCTTGGACGACAAGGCCCGGCGAATGATCGATGACATGATCGCCGCTGAAGCGCGTCACTTAGCGCAACGCCGCGCACAGGAAGAATGCGCGTGCAAAGAGGGAATGTTCCCCAGCCGTACGCCAACCAATCGCCGTGCATTCCTGTTTGCCGCAGGATCGACCGCGGGCGCCGCGGCTGCGGTCGTGCTTGGCAGCACGGCCCGTGCCGCAGACCAGAAGGCGCCACCCGGCGCGCAGTATTTCGACGTTCCGGCCGATCCGACCAAAGAACTGGGGCGGGCGGTCGCGGCCGACGGCGGATACGGATCGCGGTCGCAATTCGAAAGCGAGGTGCGCTGGCGATACCCGACGCCCAATGAATACACCTCATGGAGCATGACGCCGCTCGACAAAATGCTCGGCAACCTGACTGCTTCGGGGCTGCATTTTGAGCGTCACCACGGCGGCACCCCGACCATCGATCCGTCACAGCACATGCTGTTTGTGCACGGCATGGTCGGTACGGCCAAGAAGTTCTCGATGGCGGACCTGAAGCGGTTTCCCTCCGTCACCCGCAAGTATTTTATCGAATGCTCGGGCAACGGCTTGACCGAGTGGACCAAGCCGACGCTGAAGACGGTACAGGGCACGCATGGCCTGCTCAGCACCTCCGAATGGACCGGCGTTCAGTTTGCCACGATCGCCCGCGAGGTTGGCCTCGATGAAGGTGGCATATGGGTGCTCGCCGAAGGCGCCGATGCGGCGGTGATGACGCGCAGCATCCCACTCGAGAAGATGCTTAAGGATGCGATCCTCGCCTACGGTCAGAACGGTGAGGCGATCCGTCCGGAGCAGGGCTACCCGCTGCGGCTGATCCTACCGGGCTACGAAGGCAATACCCACATCAAGTGGCTTCGCCGGCTCGAAGTCAGTGAAAAGCCGTTCATGACCCGCGAAGAGACATCGAAGTACACCGACCTGATGGCGGACGGGAAAGCGCGCCAATTTACATTCGAAATGGAGGCGAAGTCGGTCATCACCTTCCCGTCGGGCGAGATGAAGCTGCCAGGGTCTGGCTTCTACAATGTCACTGGTCTGGCATGGTCGGGCCGCGGCCGCGTCCAGTCGGTGGAGGTGTCGAGCGACGCCGGCAAGACCTGGTATCCGGCCCATATGGAGTCGGTCCCGGAACCGATCTGCACCGTACGCTTCGGCTTTCCCTGGACGTGGGACGGCAAGCCCGCGGTGCTGCAAAGCCGGTGCACCGACGAGACCGGCTACACTCAGCCAACACTGGCGCAACTGGTCGCCATCCGCGGATCGAACGGGCCGTTCGGCTCGATCTATCACCTGAACGCGATCCAGAGCTGGGCCGTCGCCGCCGATGGGAGTGTGACCAATGTTCACGCGTGACGCCTGCATCGGCGCGGCATCGCTATGCGTGGCTGTCCTTCCATTGACGGTCGGCGCGCTGGCGCAGGACACTACTCGCTTCAGTTTCGGAGTGCCGGCAACGCAGCAAGAACTCGCGAAGTTCTATGCGATCCCGCCTGACGGGCGCGGCCTGCCGCCAGGCAGCGGCGACGCCACCATGGGTGCCAAGATCTACGCGCAGAACTGCGCTTCCTGTCACGGCGATCATCTGGAAGGCAATCCGGCGAAGGGCGTCGGCGGCGACAAACTGACCGGAGGACGCGGCACGCTTGCCACCAAAACTCCAAGCAAGACCGTCGAAAGTTACTGGCCCTATGCCACGACACTTTTCGATTACGTGAAACGGGCGATGCCGTTCAACGCGCCCGGATCGCTAAGCGACGACGACGTCTATGGTGTTGTGGCCTATATCCTCGCGCAAGCGACGATCATCAAGCCAACCGAGACGATGAACGCCGCCACCTTACCCAAAGTGGCGATGCCGAATCGCGATGGCTTCGAGCCGGATCCGCGACCGGAGATGCAGCTTTATCGCTAAGCGGTAAAGGACGTTTCGCGAAAATTCGCATCACAAGGGTGCGACCGCGGCAAGCCTGTCGTACACCCCGAAGCGCAATGCACTGTAGACCCCCTCCCATTCGCTTGGCGGTCTCCACCGTTGCGGCTCTGCTGACATCCTGTCAAAAATTGCTGAGAACAAACACTCGGGAGGATCAGGTGGCTCTCCACAGACTTTCCCGCGTGATCACCGAAGGTGATGCGCGCGCAGCAAACCGGTCCATGTTGTATCCCGTCGGGTTCACGCCCATGGGCAGCCGGGATGCCGACGGTTCTTCACCCTAACCCGAAACGCGCTTCACGGCGCCAGCGGTCTAAGCGGATGCCAAGCTGCTCGACGGCGAGCTTGGAAATCTCTGCGGGATCGCGAGCGCCCGTCGCGCCGATCTCGATTATCTTCTTCGCGGCGATTTCGGCGACAGGGACGTTGCGATCAACCCAGCCGAGCAAGCGCAGGGCTTGATCATAGGCCAGTGGGGCAGCGCAACCTGACAATTCGCGCCATTATCACCTAGCGCCTGGGCACTGCTCAACGCGTGCCTTCCCCCTCGGCCATGAGTTTCCGCTCGATGTGGTCGGCTTGTTCTTTCGTCAGATTGACCGCTGGCCTGGTCCCAACCATTGCCGGCCCCCTTCGCTGCCGATCGTAGACCATCCAACCCTTAGACCCCTGACGAACTAAAAATCTGGACGGAAGCGAAGCCTTGTCGCTCATCTGCCGGTCTCATCAGTTCAATACAAAAGAAGCTCGTCGCCGTTGTGCTGACGGCGAGGAAACGCTTGCACTGTCTATGGCCAATCTATCGGAGTAAACGGTAGCTGCCGACGAACCAGTTCCTCTCGCAGTTTCCGCGCGTATTGCTTGGCGTTCTCACCTATGAAACGATAGCGCGCGCCATTTCGCAGGTCCGCGATGACTTCACGGCGCACGCTCTCGTAAAGAGCCAAGAGGCCCCGGTCCGAAGTGCTTGTAAATTTCACCTGACGCCCCCCGCAATTTCACTTCCATAATTCCTCTTGAAATCGTCCCGCATTCGCAGCGGGCTAGACCGGCGGTCTTAACCCCGGTGACGAAAGCCATTTATCAATATTCGCGGTCGCCTCAGCCTGACGCGCCTTACTTAGCAGGGTTTCACGTCCTTCTCCGGGGCAACAATCGCGCCGCGCGGCGAGTCTCCTCAGCGAACTTGAGAAGCCGCTCACCCAACGTCGTGATCGCCTTGCCGCGTTGCATAGCCTCGATCCCCATCCCGGAACAGAACGCTACGCCTGAAACAGGACCATGTCATCAAACCTGTGATGCGGATTGGCAGCCTTCACGGAATGGTTTCGTTGCGAAAGCGATCTGAAAGCCGAAACGAAAATCAGACTGGTTGCTTCTTCTCTCATTTCCTCCAGCTTGCGCCGAAAATTATAGTCTGACTTTTGGTTAGTGTTTGGACCAAAGCTCCATGTTGATCCAGGGATGCCGCAAAAGCTGGCTGATCCTCGTATTCAACATGAGCAAAAGGTGAAGATCGATGCTACGCAAAGTGCGTGGAGAAGAGCACCTTTTGCTGCGCCACTACTTCCGCGCGGCGAATGCATCGATACTGCCATTTGCATTACTCTCTTCCCTTACTCGCCGCGCTATCATGTCGCGCCCAGCCCACATTTGTCCGTTCCTGCGTGAGGACTCAACGTTGACCCGACGTACAGTTGGAATGTCCGAGGCCGATGAATTGGAAGACTTAGTGCGGTTGCTAACGAGCTTATGGGAGGCCGCGCAACGGCTTCCCGAGGGATCAGAGCGGCAGGATGCGTTCAGACAGATCGGTAGCTTCCATAGGCGGGTGGCGGCATTAGTTACAGATGCCCTCTAGGCTTTAAGGGATGTCATGTCGGGCTGTGCGGTGGCTACCGATCCAACTCGCGCCGGAAGATTGCGACTTGGAGGTTGGCGAACTTGATAAGACCGGGATTATGCCACTGGGTTTTCCATGCCGCCGAAAATTGGGGGCTTGGTACAATGCTTGGGCCGATGAGCCGGTTTTGATTTGTCCGACGCACTGGAGGATCTGGCGCGCGCCAACAAATCGGTAATCTGATCTTTGTTTTGAAGAACTGGAGCCACTTTATGAGAACAGCGCTTTGCTTCACTATGTTGCTCGTTGCCACGATCGCGCTCGCGCAAGGCGCGACACCGGCAAAGGGACCGACCGTTGGTGCGAAGACGCTCATTCAGGCGAAGCCGAGGGCGCCCGTTGGTTGCAAGCTCGTCGGAATGGTCAAGGGAACGAAGCTCTGGGCGGGCGAATGCACGGCGGCGCCGGAGCTAAGAACAGGTACGCCAGCCGAAGAGTCGAGTAGTCCGACGTCGGTCCCGGAGGCGGCGGGCGCCATTCTGAAGGATCAGTAACGCTCCCACTATGTGCAATCTCTACAGCATCTCCACAACCAAAAGGACATCAAACCTGTTGCACCGACGGGGCTTTTGACCTGCAGTCCGCTGTGGCTCACTTCGCAGAGTGAGCATGTTGTGTCGGCGCCGAGTGATGGCCTTTGATTCGATTTAAGCAGCACGGTGTCATGGGCGCAGTGACACATGCAGTCGCACGCGACGGACTTGGACGGTGGCTATTCGTGAATGCGGGAATTTCAGGATGAGTTCGATGGGCGCAGGGTTGCTAATGCAATCGAGCGTCATCGAAAACACTACTCTTTGTGCGACGAACTGGAGTGGATCCGAGGCGCGCAGTTCTTCTTCGTCGCGTCCGGAGAATACGTCGATTGCAACATCAAGTCCGGCGATCTCGACTTGGTCAAGATCGTCGGCGAGAACGTAATCGAGTAGGCGCTGTTGACCCCAACCGAAGTCCTCCAGACCCCAAAATCCATTGACCGAGATCCGGACTTGGCGGCGCTAACGAGGTTCTCCGGATACGTCGCGCGTCCGAGATGACATTTAGTTTGGCTCTGGCCAGGTGCCGGCTTCTGAAGGCCTTCAATGTTGCCCGTAAGACCTGGGTATGCCAAATAGGAGCTGCTTTGGGGCTACACCCTGGGGCTACACCAGAAGCCTCTGGCGTGCAGTAAGACCTTATTTTACGGGGCTTTCTCGAAGCCGTTTTAATATGGCGGAGAGGGAGGGATTCGCGGAAAGCGCGAAATACCCTTTGAACGTCAACCTTACAAAAAGCCCTCTCACCCCTTTCAAGGGCTAGGCTCGTCGATCCGGAATCGATCGGGTTCGTCCATAGATTCCATGCAGATCTTCAACCCGTAAGCCGTTGCCGATCCGCGTGCCGTGCATCCCGACGAACCGGAAGCGGTCGTCCACCTTCATCTGCAGGATCGGAGGCAGCGCGTCCTCCGGCAGCGAGAGCAACCCAGCGATCGGATCCCCACCCGGTCAATGTACCCGCGTCACCTCACTCCAATCGATACCCCATCACTCCACCAGGACGGTGCGATCCTATACAGAACGCGATCCACTGGACAAAGCGCCTTTGTCCTCGACCTCAGCGAGAATGTCAGCAAGCAGGTCGTCATGCTCGCCAAGCCTTGGCGGGGGCAGACGGGCGGACATGGCCGCACCGCCGATCGCAAAGCCCGGCAGCACAAATTCGCCTGCGGACGCGTGGTGGATTGTTGTTAGAATCGCTGGCAACTGGGGCGATGCAGCGACGTCATCATAGGTCGCAACAGGCGCGCAGATGATTCCGACCGGCTCGAGCAGAGCAATCCATTCATCGGTCCCGCAGCGGGCGAATACTTCATTCAATTCCCTGGTCAGCGCGGCCCGGTTTCTCATCCGGTCCGGTAGCGTGGCAAAACGAACGTTCGTCTGCAGGTCCGGTCGACCGATAGCTGAACAAAGGTTGGCCCAGCGTTCAGGCTGGTAGGCGGCAATCAGGATGTAACCATCCGCGGTCGTATAGGCCTCGTTCGGCGTCGCATAGGGCGCGCCGCTGCCGCAGCGCTTCGGCAACTCCTTGGTCGTGAGATAGCCGAGCAGCGGCACCTGCTGCAGCATCAATGCGCTCGCGTAGAGATTGACATCTATATGAGCTGGAACCGAACCGGCTATCCGTTGGTTGAGCGCAGCAAGCACAGCGATCACCGCGTGATAGCCGGTGACCATGTCGGCAAGTGGCGCCTGCACCTTTGTCGGCGGTTCGCCGTCTGAACCGGTGATGCTCATCAGGCCCGTCACCGCTTGCAACACCCCGTCGACGCCCGGCTTCTTCGACCACGGTCCGTCCTGCCCATAGGCTGAGATCGAACAGTAGATCAGATCGGGAAAGCGGGCCTTCATAGCCCGATAGCCGATGCCCAGGCGATCGGCGACGCCCGGGCGGAAACTTTCGATCACAACATCGGCCGTAGCGATCAGCGCTTCGGCATCGCGTCGGCCATCCTCGGTCTTCAAGTCGATGACGAGGCCGCGCTTGTTGCGATTGAGCGCCAGAAATACGGCGCTCTCGCCGCCGATGAAGGGTGGACCCAGCGTACGTCCGATATCACCGGAGGGGGGCTCGATCTTGATAACGTCGGCTCCCATGTCAGCTAACAGCATGGTGCACAGCGGCCCGGCCGCAATCTGGGTAAAATCGACCACCCGGACTCCCTTTAGCGCGGAGACGAGCGGATTCGATGATGCGCCCCGGAAAGCCGAAGCATCGCTTGGTGTATGCCCGTGCTGGACCGTCGAATAATCGGACGATGACATTGCCGAGTTCTCCGCCATGGAAAGCTCCTCAAATTATGCGGAGTTCGCTCGGTCGCAGAGCGAGAATGGCGCAGTCCGTCGTTTACAAAAACGCAACATGCGGTCGGCTCCGCATAGCCCATCTCGCTAAAGAGGAAATCTCAACGGAGACGCCAGCAAAACTCAATTTACTTGCCCCCTAGCATCCCACCCTTACCGCAGTCAGGGAACGATCGATCACCCCATGACGAGCCAAGGAGACGACCATGAAAAAGTACCAACTGTTCATCGATGGTGAGTTTGTCGACCCTGCTTCTGGACAATGGATCGATACGGTGGACCCCTATCGGGGCGAAGCGTGGGCACAAATCCCGCGCGGCAACGCGCAGGACGTCGATCGTGCGGTCGCGGCGGCGGCAAGAGCGATGCGCCAAAGCACATGGACCGATATGACGGCCACGGCGCGCGGCAAGCTGATGCGCCGTCTCGGCGATCTCGTCGCACGCGAAGCCGAGCGGCTGGCGGATATCGAGGTCCGTGACAACGGCAAATTGAAACAGGAGATGCTGGGACAGCTCCGCTACCATTCCGAATGGTGGTGGTACTATGGCGGGCTCGCCGACAAGCTCGAGGGCGCGGTCACGCCAATCGACAAGCCCGAGATTTTTGCATTCACCCGCCACGAACCCGTTGGCGTCGTCGGCGCGATGACCGCCTGGAATTCTCCGCTGCTGTTCGTCGCCTTCAAATGCGCGCCCGCCATTGCGGCCGGGTGCGCCGTCGTGGTCAAGCCGTCGGAATTTGCCTCCGCCAGCACTCTGGAATTCGCGGCGCTGACCCGCGAGGCCGGTTTTCCGCCCGGCATCTTCAACGTGGTCGCGGGCTATGGCACAGAAGCCGGCAGCGCGCTGGTCGAGCATCCGGATGTCGCCAAGATTACGTTCACGGGATCCGATACCACGGGCGCGAAGATTTACGCGACGGCGGCCAAAACCATGAAGCGTGTGTCGCTGGAGCTGGGCGGCAAGTCGCCCAACATCGTGTTCGACGACTGCGACCTCGATGCGGCCGTTGCCGGCGCCATCTCCGGCATTTTCGCCGCCACCGGACAGACATGCATCGCGGGCTCCCGCCTCCTGGTCCAGAACAGCATCAGGGAGGCTTTCACTAAGAGACTCATTGAAACTGCCAAGATGGCGCGGATCGGCGATCCCATGGACCCCGCGACCAACATCGGACCGGTGACGACACCGGCGCAGTATCAAAAAGTGCTCGACTACATCGAGATTGCCAACAGCGAGGGTGCACGCTGCGTGCTTGGGGGCGGTCCTGCGAGCGGCCTTCCGGGCGGCCAATTCGTCGAGCCGACGATCTTCGTCGATGTTGCGCCGAAGATGAGGATCGCGCAGGAGGAAGTGTTCGGTCCGGTGCTGTCGGTGCTGGGTTTTGAGGACGAAGCCGAAGCGGTCGCGATCGGCAACGATGTTATCTACGGCTTGGCGGCGGGCGTCTGGACCAGAGACATTGGTCGCGCCCTTCGCATGTCAAAGGCACTCAAGGCCGGCACGGTCTGGGTCAATACTTATCGGGCGATCAGCTATATGATGCCGTTCGGCGGCATGAAATATTCTGGCCTCGGCCGCGAGAACGGCATCGAGGCGATCCGTGAATTCCTCGAGACCAAGAGCGTCTGGGTCTCGACCGCTGTTGGCGCACCGGCAAATCCCTTTGTCATGAGGTAGCACGCCTGAACGAGATTAGCGGCGCTGCATGTCGTTCGACATGCAGCGCCGCTAACGGCCGCTATCGATCGTCTCAAGCGACTCGCGTCAGCCTAACGCCTTGCTTTTGGTTTCCGGCATCGTTGCATAGACGAAGGCGCTCGTCAGACAGACGGCGACGACGTAGACCCAGGCATATTGGCCGTAGCCCCAGCTTGTCAGCGCAGTCGAGATATAGGGCGCGGTCCCACCGAAGATTGTGACGGATAGCGCATAGGGGAACCCTACTCCCGTCGTTCGAACTTCGGCAGGAAACTGCTCGGCCATGACGGTTGCGCAGGTCGCAGCAAAGCCGCTGAGCAGCACCATCGCAATCGTCTGCAGCAGCAGCACCGATCCGAAGTCGTTCGTCACGAGGGCAAAGCTCGGCCAGGCAAATATCGCCGATCCCAACGCGAAGGCGAGCAAAATCGGCCGACGTCCGACGCGGTCGGAGAGCGCGCCGAGAGACGGAATGAGCAGGAGCGATACGCTGATCGCAATGACATTGGCGAGCAGCGCCTGCCGCAGGGGCATGCCCGTCTCGACATGAACATAGGTCGGATAGTGGACAAGCCAGAGATAATTGAGGAGATTTCCCGCCATCGCGATCCCGATCACCCGGAGCGCCGCGCCGCGATGCTGGCCAACCAGGATGGCGAACGGATTGGCACTCCGCTGCGACTTCTGATGCTGGAAAATCTCGCTTTCCGCCACGGCGCTCCGGATCCACAGCGCCACAAGGCCGAGCATGCCGGCGATGATGAACCCCGCGCGCCAGCCCCAGCTCCGCATGGCCTGATCGTCGGCAACAGAAGTGATGGCAAGGCCGACGGACGCTGCGACCATAACGCCGGCATTGACAGCGAGATGCTGCCACGCACCGGCAAAGCCGCGGCGATCGCGCGGGGCCGACTCGACCAGGAATGCCGATGCCGAACCGAATTCGCCGCCGGCCGAGAATCCCTGAACCAGCCGTGCGATGACGAGAATGACCGGAGCCGCGACGCCGATCGTCTCATAGGTCGGACAGATGCCGATGATGAACGAGGCGCCGGCCATCAGCGAGACGGACAGCGCCAGCGTCCGCTTGCGCCCATGGCGGTCGGCGAAGACGCCGAGCACGGCGCCACCAACCGGCCGGACAGCGAAACCGACCGCGAAGACGGCTAGGATCGAAAGCAGATTTGCCGTCTTGTCGTGAGACGGAAAGAATTCTCCGGCAAGGACGGACGAGAAGATCGCGTAGATCAGCCAGTCCGCCCACTCGACGACGGTCCCAAGCGTCGCGGCCAATATTGCCTTCTTCTGGCCCCTCGTGAGGCTCGTTTGCCTCGAGCCAACAGCAGCGCTTGCTGCGATGCGGTCGACGACCGCCAACTGTGCCCATTCCATTTTCGATTCTCCCGTTTTGCTCCACCGGGCCGATCCCCGGTTTTGTCCTTCTGATGGCTGTTGGCTGGGCCCGTCGCTATTTGGTCAGCTCGCAGCCGGCGGCCCGACTCTCGGCGAGAGAGCGCGCAGACTGCTCGGGCGGAATGGTCGCGAGGATCTTGTAGTAGTCATACGGCCCCTTGGACTCGGATGGCTTCTTGACTTCGGCCAGATAGATCGGATGGGTCGCGCGTCCGTCGGTGCGGACCTGGGTTCGGCCGAACAGCGGGTCGTCATATTCGCCGAAGCCGCGCATGGTCGCGACCACGTTGGCTCCGTCGGTGGCGCTCCCTGCCTTCTTCATGGCCTTGAGATACAGAAGACTGGCGGCATAAGTCCCGGCCTGCCCCATCGACGGATACTGTCCGCCGCGGCGCGCTGCGAAGCGCTTCGCGAAGGCCCGGGTCGTGTCGTTGAGATCCCAGTAGAACCATGTCGTGAGCTTCAGCCCCTGGGCTGTCTCGAGCCCGAGCGAATGCACATCGCTAAGGAAGATCGCCATTGCAGCGAGTTCCTGTCGTCCGCCCGCGATGCCAAATTCCGCCGCCTGCTTGATCGTGTTGATGGTATCGCCGCCGGCATTTGCGAGGGCGATGATCTCGGCCTTCGACGCCTGCGCCTGCAGCAGGAAGGAGGAGAAATCCGGCGTGTTGAGCGGATGCCTGACCGAGCCGACTACCGTGCCGCCCGCCGCCTTGACGACGTCGCTCGTCTCGCGTTCGACAGTATGGCCATAGACATAATCGGCCGTCAGGAAGAACCAGCGCTTCTTGCCCTGCTCGACGAGGTATTCGCCGGTACCGTGGGCGAAGCCCCAGGTATCGAACGTCCAGTGCACGGTGTTTGGCGTGCATTGCTTGCCGGTGAGATCGGTGGTGGCAGCGTTGGTGGCGAGGAAGACCTTGTTCTTGTCCTTTGCGATGTGGGCAACGGCGAGCGACGCGCTCGATGTCGCGACGTCGGCGATCGCGTGGATGCCGTCGTTCTCGAACCATTTCCGCGCAATGGAGGCGGCGATGTCGGGCTTGTTCTGGTGGTCCGCCGACACGACCTCGACCTTCACGTCGGGATTGGCGGCCATGAAATCCTCGGCCGCCATCTTTGCGGCTTCCACCGACCCTGCGCCGGAAAAGTCCGAGTAAAGACCGCTCATGTCCGTCAGCACGCCGATCTTGATGGTCGTCTGGGCGTCGGCAATCCCTGGGAAGACAAGTGCCGCGATGATAGCGAGCGCAGTCAGCGTGTTTCGATACATTTGCTCCTCCGTTGGCTAGTTCAGGTCTTCTGTAAGCCCGTTGCGCGCGAACCTAACGAAGGCTGCCATCAGCGCAGAGCGAGAAGATTTCTTCTGATCGTTGAGTTTTACGCAGCGCGAGTGAGCCGTACTGTCACGATCGCTCCCGGATCTGCGTCGAAGCCCAGCGCTCGAGCATGTGGACCATTTCGGTCATATCGGCCCCGGCCGGTCCGTGAAAATCGGCGAGATCGTAAAGTTGCTTTGCCGTCGAACACGTCGGCATCGGCGTTCGGACGGCCTCGGCCTCCGCAAGGCAAAGCCGCAGGTCCTTTCGCATCAGTTCAAGGCGGAAGCCGAAGTCGAAGCTGCCGGTCATAATCGCCTTGTTGAGGATGTGCTCGCTGCTGAAGCTTCGTCCCGTGCTCGCGTTAATCATGTCCACGATTGTGCGCGGCGCGAGGCCGCAACGAATGCCGAACAGTACCGCCTCGCAGGTTGCCGCGAGGGTTGCGCCGACGATCATGTTGTTGACGAGCTTTAGCGATTGACCCTGGCCGACTTCGGCCCCGACCAGGACGACGTTGCGGCCAAAGCTCTTGAAGGCATCCTGCATCTTCTCGAAGGCCCAGGGCTGTCCCGAGACCATGACGGACAGCGTGCCGGCCTCGGCGCCCGCGACGCCGCCGGCGAGTGGTGCGTCGAGCGCTGTGATCTGCCGCTCGGCCAGCGCAGACGCTACCTCGCGGGCAACGCTGGGGCCCGTGGTGGAGTGGTCGGCATATATCTTGATCTTGCGGCCTTCGATGATGCCGTCCTTCCCGAGCACGACTTTGCGCACGATATCGGGCGTCGGCAGGCAGACGGACACGGCTTCGGCCGCGTCAGCGACAGCCGCGGCGGTGCGATGCGCCGTTGCCCCGAGTCTCACGGCCCGATCGACCGCTTGCGCGTCGACGTCGAAGACATGCACCGCAAAGCCCCGCGCGAGCAGATGGCGCACCATATGCCCACCCATCATGCCCAGTCCGATAAATCCGACCTCCATGCTGGTTTCCTCCCGGTTCGTGAAATCGCGCGGCCGCAGCCGATCGGCCGCTCCGCCTCTGGCAGACAAGTCTTGTTTAGAAAGCGCTATCGTCCGGCGTATTTCGGCGTGCGCTTCTCGGCGAAGGCACGCCGTCCTTCGTCGCGGTCTTCGGTGTCGCGCAGCAGCCCCCAGGCCAGCTCCGTCAGCTGCATGGCCTGAGCCGGCGCCATCGACGCCGATTGCTGCGCAAGCATCTTGACCATCTGGATGGCGAGCGGTCCGTTACCTGCGATCCGAGCGGCCAGCGCGGAAACGTCCGCTGCGAAGGATCGCGCGGGGTAGATCGCGCTTGCCAGGCCGACCTCCAGGGCGCGCACCGCCGTAATGCGCTCGCCAGTGAGAAGCATGTGCATCGCGACCGCGCGCGGAATGGCGCGGAGCAGATTGGGCACGCCGCCGGCGCCTGGGAGGCTTGCCACCACCACCTCCGGCAGGCCAAACGACGCTGTCTCAGAAGCAACGATGATGTCGCATTGCAATGCAAGCTCGAGGCCGCCACCGAGGCAATAACCGTTCACCGCGGCAATCGCGGGCTTGCGCAGATTGAGTCCCGCGAAATCGAGCAGGCGGATATACAGGCCGCGTTGGCCGGAGGATTCGAGATCGAATCCGAACGCCTCGGCCACTCCGGCTTCGGCGCTTCGCGGTGCCGTCAGATCGGCGCCAACACAAAATGATTTTGTGCCGCTTCCGGTCAGGACAATGACGCCGACCTCCGGATCCGCGGAGGCTCGGGACAGTTGCGCGCGCAGCTCGATCAAGTGCTCGACATCGAGCGCGTTGAGGTTCTCAGGGCGATCGAGGGTGATCGTCGAGATCCCGTTTTCCCTTACAGTTGTAATCGCCATGGCCGATTACACGCTTGGGCTCGAGAGCGAGCGGCCGCCGCACACGTAGAGTAGCTGCCCGGTGATGTAGGCGCTCTGCCGGCTCGCGAAGAACAGCACGGCCTCCGCGACGTCATCCGCGGTGCCAATGCGCTGGACCGGCACGCTCTCCTGCAAACGCTCCTGAACTTCCGGCTTGAAGCCCCGAAACATCGGGGTGTCGACGATGCCGGGTGCCACGGCGTTAACCGTGATGCCCTGTGCAGCGAATTCGATCGCGAGACTGCGCGTCAGGCTCACCACGCCCCCCTTGGCCGCGGAGTAGTTGGCCTGTCCAAAACCGCCAAGCCAGGCCCGCGACGAAATGTTCACGATCCTGCCGTAGCCGCGTTCGATCATGCCCGGAATAATCGCCTGGCAGGTCAGGAATTGAGATTTCAGATTGGTGTCTATCACCGCGTCCCAATCGGCTTCCTCCAGCTTCATGAAGCGACGGTCGCGTACGATGCCAGCGTTGTTGACCAACACGTCAACGTGGCCGAATTTTTCAGTCACTTCCTTAAGCGCTTGCGCGATGTCACCGGGCCGCGTGATATTTGCCTGCGCCGCTACCACCCGCTCCGCACTATGAGCTCGACGAAGCTCCTCAAGTGCGACGTCGAGCGCGGAGGCATCCAGATCCAGCAGGGCAACGTTGTAACCGGTGTCCAGAAGGCGCCTGGCGATGCCAAGACCAATGCCGCGTGCGGCTCCGGTGACCAGCGCTACATCCTGTCCGCTCATGCTCAGACCCCCATGATATGAACTGACGAAGCAGCGTGATCGACGCCCGCAATGCCGCCGCCGGTGCATTGGGTCAACCCGATCCGCGCGCCTTCGACCTGCCGTCCGTCGGCACGGTTCTGCAGCTGCCAGACCACCTCAACCATTTGCGCGACGCCGGTCGCCCCGAGCGGATGCCCCTTTGCCAGCAGCCCGCCGCTTGGATTGACCGGCACGCGGCCGCCGAGCGCGGTATCACCACGGCGCAACATGTCCGCGCTGCCGCCGCGCTCGGCAAGCCCGAGCGCCTCGTAGTAGAGCAGCTCAGCGATCGTGAAGGCATCGTGAAGCTCGACGACGTCGACGTCGCGTGGCGCCACACCCGCCTGATCGTAGGCCATCCGCGCGGTCCGGGCCGTGATCTCCGCGTCAAGGATGTCGTCGCATCCCTCCTCGATATGGCCGGACTGGACGGCGGAGCCCATAATGCGCACCGCTGGACGCGATCCCTGTGGCCGGACTGTCGTCAGGACCACGGCGGCGGCGCCGTCCACCATCGAGGGGCAGCATTGCAGTAGCGTCAGCGGCTCGGCGATTGCACGCGACTGCAGCACTTCCTCGATCGAAACAGCCCTGCGCTGTTGAGCGAAAGGGTTGTGAACCCCATGCGCCCTATTCTTCACCGCGATCCTGGCCAGCAGCTCCGGCTTCTCGCCGAGTTCGTACAGGTAGCGGGTTCCACGCATTGCGTAGACGGTCGGCAGCGTCATGCCTTGGGAGGCATACAGCTCGGTCTTATAGTCATTACGCTGCAAGGGGATGGTACCGCCACCAAGTCGCGTCAACTGCTCGACGCCCCAGACGAGCACCGTGTCGTATATGCCGAGCCACAGGGCCTGGCAGGCGAGATGCACGGCGGTGGCGCCGCTCGCGCAGGCATTTTCGACATTGTAAACCGCCGGTCCAGTGATGCCGAGGTCACGCATCAGAACCTGGCCCAGCACCATCCCGCCATAAACATTGGCGTTATACATGGCCTGTATCTGCGAAGCGTCGATCGAGGCGTCCGCAAGCGCCTTCAGCACGGCCGCCTGGGCGAGATCCTGCATGCTCGCGCCATCGTGTCGGCCGAACGGGGTCATGCCGACACCAGCGATGAAGACGTCGCTGCTCATCACGCTTGCTCCTTCGCGGGAATGAAATGGTAGAGCGTGCCGGCTTCTACGGTGCTCTGGACACATACTTCGACGGCCTTGCCGACCTTTGCCGTTTCGCCGGCGGGAAGATGCAGGCGTCCGAAAGCGCGCGCGCCTTCCGGGAAGTCCACGTAGGCAAGTGTGAAGGGCTTCTCGCCCGTTTTCGGGTTCGGATGGATCACGGTAAAACTGTAGATCTCGCCGCGTCGCGAAAGCTCGATGGCGGCGTACCGCGAGGCCGATGGGGACGTTTCGGGAATGCGGGGGAATATGCATTTCCCTGTCTTCAGATCTTTCGATCCGATAAGGACAAAGCCGTCGGGTCGCTCCGAGACCCACGAGGGTCGGGATTCTTGACTAGTCTGTTGCTGTGGCTTCGGCATAGATCTCCTCCGATCCGCTTCTCGTTGGCCGTCCGCGCTTCGCTCTTAGTCGGCGCGCGTCTGCTGCGGCGCATCAAGAATTTGCCGGATAGTAGGGATCGCCGAGGAAATAGCTGAACGAGAAAACCGACGCCGATCGTTGACTAAAACGCAACGGTGTCATCTCATGCGGTTGATGAACCAGTTGCCGCCCTTGAACCCATTGCGCGCGTTCGAAGCAGCCGGTCGCCTGAAGAGCATACGAAAGGCGGCCGAAGAGCTGTCGGTCACGGCCGGCGCCGTTAGCCGCCAAGTCCAAATCCTGGAAACCTATCTCGGAGTTCCACTGTTTCGGCGTGAAGCCCGCGCGGCGATCCTCACCGCCGCCGGGGAGCAATATCTGGCGGAGATCACGGCCCATCTCGACGGCATTCGTGAGGCGACCTTGAAGCTGACCGGCGTGCGAGGGCGCTCCCGCGAAATCCTGAAGGTCCGCGCCTACATCACATTCGCGAGCAAGTGGTTGATCCCGCGCCTCTCATCATTTCACGACGCAAATCCCGCAACCGAGGTACGCATCACGGCCTCCCTCGAAGCCGTCGACTTCGAGCACGAGGACGTCGATTGCGCCATTCGCCTGGGCGATGGCAACTGGCCCCACTGTGAGGTCGACCGGCTGGTTTCGAACGAGCTCATTCCGGTCTGCAGTCCCGACTATCGGCGCGAAGCCAAACTCAAAAATCTTTCGGACCTGGCCGGACGCACGCTGTTGCATTCGCTGGCGCGCCCGGACGACTGGATGCACTGGCTCAATGCCGCCGGGGTGACCGGCATCGATCCCTTTGCCGGATTGAAGTACCAGAGCTCCGTGATGGTCTACCAAGCGGCGATCGAAGGGCAAGGCGTCGCCATCGCACAGAAATTCCTGGTCGAAGACGATCTGCGTCGCCGGAGGCTGGTTCAACCCTTTGCGATGACCTGCGATCGCGGGGATTTCACTTATTACCTGATCTACCCTAAGAACCGGCTGCGCAATCCCTCGTTCAGGACTTTTCGGCAATGGCTGGTCCAGCAGACGCTTGAAGCGTCCCCGGATCCTGGCGATGCTACTGCAACTGCGGGCCGGCCCTGAGCCCGCCCTCACGTTGCGGAAGGGAAGCCGCGCCTCCCTCTTCAAAACCATCAGAGAGGATCAATGACACACCCGCCCTAACGAGCGAGCCGGGCGTGGCGCACAATCGGCCACCATCCCAGATCGCGGATATCCTTCGGTCGTAGGATGAGTGCCAGAAGCACGGCAACTAGGCAGTCAGCACGTCTTCGATCCGGATGGGCAAGGTGCGTACGCGCTTGCCGGTAGCATGAAAGACGGCATTGGCGATGGCCGGAGCCATGCCGACCAGCGCAATCTCGCCGATGCCCTTGACGCCAAGGGCATTCACGTGGGGATCCACCTCTTCGACGAAATGCGCCTCGAGCTGGGGAATATCGAGATTCACAGGCATGAGGTAGTCGGCCATATGCGCGTTGACTTGGCGGCCGTCGCGCGGGTCGAGAACCGTGCGCTCCATAAGCGCCATGCCGATGCCGCCGATCATGCCGCCCGTGCATTGACTCCTGGCGAGTCGCGGATTGATGACACGACCGATGCCATAAGCGCCGACCGCACGGCGCACCCGGATTGTGCCGACGTCGGGATCGATAGCCACCTCCACAAAGACGGCTCCGAAGGCATGCATGGAAAAGCGGCTCGCGATATCGGGATCGCGCTCAGCAGAAGCCGTAGCCTCGACGGGTCGGCTGCTCTGAGGGCGCTTTGCGGCTTCCTCTTGCACGGCAATGCAGGCGGCACGGATCGCAGAGCCGACGGAGGCCATCGTCCATGAGCCACCATGGGATGGAGCCGGCGGATAGTCAGAGCGGCCAAGGCTGAAGCGCACCCGTTCAACGGGAAGTCCCAGAGTCTCAGCAGCAACCTGCGTCATCGACGTATAGGTGCCGGGACCCATGTCGCTTGCCGCGACCTCAACTTCGGCCGTGCCGTCCGCAAGCAGCCGCGCCCGCGCGTTCGCCGGCGCATGGAAGGCCGGATAGCTCGCCGATGCCACACCCATGCCGACCAGCAGCCGGCCATCGCGCATCGAACGCGGTTCGGGTATCCGGCGCGACCAGCCGAAACGTTCGGCAGCGAGGTCATGGCATTTCATCAGGGAACGGCTGGAGAAAGGCTTGTTCTTACCCTCGTCGATCGCCGGCTCGTTGCGGCGCCGCAGATCTATCGGATCGATCCCGAGCTTGTACGACAGCTCATCTATGGCACATTCGAGCGCAAAGACGCCGCTTGCCTCGCCGGGACCGCGCATATGGTTCGGGGTGCCGATATCGAGTGGCAGCAGCCGGTAGCGGGTCCGCACGTTCGGCGTAGAGTACAGGAAGGTCGTGACCGAGGTCAGGGCCTCCATGAATTCTTCGTAGCGGCTCGTCTCTCCGGTGCCTTCGTGGACAATGCTGGTGAGCTTGCCATCCGCCGTGGCCGCGAGAGCCATCCGCTGCAGGGTGCGGGGCCGATGGCCCGTCGTAAAGAACATTTGCTTGCGTGTGAGAGCGAGCTTGACGGGACGCCCCACTTGTCGCGCGGCCATGGCCGCAAGAGTCACGTGCGGCCACGTCCTGAGCGACGTACCGAAGGCGCCGCCGATAAACGGACAGATCACCTGTACGTTCTCGGGCGGCAGGCCGAAGATGGCTGCGATCTCGGCCTGTTCATTGACGACGAACTGGCTCTTGCTCCACAGCGTCAGCCGATTGTCATTCCAGGCAGCGACGGTGGCGTGCGGCTCCATTGGATTGTGGTTCTCGCGCGCGATTTCGTAGATCTCATCGACCTTCACCGGCGCATCCGCGAGAGCGCTGTCGGCATTCCCGCGCGCGGTGTCGGCCGGCAACATCGCATCCGGCTGCTTCCCGGCTTCGGGAACGACAGGCCGGGCCTTTGGGTCGGCCGGATCAACGATCGGCCGCTCGGCCGCGTAGGAGATGCGTAGCGCCGCAGCCGCGCGCTCCGCCTGGTCGAGCGTATCGGCGATGACGATCGCTACCGGTTGCCCGTAGAAGCGGATGTGGTCATCCTGCAACACATGCAGCCGCTCGCCTGTCGCCGGATCGATGTAGCTCTTGTGGGGTGCGTAGGGCAGACGTGGCGCATTGCGATGGGTGATGACAGCAATGACGCCCGGCATCTTCTCAACCTGCGCAGCGTCGATGCCGGTCACGCGGCCGAGACCGACCGTGGCACCGACGATCACCGCGTAGGCCTGGCCGGGCTGGTTGAAGTCGGCCGCATAGCGCGCGGCGCCCGTGACCTTGGCACGACCATCCACGCGCGGCAGCGGCTTCCCGATCACATTCGTCTTCATGCGGCTTCTCCGGTCATTTCAAGGGCGCGGACGATCGTCCGGGGCAGGAGTTCGAGCTTGTAGTGATTGCCCGAGAGGGGACGGGCTCCTTCGACTGCCAACCGGGCGGCTGTTTCGAATACGTTGCGATCCGGCGCCTTGCCGATCAGTGCTTTCTCCACCGCGCGCAGGCGCCACGGCCGAGTGCCCACACCGCCGACAGCGAGCCGCGCCTCGCGGATTACCCCGCCGCCAATGTCGAGTGCGGCGGCCGCGGACACCAGCGCGAACTCATAGGAGGCGCGGTCGCGCACCTTGAGATAGCGCGCCCGCCGGCTGTACGGGCCACCGGGGACCCGCACTGCGAGGATGAGTTCGCCAGGCAGCAGCGTGTGTTCGAGATGGGGCGTATCGCCTGGCAGGCGAAAGAGTTCCTCGACTGGAAAGGTGCGCTCGCCCCGCGGTCCCCTCACCTCCATCGTAGCTTCGAGGGCGACCAGGACGACGGCGACGTCCGAAGGGTGCGTTGCGACGCAATGATTGCTGGTGCCGAGTATGGCGTGGCCGGCATTGAGACCATCGATCGCGGCGCAACCCGAGTTCGGCGTGCGCCTGTTGCAGGGCGCATCGTGCATCCGGAAATAGGGGCAGCGTACGCGCTGGAGCAGATTGCCGCCGATCGAGGCCATGTTGCGCAGTTGCGGCGATGCGCCCTCGATCAAACTTTCCGCCACGAGCGGGTGCAGGCGCTGCACGTCGGGATGGGCGGCGACATCGGCCATACGGGCCAGCGCGCCGATCACGAGATCGGAGCCCTCGATGCGGATTTCGGAAAGCGGGAGCGTGTTGATGTCGACCAGGTGTTCGGGCCGCTCCACCTCCTCCCGCATGAGGTCGATCAACGTCGTGCCACCGGCGATGAAACGTCGGCCGGACGATGCAGCGGCGATGGCGTCTTGGACGGAGGTCACCTTCTCGAGCGTGAATGGAAGCATGGTCAGGCCCTCTTGGCAGCGTCGGCGACGGCGGCGACGATCCCCGGATAGGCCCCGCAACGGCAGATATTGCCGCTCATCCAGAACCTGATTTCATCCGGCGTGCCCGCATGGCCTTCCGCGATGCAGCCTATTCCCGACATGATCTGTCCCGGGGTGCAGAAGCCGCACTGCAAACCATCGTGCTCGACGAATGCAGTCTGGAGCGGATGAAGCTCGCCATTCGTTTCAAGGCCCTCGATCGTCTTGATCTCAGCCCCGTCATGCATCGCGGCCAGTGTCAGGCAAGAGACGATCCGCCTGCCATTAACAAGCACGGTGCAAGCGCCGCAGGCGCCCTGATTACAGCCCTTCTTCGTGCCGGTGAGATCGAGCGTCTCCCGGAGTACATCGAGCAGTGAGCGGCGGGGGTCCAAGTCAAGCTCATGTTGCTTTCCGTTGACGGTCAAGCGCACCCGTCCCGTGGATGCGGTGGGAGGCCTGTCAGATGAGGGTTGCGCGGCAACTTCCGATGTGGCCGCGAGGGCGGCCACTCCGCCGGCTGTAAGCAGGATCGAACGGCGCGATAATCCGCCACGGCTTTGTTCAGTCTCGTCAGCGTCGTCGGTGAACGGGTCAACGTTTTTCATAGTCTCGTCTGCTCGCTTGTGAGGTGATGATGGTTCGCTTGATTGCGACAAGATGGCACCATGATTCCTCTTCGACGCTCGGAGGCGGATCGGATTGCGCCGCGCTCGAGTAACGAGCGCCGCCGGGCCACCGCCCCAGAGCACCATGAACTAAACATGACCCGGATTGGGGGTACCGTTCGGATATTGCGGTGACTATCGCAGTGTTGCGATGAACTGCCGCCGGCGCTTACAGAGCGCGTCGGAATCCCGATGGGGTCACCCCGACAATCGTACGGAAGGCCGCCGTGAAGGCTGACGGCGTCTCGTAACCGACTGCAAGCGCGACCTCTGTGACACTCAGGCCTGAGTGGGCGAGAAGCTCGCGGGCACGGCGCATGCGTTGTACGGTCAACCATGCATGCGGGGTCTGGCCGGTCGAGTGCCGAAATGCCGTGCAGAAGTGGAAGCGGCTCAGGCCGACAAGGGCGGCGAGCTCATTGAGCCCGATATGCTGTTCGAGATTCTCGCGCATGAACGTCGTGACACGCCGCACCTGCCAGTCAGCAAGGCCGCCCTTTCTGACGGGAGCAGGCAAGCTGCCAAACGATGAATGCTCCCGGATCAGCCGCGAGCAGAGAAGATCGATCGCCTGCTCCACGAACAGACGGGACGATGCACTGTCGCGCGTCGCCTCGTGACTCAGAATTTCAAGCAGCCCCGCCACCGCTGGATCGGCGAACGCCACGCGTGGAAGAATCTCGACACCTCTTCCACCCGCAATCTCGTCGGCGCATGTCTGGAGGCGTTCCTGGGTAAGGTAGACATGCGAAACGACCACCGGGCCAGCAATGTTCCAGTGGCCGTCAACGCCTTTCGGAATGAGGGTAAAGGCTTTCGAGTTGGTCCTGGAAGTCAGGCGCTTGTTCTCAATCCGCCAGGATATCGCGTGCTGTCCTTCGTGGCAGCCGACCGCGACGTGCCCAGCAACGCCGCGCATGTAATCCTCTTGCAACCCGCCATGCGCCCACTTCCGGGTCAGGCGCGTATCACCGTGCAAAACCTCAGGCACCAGTACCGGCGGCTCGTCCAGGATGCGGGCCATTTCAATGGCAGCATCAGGACTTGAGTGGTCCGCTGCAGATCGGCGCACGCCGCGTGAATTCGGCGCAGCTCGCTGGTCCAAACTGTCGCCCTCCTCGAGCTGGTAATATACTGGAATGATTGAGATTGAGGCTCAATTATACCAAAGGGCCCGCAGGGCATACGAAGGTTGACAAAAGTCCGCGACCTCGCCGGTGCCGTCCGCGGATCTGCCCACAAACTGGTCAGCGCATTGATGGACGCGTGGTTCGGGCGATGCCTAGGCCTCGTGGCGACGTAGTAACTGGCTACCTCGCGCTTCGCTGATCGCCTGTTGTGCTACGGGCGCCCGAGACCGCCAAACTCCATCCCGAGGGGTGGGTGGTCGTCGATGCTTTCGGGAGGCCGTGTTGTCGCCTCGGGGAAGGCCAGAACGAGTTCCATCGCGGAGCCGAGATCGTCGTCTTCGATAGCGAAGCCGAGTGCAAGCGGTTCACCGCCCGGGTCAACGCGCAACCCGGAGACGATCCCGCCCTGCCGGCTTTGTCGCTGTCGAAGCACCGCTTCGCGAAGGAGGCGGCAGCACACGCCGAATCGTACCGTCGCATCATCAACGCCGAGGGGCTCGACATCCGCGTGGGCGATGTCCCGGCGTCGTCAAAGTTCCAGTAACATGGCTCCGGCAGTGGCCGCGTGGCAGCATTAACCACTCATTAACCGGTGGAGAGTGCTACACCGAGGTGCTACACTGTCGAAAAGCGGCCGTTCTCGAACCGCTTGAATTTGAAGGACTTTTCCGGCGCCGTTCGACGGTGGCGGAGAGAACTCTCTTCCCCTCTGGTCCGATTGCGCAAAAACCCGCGTAAAACAAGGATTCCTAGAATGCCCGGCCGAATTTTGTGACCACCGGCGTGTACCACCGATCCGGGCTTTCGGGGCGTCAAGTTCGGCCGATTTCGAGGCGGCTCGCGAATGCATGGACGCGGTCTCGGCTAATCCTTCGGCCGGCATCAGGAGAACAACCAAGCCGCCGCGAAAACCGCGGCGCGTACCAAGAAGTACAGCCAGGCTGGCATCACGACCAGCACGGCTGCCCCGAAAGCCGTTCTATTTCGTCGACAACCCGATCGATCGCTATGCGATCGGGGATCGCACGCGGGACCTAAAACGTGCAGCTGACGGCTCGATCGACATCCAGATGTCGAGAAGCAAACCCCGGTCCGGGTCGGACGCAAACTGGCTGCCTACCCCCACTGAAGGAAACTTCAGCCTGCTCCTGCGCGCCTACCTGCCTAAGCCGTCTCTGGTCGAGGCCAGCTATGAGCTTCCTGCCGTTCGAGAGAGCTAGACTATTTCAGGGGGTTAGACGCAATCTGGCGGGGGCTCGAACCTCCGCCGCCAATGGCTCCAACCCATTGAAAAAACGACGATGACGAGGCGCGCTCATAGAGCCGGCTGACGAGGTGGAAGAGGAGCTGGCGCGAACAGGCACACACGAACAGCATGCGGCTGTGACAGAGCCCGAAATGGGCGGCCTTCACTATCAGCGTGGTGCCCGCTCAGGAAGGCCACCTCGTGGCTCCAGTCGAACTGGTAGGCTTCGCTGGGGCAAAGCTCAGCGGGACATAATTGGCCGCGGTCGATTGCCCGCGTTCTTTGCTCCACAGCTTGGCGTAACGCGGCGCCGCATCGTAACCGCCGTCATAGCCGCGGCCGCGCAGCTTTTCGAAGATCCGTATCAACGTTGGCTGTTCACGAGCCGATTTGGCCGCGTGCGCACCGTCGGGTCATACCTGCCGACTAGGGCCAAAAGCATCCCAACTCAAGTCTCTGGCGCACCACCATCTATCGACGTAGCGCAACCGCACTCGAATGCGCCCGACAACAAACAGCATCTGGTGACATCACTTTGTTCGCGCCTCAATAATGAGTCGGCCCAAAAAAAGGCCGCTGCGGATTTTCACCAACAGCGGCTTAAGTCGGGAGGAAGCAGACGAACCGGTCTGCCAGCGGATGGGGCCTTGCTTCAAAGCGCATCGGCGAACCAGGCGGCAACTTGACTTTTGTTTGTCGTGCCTGAATGTCCAAATGGTCGATTCGTCGATCCCACGTAGTTTCATCGGCATCACCGCGGTGGCGATCTACAACATCTCCCCACGGGTTGAGACGCTGGACACGACGTTGTGCATCTCCCAAAGGGGCACTTGCGCCACGATCCGCCCGATCGGTTCAGTATCGGCCGCCGGTCACATGAAGTACTTCTCCCGTGATGTAGCCAGCCCTGTCTGAAGCCAGGAATGCGACGGCGTCCGCGATGTCGTAGACGTTACCCAGGCGCGAAATCGGCGTGGCTTTCTCGGCGGCTCCCCTGATCTTGTCGAAATGAGCGAGAGCTCTGACTGCCTCTGTGTCGACGATGCCCGGCGCAACCGCGTTGACGGTCACGCCGAAGCGGCCGAGTTCAAGCGCCAGGGCGCGCGTCAAGCCGAGCAGCCCGGCCTTCGCCGCGGAGTAGTTCGCCTGTCCTGGATTTCCAAGATGGGCTCGCGAGGAGATGTTGACGATCCGGCCCCAGCCACGCTCGGTCATAAGGCCTGAGACCGCCTTGGTGCACAGAAAAGCACCCTTCAGGATGACATCGACGACGGCATCCCAGTCCGGCTCCGTCATCCGGCCGATGCGCATATCGCGTGTAAAGCCTGCGTTGTTCACAAGGATGTCGACGCCGCCGAAGGACTCGCAAGCGCGGGACACCATCGCATGGATCGACGACTGCTCCAAGACGTCCGCGACAAGCGCCAAGGCCCAGCCGCCACTTCGCCGCAGTCGGTCGGCCTGTTCTTCTGCGTCATTGACATCGACCAAGACGACCGAAGCTCCTTCGGCGGCGAAACGTTCAGCAATCGCCGCGCCGATGCCACGCGCCGCGCCAGTGACGATGGCGGTCTTACCGGCGATTTCGAGATTCATGCGAAGCGTCTCCATCTGAAAGATTGTTTCAGCCCGCCCGGAATCGGGTCGAGGCGGTTCGAGCCGAACGGTAAAACTGCTTCACCCGGTCCGCAGGCAACCAGCCGCCGAGGGCTTCCGCCGCATCGGCATGGGGATCGGTCTGGGGTGGAGAAGGCGTCGGCGGGACCGTCAACGAAAATGCGGGAACCGGCCCCGGCTGCACGATCCCATCGATTTCCCGAAAGAACGCGCGCGCGGCGTACTGCTGATGCCCGGCAGCCTCAGCGACGCTCAAGACTGGGGCGAAGCATGAGTCGCTGCCTTCGAGGATCTGGCACCATTCGTCGCGGGACTTTTCGAGAAATTTGCACGCAAAGGCCTGCCGCATCTCCTCGTGTCGAGACGCATCACGCTGAGGGGGAAAGGTTCTCGGATCGAAGCCGATCTTTGTCAGCAGCTCATTGAAGAACTTGCCTTCGATCGCTCCGATCGAGACGTACTTCCCGTCCTTGCAAAGGTAGCTATCGCAATAGGGGACACCGCCGTCGAGCAGGTTGGTCCCACGCTCGCCTGAGGAAAGGCCAGCGGCCGCCATGCCGAATGCGTGTGTCATCAGGTGCGCTGCCGCCTCGGCAATGCTGGCGTCGACGATCTGACCCTGGCCCGTCTCGCGACTGCTCAAGATGGCAGAAACCATACCGAAGGCGAGATAGATCGCCGCAGAGTAGTCCCCCACGAGGTTGAGCGGCGGCGTAGGTGCTGCGCCTCGGCGCCCAATCGCATCGAGGGCACCCGAAATCGCGATGTAGTTGAGGTCGTGAGCTGCCGATTGCGCCAGCGGGCCGGTCTGTCCCCAGCCCGTCATGCGGCCGTAAACCAATCGTGGATTGCGGGCGATGCAGATGTCGGGGCCTAGTCCAAGGCGCTCCATGACGCCGGGGCGGAATCCCTCGATCACTGCGTCGGCACGCTCGATCAGTTCAAGCGCCAAACCTGTGCCCGCCGGCGTCTTAAGATCGACAGCCACGCGCTTGCGCCCGCGCAACAGGATGTCGAACCGCGGTGGCTTTCCGATGCCCAGACCACTCGGCTCCACTCGATCGAGCCGTAGGACGGTGGCGCCCAGAAGAGGAGGTGTCCTCAAACCCGTTTGAAGGCTCGGTGTTGCCCCAAGCAGGCATCACGAAGGGTGCCTCGCTCGATCTACGAAGGCGCTCGCGACATGGCGCGCCAGATCGCGAGATCGTGGGAGGGAGACACCTCGCGCCGGCTCCGCAAGAAAATCGAGATGTTGTTCGCCCACCTCAAGCGTATTCTCAAGCTCGACCGTTTGCGTTTACGAGGCCCCAACGGCGCGCGCGACGAGTTCATCCTCGCGGCCACCGCCCAGAACCTTCGAAAGATGGCCAAGCTGATCCCGATGCCCACCCCGAGACTCGCATAGGGTCGGTAGAGCAGTTCGGCCTCGTCGCGACGAAGCTATTACAATGAAATACTGCCGCCCTTTTTCAACGGAATCGGCCAAAAGCCGACCCTCGGACATCCCTTGCAGTTGATCGCCAAGTCGGCCAGCATAGGGCGTGGTTTTTGTCGGCACTTTCCAGTTGCGAGTATTTCGGGGGTAGTCATGTCGGCCCATGAACATTGGCAAATGGATGCCAGCGCCCCTGAGCTCTACGAACGCTATCTCGTCCCGGCCATCACTTCCGTATGGGCCAATGATCTGCTCGACCGCATCGGACCAAGGCGCAAGGAAAGCGTACTCGACATAGCCTGCGGTACCGGCGTCGTGGCGCGGTTGGCAGAGCAGCGCGGGCATGCCGGGCGGCTGGTCGGCATCGACCTCAACGCAGCGATGCTCGCGGTGGCGCGGCGAAAGTCCGCGACTATCGAATGGGTCGAGGGTAGCGCGCTGGACCTGCCGTTCGATGCAAACAGTTTTGATCTCGTGCTCTGCCAGCTAGGGCTGCAGTTCTTCCCCAATCGGCCGTTGGCGCTCCAAGAAATGGTGCGTGTGCTCAAATCGGGCGGGCGCGCCGGGTTGAGCGTCTACAGCGCAATCGAACGAACGCCGGCGGCATACGCCTTCGTGCAGGCGCTCGACAAGTATCTGGGAGAGGAGTCCTCTCGAACGAAGCGTTCCGAGCATCTTTCCTGCATCGCGGAGGAGGTTGGCACGTGGGCGAAGCGGGCCGGGTTCGATGTTGTCGATGTAGTCACCGTCGCCAAACAAATCACTTTCCCGTCAATGTTGGACTATGTTCGCTTTCAGCTCACGGCAACGCCGATGGCTGCACTCTTGAAGGGGAAAGATGCAGCAGAGCGCGAGCGCCTGATTGGATCGATTGCCGTCGACGCCGCCTCCAGCCTGGACGCTTCGATGCTGGCGGACGACAAGCTAACATTCCCCCAAGAATCGTTCGTGGTAACGGCTTCCCTCCGCTAATTTGCCGAACGGAAGATAGGCTCTCTCGAATGACGGTTTCGGGTCAAAAGCGCCGTTTGGCAAGCCGGTCAGTCGCTTCCGGTCCACCCCGATGAGCTGACTATGCCAGAGCGCGCCCGGACTTCGGATTAGGGCCACAAGCTGTCTTGTGCGGAACGGCAGCTGTTGGCGCTAAAGCGGACACACGTTGAAGCGGCGGGTTCGGCCAAGCGCCTGAACCTGACTTGGCGAATAGGACCGTTCAGTGTTCAAGTGGGAAATTTGCGAGCTTAGACCACATCCTACAAGAGCATGTCATTGGCGCAGCAGGTTAAGGATTAAGTCCTGGGATGAAGTCAGACGACATGCCGACGCGTGCGTCAGGGACGCGATCGGGCAGACAGGAGCCCTCAGGGCATTCAAAATGGCCGCCGAAGGGAGTATAAATTAGCGGTAGTAGCCAAGAACGATTGTGGGAGGTGCTCATGCCCACGTCGGTTTCGCTAAATGTAAACGGCCGCGCGGTCTCAATTGAAGTCGATGACCCGGGCATGCCGCTTCTCTATGCCCTGCGAGATAATCTTGAATTGAAGGGGCCGCGCTTCGGCTGCGGACTAGGGCAGTGCGGCACCTGTGCCGTGCTGTTGGATGGCGAGCCTGTGCTCTCGTGTGAAATACCGCTCACCAAGGTGGCCAACAAGAAGGTCGTAACGCTCGAGGGACTCGGCAGCCCGGAGCAGCCGTCGCCTGTACAACAAGCCTTTATCGACGAACAGGCAGCACAGTGCGGCTACTGTCTCAACGGTATGATCATACACGCGACTGCACTCCTCGCGAAAACCAAGAACCCGACCGTTTCAGAGATCAAGAAGGCGCTTGCCGACGATCTTTGCCGGTGTGGCACCCACCTTCGCATCATTCGGGCGGTGCAGCGGGCAGCCCGGGAGGCATGAGACACAGGAGACAGAGATGCTGGATTTCGTCTCCACCCGTCGTGACGTATTGAAGACTGGCGGCGCACTCCTCGTCACCTTCACATTTGCGGGAACCGCTCTCCCTGCTTTGGCGCAGAGTGGTCCCCGAAAGAAGGCTCTCGCATCCGACGAGGTCGACGGATTTCTGTCTATCGATGCAGACGGACAGGTTACCGTCTATTCTGGCAAAGTCGATCTCGGGACCGGATTGCGTACTGCGCTGACGCAGATCGCCGCCGAAGAGCTCGACGTGCCGCTCGACCGGGTAAGGCTCGTCCAAGGCGACACGGCGCTGACGCCGGACCAGGGCGTCACCTCGGGCAGCCGCTCGATTTGGATAGGTGGGATGCAGATTCGCCAGGCTGCGGCGACTGCGCGCAAAGCGCTCGTTGAAATGGCCGCTGGGCACCTCGGCGTGTCGCCGACCGAGCTGCGGATCGAGGCCGGCACAATCAAGGGCCGCGACAAGAGCGTCTCATATGGCGAGCTCGTCGGAGGCGGCACGTTCTCGCTGAAGGTTGATAAAGGCGCGCCGGTGAAAGACCCCGCGTCATACATGATTGTCGGAAAGTCTGTGCCACGTCTCGATATTCCGCAAAAGGTGACCGGACACTTCATGTACATGCAGGATGTCCGCGTCGCCGGCATGCTGCACGGCCGCGTGGTCCGCCCGTTGGCAATTGGTGCTCGCCTTGAGAGTGTCGACGAATCCTCGGTGAATGGCGTCCCGGGTCTTGTGAAGATTGTGCGCGAAGGTAACTTCCTTGGCGTCGTGGCAACAACCGAATGGGGCGCCATCCAGGCGGCGCGTAAGCTGAAGGCAACCTGGTCGAAATGGGAAGGATTGCCGGAGCGCGCGCAGCTCTGGGAGCACGTTCGCGCCACGAAAATCAATAGCGATGAGGTTACATCCGATGTCGGTAACAGCGCCAAGGCGCTGAGTGATGCACCGAAACGCATCTCGGCGACCTACGATTTCGCCATCCACACGCATGGCTCCATTGGCCCATCTTGCGCGGTGGTCGAGATTAGCGAGGGCAAGATCACGTGCTGGAGCGCCTCTCAGGCGACGCACAGGCTGGGACGACAGCTCGCGGCGATGATGGATGTGCCACTCGACGATGTGCGCTGCCTCTATATCGAAGGTTCGGGTTGTTACGGCCGCAACGGGCACGAAGACGCGGCCGGCGACGCCGCACTCCTCTCGCGCGCTGTAGACGGGAGACCCGTGCGCGTCCAGTGGATGCGCGCTGACGAGCATGGCTGGGATCCCAAAGGCCCGCCAATACTGGTCGACCTCCGGGCCGGAGTTGATGACAATGGCAGGATTATCGCCTGGGAGTCGGAGTTCTTCGTTCCTGAGGACGGCTTCGAGCCGGTGCCACTCATCGCTGCGACGCTCGCCGGCCTACCTGCGAGTCAGATCAAGGAGCCATATCGTTACCTCAATCCCAATATCATGAGCGCCAATTCGGCGCCGCCCTACACTTTCCCAAACATCACGACCGTAGCGCATCTCCTCGCCGAGACGCCATTCCGCTGGTCCCCGATCCGAACGCCCGGTCGCCTGCAAAACGCTTTTGCCAATGAATGCTTCGTCGATGAGTTGGCTGCTTTCGTCGCTGCCGACCCGCTCGATTTCCGTCTTAGTCATCTCAATGATCCGCGCGCCGCCGAGCTTCTTCTGCATCTGGCCACTCTCGCTCATTGGGAGAAACGGCCCTCGCCACGGGAGGCCCCCCAGACTGACCTCGTGGTTGGACGTGGCATCAGCTATGCCAAGGATTGGCCATCGTCCAGTTATGTTGGTGCGGTCGCCGAAATCGAGCTCGACCGGAGGAACGGAGAAATCCGTGTGCAGCGCTTTTTCGTCGCGCACGATTGCGGGCAGATCATCAACCCAGACGGCGTCAAGAATCAGATCGAGGGAAACATCATCCAAACCGTCAGCCGCACGCTGAAAGAGGAAATTCTCTTCGATCGTTCGGCGGTCACAAGCCTCCATTGGGCAACCTATCCGATCCTGACGTTTCCCGAGGTGCCGGACGTCATCATCGAACTCGTAGACCGTCCGACCGAGAAGCCTTCGGGTGCGGGCGAGCCTGCAGCCGCGGTCGTGCCGTCCGCAATCTCGAATGCGGTCTTTGACGCTCTTGGCGTGCGATTGCGCTCAGTCCCGTTTACGCCGGCGAAGGTTCTTGCTGCGATTGAGGGGCACTAACCTGCACTCGCTCAGTAACTGTGTGACAGAGCGATGGTCCGGAGGGCATAGGACAAAAGAGGCAGAGATGCTGAATTTCGTCTCCACCCGTCGTCAGATACTGAAGACCGGCGGCGTGCTGCTCGTCAGCTTCACGCTCGCAGAAACGGCTTGCTCCGCTTTGGAGCAGAGTGGCGCGCCGAAGAAGACTATCGCATCAGACGAGGTCGACGGATTTCTGTCGATCGATGCCGACGGACAGGTCACCGTCTATACCGGCAAGGTAGACCTCGGGACCGGATTGCGTACTGCGCTGACGCAGATCGCGGCCGAAGAGCTCGACGTGCCGCTTGACCGAGTAAGGCTCATCCAGGGCGACACAGCGCTGACGCCGGACCAAGGTCCCACTTGGGGCAGCATCTCGATCCAGATGGGCGGGATGCAGATCCGGAAGGCGGCGGCGACGACGCGAAAGGCGCTCGTTGAAATGGCCGCCGGGCACCTCAGCGTCCCGGCGACCGAGTTGCGGATCGAGGCCGGTACAATCAAGAGCAGAGACAGGAGCATTTCATATGCCGATCTCATCGGCGGCAGGACCTTCTCGCTGAAGGTCGATAAGGACGCGCCGGTAAAGGACCCGGCGTCGTACACAATTGTAGGTAAGTCTGTGCCACGTCTCGATATTCCGGCAAAGGCGACGGGACAATTCATGTACATGCAGGATTTCCGCGTCCCGGGCATGCTGCATGGCCGCGTAATTCGTCCCTTGGCGATCGGCGCCAAACTTGAGGATGTCGACGATTCTTCGGCAAACGGCGTTCCGGGTCTTGTGAAGGTGGTGCGCGAACGCAACTTCCTTGGCGTCGTAGCGGCAACCGAATGGGGCGCCATTCAAGCCGCGCGCAAGTTGAAGGCGACCTGGTCAAAATGGGAAGAACTGCCAGAGCGCGCGCACCTCTGGGAGCATGTTCGCGCCACCAAGATCAATAGCGATCAGGTTACCTCCAGTGTTGGTGACAGCGCCAAGGCGCTGCGTGATGCGCCGAAACGCATCTCGGCAACCTACGATTTCGCGATCCACACGCATGGCTCGATCGGCCCGTCTTGCGCGGTGGTCGAGATCAACGACGGCAAAATCACGTGCTGGAGTGCCTCGCAGGCGACACACTGGCTCAGAAATCAACTGGCCGCGATGATGGCGGTGTCCCTCGACGATGTGCGCTGCCTCTACATCGAAGGTTCGGGCTGTTACGGTCGAAACGGACACGAAGACGCGGCCGGCGACGCCGCGCTTCTGTCCCGTGCAGTGGGAGGAAGACCCGTGCGCGTCCAATGGATGCGGGCAGACGAGCACGGCTGGGACCCGAAAGGTCCGCCAATGCTAATCGACATGCGCGCGGGGATTGACGACGAAGGAAAGACTATCGCGTGGGAGTCGGAATTCTTTCTACCCGATCATGGTTTCGGACCAGTTCCGCTGCTCGCGGCAACACACGCCAATCTGCCAGGGACGACTGTGTTGCAGCTCCCCAAGTTTAACAATCGCAATCTCGCACTCCCCTACGCCTTTCCAAACGTCAAGACAGTGGCACATTTGCTTGGCGAGACGCCGCTTCGCGCGTCTTGGATCCGGTCGCCTGGTCGTCTGCAGAGCACCTTCGCGAACGAGTGCTTCTTAGACGAGTTGGCCGCGTCCATCAGCGCAGATCCGCTGGATTTTCGTTTGAAGCATCTCAATGACCGGCGAGGCGCAGAGCTCCTGCAACGCTTGTCCGCTCTCGCGAACTGGGAGAGACGCCCCTCTCCTCGGAAAGACATCAAGGGTGATGTCGTGACCGGACGAGGCATCAGCTACCTCATGTATGACTTGGTCCGGACCTATGTAGGCGCGGTCGCCGAGATTGCGGTAGACCGCAGGACCGGGGAAATCCGGGTGGAGCGGTTCTTCGTCGCGCACGATTGCGGGCAGGTCATCAACCCCGACGGGGTGACAAATCAAATCGAGGGAAGCATCATCCAGACCGTCAGCCGCACGTTGAAAGAGGAAGTTCTCTTTGATCGCTCGGCGGTGACGAGCCTGCATTGGGCGACATACCCAATCCTCACCTTCGCCGAGGTACCGGATGTCATCGTCGAGCTCATCGATCGTCCGAATGAAAAGCCGTGGGGCGCGGGCGAGCCTGCAACCACGATCGTGCCGTCCGCGATCTCGAACGCGCTGTTCGACGCCATTGGCGTGCGGTTGCGCTCGGTCCCGTTCACCCCGGCGAAGGTGATGGCTGCGATTGAGGGCTGACCCGTACGCGCTCAGTAAACGCGAGGCAAAGCGATGGTCCGGTCGAGGCATTGGTGGATGAAACTGACGGTGGCCCTCATATCCATGGGCACAATTCCGGCACCGGTGATCTACGCAGCCCCCGACGGCGAGGATCTGTCAATAGGCAAGAGCCTGGCCGACATGCTGGTCGCTGGCGAAACCGTCATCTCCCGCGAGCAGGACCGGATCGATGATCCAAAGCTCGGCGACAAGGGCCTTAGCGGCGAGACGCTGCTGGAACAGACTCGCGAAATCTATCGCAGGGCAACCGGCGTCGATGCCGCAGCAGTCGACCCCGCCTCCCGACATGGCCGGCTTCTCCGCGCCCAAATGGACGCGATCGTCGAGGTCATGGACGCAAATCAGACAACGATCAACGCGAAGGGGACAGGGTTCAAGGGGTTCATCCCGGCGGTGTTCGCGCGCCTCGTCAACGAAGCCTTTGCCCGCAAAGCAAAGGGGGAGGCTGAAGTGAAAGTCACGGGACCGCCCGATCGCATCCGCAACCGAAAGGCACGTCCAGACGCGTGGGAGACCAATGTCATAAAATCAAAACTGCTCGCGCCAAACTGGCCGCGCGACCACGCCTATTCTGCGGCTGTCGAAACGGGCGGACGCGCAGCATTCCGAGTCATGGTGCCGCAATACTATGATGAAACCTGCCTGGCTTGCCATGGTTCACCAAAAGGCGAAGTCGACATAACAGGCTACCCGAAGGAAGGCGCGAAATTGGATGAGCTGGGCGGCGTTATCAGCATCATCCTCTACCGATAGCCCAGCTCCAAATGCAAGGCACGCGACGATGGCCCGACTGAATATCCGAACTCGGATCATTCTTCTGTCGAGCGCACTGCTGCTCGTTATCCTGGGAATGAATATCTATCTGACGCGCAAGCTCGTGGACAATTCAGCGGCCGTCGCTCAAGTCTCCGATTTGATCGGCGTCATCGAACAGGCGAATGGCGCGCGCATCGCATTCGGAGAGCTGCGCTATTGGTTGACCGACCTCGCCGTTAGCATGCTGACGCTCTCGGAAAGAAACGCCGCGGAAGCTCAGAGCCGAATGGAGCATCTTCTCGATCAACTAGCGACGCGGAAGCCTGATCGCATCGCCTCCGTTCGTGAGGAGCTCGCTCAGTTCCAGAAATTCGCCGCTGATGCCGTTGAGGAGTACACCGCCGATCGCCGAGTGATGGGCAATTCTCTCCTGGCGCAGGCGCGAAAACACAGTGCGGTCGTCGATGAACTTCTAAGATCGATCGTAACCGAATTAACCAATGAGGCAGCAGCAGCCCGCGATCGCGCAGTTGCGGATGTCGCCACTGCGACGCGTATCACGCAAGGGATCGCAGTGGCAGTTGTAATTATGGGAGCCCTACTGACCTTCTTCTTACTACGCTCGATCACGCTTCCGCTCGGGCGGCTTGTGGTGGCGATCGACGGCCTTAACGCTGGGGACGTGGCAGTTCCGATTCCCGACGTGGGCCGTGACGAGATCGGTGCCATGGCAAGGACGCTGGCAATGTTCCGCGACACCCTCAAAGAGCGGGACCGGTTGACTGCCGAACGAGAGCACGAGCGCAAGACGCTCGCGGCAGCAATTGCAACCATCTCCGATGGCTTCGTCCTCTATGATGCCGATGACCGCATCGTGGTGTGCAACGAGCGCGTACGCGAGATCTACCCTCACCGGGCAGACCTCTTCCAGCCCGGGACAAGCTTTCGCGAGATCCTCGAGGCAGCAGTTACGCGTTCTGTGGCCGATTTGAATGGACGTCCCGCGGAGGACTGGATTGAGGAACGCCTAAGGCAGCATTCCGCACCGTATAGTGTCGCCGAGATTTCATACCGGAATGATCTCTGGGTGCGAGTTACCCAGCGTAAGACGCATGATAGGGGCACGGTATTCGTCTACACCGACATCACCGAGCTCAAGCGCCGCCAGATTGAGCTCGAGCACGCGCGGGAGGAGGCAGAGGCGGCAAACCGAACAAAGAGCCAGTTCCTGGCAAATATGAGCCACGAACTTCGAACGCCGCTCAACGCCATCATTGGTATAGCCGAGATGCTCTATGAGGAAACGCAGGAGGAGCGCGACAACGCTCTTGCCGAGCCCATTGGCCGCATCGTACGGGCCGGCAAACATCTTCTCATGTTGATCAACGATATTCTCGACTTGTCCAAGATCGAGGCCGGCAAGCTCGATCTGTACCTGGAGGAGCTCGATATCGCACCCCTCATCGGCGAGCTTGCGAAGACCACCCAGTCGATCGCCGACAGGAATCGCAACCAGCTCGTCGTCGAATGTCCTGCGGATATTGGTGTGATGCGGGCGGACTCGACCCGCGTGCGCCAAGTGCTTCTGAATCTGCTGAGCAATGCCTGCAAATTCACGGAAAGCGGCGAGATACGCTTAACAGTTGCGCGCGAGACGGACGGATCAACCGGATGGGTGGTCTTCATCGTGGCCGACACCGGCATCGGGATGACGGCGGAGCAACTTGGGCGGCTCTTTCAGGAGTTCTCTCAGGCCGATAGCTCGACGACCCGCAAATACGGCGGCTCGGGGCTTGGTCTGGCGATCAGCCAGCGCTTGTGTCGGGCCATGGGCGGCGAAATCACCGTTACCAGCATGCCCGGCCGCGGAGCCGTCTTCACCGTTCGTCTGCCCGATCAAGCCGTCCATGCGGCAACACAGCGCGCCGAGATTTCGTCGGTCGCGAAGGGCGGCTCGCCTAGGCGGATGATGGACGGTTTCCCGCGGGTGCTTGTCATCGACGACGATCTCGATGCGCTGGATGTCATGCGTCGCTTCCTCAGCAAAGAGGGTTTTGACGTCCTGACCGCACGCGGAGGACGGGAGGGGCTGCAGCTCGCGCGCGAACTTCGCCCCTCACTGATCACCCTGGATGTGTTGATGCCCGAGCTCGACGGCTGGCACGTGCTCAGAGAGCTCAAGTCAAAGCCGGAGCTGGTTTCGATTCCCGTGATCATGCTGACCATCGTCGATGAGCGCAGCAAGGGCTATGCGCTGGGCGCCAGCGAGTACATCACCAAGCCGATCGATTGGACCAGGCTCCGGGCAGTCCTGCACCATCTCAGCGGAAGTCCGTCGGGAAAGGATATTCTTCTCGTCGAGGACGACCAACGGACGCGGCGACTCTTGGCATCAAGACTTGCCGCCGAGGGATGGCGAATCGTCGAAGCCGAAAATGGTCGAGAGGGCTTGAAGCGACTTGCCGAGCGCAGGCCGAGTCTGATCCTGCTCGATCTGATGATGCCGGAGATGGACGGGTTCGAGTTCATCGAGGAACTCCGCAGCAACGCGGCATTCGAGAACATTCCCGTCGTCGTGATGACCGCCAACGACCTGAGCGAGGCGGATCGTGAACGGTTCAATAGCGGAATTGTCGAGTTCGTATCCAAGGCGGGCTGCACCCGCGACGAGTTGCTGACGAGAATCCACGACCTCCTCATGCGCAAGATTCCCATCAATGGACTGCAACGGCGAGCCAAGAGCCATGGCTAAGATCCTGTACATCGAGGATAACGAAGACAACATTTACATGGTGTCCCGCCGATTGCATCGAAAGGGCTACGAGGTGCTCGTTGCACGCGACGGCGCGGAGGGCCTGGCGCAGGCCAGGAGCCACGTCCCGGACCTGATTCTGATGGATCTCGGACTACCGGTCCTCGACGGCTGGGAGGTTACGCGCCAGTTGCGCGCTGCGCCGGAAACCGCGGCCGTCCCTATTGTCGCCCTCTCCGCGCACGCGATGCCGGAGGATCGCGAGCGAGCGCTCGCGGCCGGGTGCAATGATTTCATTGCGAAGCCAACCGACTTTCCGCGTCTGCTGGATCGGATCGAGGCTCTTCTGAGGGCGAGGGCATGAACGAGCCTTTGCCGACGATACTGATCGTCGATGACAACGAGGATAATCGTTATCTGCTCGTGCGGAGATTGCGACACCTTGGCTATGAGACGGTGCTGACTGCCGCGGATGGCGTCGAGGCCATGTCAGTGCTTTCCGAGCAGGCCGTGGATCTCATGCTCCTCGATGTCATGATGCCAAGAATGAATGGTCATGAGGTCCTGGAGCAAGTTAAGGCGCAGCCCGCTTTACGGGAAATGCGCGTCATCATGATTTCTGCGGTGGACGACGTTGACAGCGTGGTCCGCGGTATCGAACTTGGCGCCGACGACTATCTTCTGAAGCCGTTCAACCCGGTCATTCTCGGTGCGCGGGTCGGCGCATGCCTTGAGAAGAAGCGCCTACGAGACCGCGAGGCCTACTACCGCGAAGAGATCCAGCGCGAGAGACGCCGCGCCGATCAGTTGCTGCAAGCCATCCTGCCGCCAAGTGCCTTGGCCGAGTTGAAAGCGACGAACGAGGTCAAGCCCCGTCGCGTGGAAGGCGTGACGGTACTATTCGGCGACATCGTTGGATTTACGAAGTACTGCGACAGCCATCCTGCGGAGCAGGTCGTATCTGAACTTCGCGGTCTTGTTGATTCGTTTGAAGACATCGTCGATGCGCAAGCGATGGAAAAGATCAAAACCATTGGGGATGCATTCTTTGCCACCGCCGGGCTGCTTAGACCAATGGAGGACGGTGTGCTCGCCGCCGTACGCTGTGCGGGGGCGATGATCGAGACCTCACAGAGGCTCAAGCCCGGCTGGACGATCCGTGTGGGGATTCATACCGGCCCAGTGGTCGCCGGCATCATGGGCCGGCGTCAATATCTGTTCGATTTGTGGGGAGATACCGTCAACACCGCTGCCCGTATCACCTCGCATGCCCAGGGAGGATCTATCCTCATGAGTGCAGCAGCCTGGGCCCAGGTCCGGCACTGTTGCGCGGGACGCAGCTGCGGACTGGTGGAACTGAAGGGAAAGGGAGCACTCGAGCTGTTCGAATGTCATGGCCTTCAGGCGGTCACCCCAAATTAGGCAGTGTACTCGTCAATCTCCCTGGCTAGTCCGAGACGCGCAAAAAGGTGGCGTCACCGAAACGGCTGCTTAGGGCGGATTCTGTTGAAAAACTCAAAATCTGAACGAACGCGAAATTCTCGTACGGGCTTGGCAGTGGCGACTCTAGGCGCTGAAATCCACCCCAGAACCAATACGAAGATCGCTGGCGGCAACTACACGAATTGATGCGGCCCCACGTCTTTGCAAGGACGCATTGGCGGGGCTTAAGAATTCTCCCTCAGCGCAAAGTGACTTTCAACAGTATCGGCGCAAAGCGGACCTACGATGGGACGCCGAGGTCGCCTTAGGGTCAAAATGCGAAGAACTCAAAGTGAGCAAATCGAGTCCGGCCTACCCCACTGAGCGGACATCCATGAGAGGTGCCGCCACTTCGCCGATGGGCCACAAGAAGAAATAAGTCGCGCGTTGGCGCGGCAAACCATTAGTCATGACCCTCGGGTTGGCTTCACTCTCGCTGGGGCCGCCCGAATTGCGATCCCAGCAAGTTCCAAAATCCGCGAGGAGGCTGATGCTTCGAGAAGGAGCGTGGCCTCTACTTCATGTATCCCACGTAGTAGATACCGATCACACTCTTTGATGCATCATGGATCGGCTTGTAGCCCGTGATGTAGGGCTTACCTAGAATGTCTACCTCTCCATAAAACGCCTCACCTCGCTTGATGGACTCGATCGCCTTGCCCTTGGGATCGAGAACGGTTCCGACTGCTCGCGAGCCGTCATCCTTCTTGACGTTCGTGGCGACGCGAACATACTCCTCGCCGTTTTTCACAAATATGGTGGCCGTTCCCTGAGCCTCCTTAACCACTTCGTCGACCAAATCGAATTGGTTGTTCATCTTTGTAGAGCCAAAAAAGATTGCAGGGACTTGCTTGCCCGCGACGGTGTCGGTCCCATCGATCTTAGGTGGACCTAGCTTATTCGCCTTCGACTCCAGAAGCTCCATTGCCGTCTTTACTTTTGCATCCTGAGCCTTGCCAACGTTTGGCAGAAGCATAGCGGCCCCGATGAGGCTCGCGACTGTGAGAAAGCCGAACGCAGTTCGCTTGATGTTCATGACCTTTCCTTCCCTGGAAAAACGCCTGCATGCGCCGATGGCCCTCACCGCATTTTGGTGACGGCTCGAAGGATCAGGCTGTCGATTTGGGTTTAATGTCATCGGATGACCTCGTACCGGTAGGCATTCCGACACGCGTCTCAACCAAGTCCGGTCTGTCAATAGCAGGGACTTGGATCGACCGAATGTAGTCTAGATTTTCATCCACGAATGCACGCGTTTTAGCAACCGAGGCACAAAATCCATGTCACAGCGCGACGACACGGCCATTGAAAATTGGGACAGCAATTCTCCCTTTAGAAAGGCGCTCACGGCATGCCGAGCGACTTGCCCTAATGTTCGGTCATCCATGTCGCGTTTGGGCCAACAGCGCCGGTTTGAATGGCGGCGTGTCACTTCCGGTTTGCCCCGATCAGCAGACCATATCTGAGCCAAACCGAACTTCGTCATCGGGTCAAAGGCAGCCCTCGGCAGCTTGCAAGACCTTGGTCGGCTCACCTCCCGGAAGTGGCCGTCGCCGCGCTCTGAGCTAAGGTCAGTCACGGGCCAAATGCAGACCTGCCGCAAAGCCGGGTGGCGGGTTGATTCCTCTTTGTTCGGACTAACGACGCTTTCGGCCTCGAATTGCGTGGGCTTACCAAAGCGGTCGTCAAGGAGGTAGGATCACTACCCAAGGCGCCCCTAATCCTCGGAGTGAACGTGTCAGCCCGATTGCGGGAGGGTCAAGATGTCATTCCCAATACCTGCCAACGAGCCCGAACGGCTTGCTGCCGTTCGCGCGCTCAATATCCTCGATACCGCGCCGGACATCGCATATGACGAAGTTGGTGAACTGGCCGCCCAGATTTGTCAGTGTCCGGTGGCCTATGTCAGCTTGATGGACGACGATCGCCTTTGGCTCAAGGCCAAGTATGGTTTGCCGCCGGATTTCCACCAGTGCCCGCGCGAAATTGCCTTCTGCGCGGAGACGGTTTGCGGCACCGAACTCGTCGTGGCGCCCGATCTCAGGCAAGATCCGCGCTTCAGCAGAATTCCATTTGTTACAGGGGAGCCGTACTTCAAATTCTATTGTGGCATGCCGCTTGTCACCGGCGAAGGATATGCGCTTGGGACACTGTGTGTCATGGATTTCGAACCGCGCCAGCTTGCCTTCGAACAGGCTGAATCGCTACGCCGTCTATCGCATCAGGTGATAACGCAGCTGGAGCTGCGGAGAAACCTTATCGAGTTTGACCGGGCAAATAAGGATCTAGATCAGGCGAGGAAGGATATTGCCGCCGAGAAGACACGCACCGAAGAACTGCTCACCAATATACTGCCCGTATCGATTGCCGACGAGCTTAAGGCGAATGGCAAGGTCCAGCCGAAATACGTCCCCTCGGCCACTATCCTGTTTGCTGATTTCAAGGGGTTCACCTTGCTGACAGAGCGTGTCGAGCCGGTCGCCCTGATCGGACTGCTCGACCAATATTTCACTGCTTTCGATGAGATCGTGACGCGCCATGGGCTCGAAAAGCTTAAGACGATCGGCGATGCCTACATGGCTGTGGCCGGCGTGCCGGCGGCCAATCGCCGGCATCCTTTCGATGCCTGCCTCGCGGCGCTCGAAATTCAAGGCGCCGTCGCCCGCATAAAGGCGCAACGCGACAAGATGCGATTGCCGTCGCTCGACCTGCGCGTCGGCGTCCATACCGGGCCGGTCATTTCGGGCGTGGTCGGTCGGCGGAAGTTTACATTCGACATCTGGGGCGATGCGGTGAACACTGCGGCGCTCATGGAGACGAATGGCGCTCCTGGCCGGATCAATATCTCGGAGACGGCCGCCGGACATGTGAGGTCACTCTTCGATCTCGAGCCGAGAGGCGCCATTGAAACGAAGCACCATCGCCTGCTCGAAATGTTCTTCCTCAACCGCCTGAAACCGGAATTCTCGCGCGATGCGGAGGGGCGACTGCCAAACGAGAAGGTTGCTGCCGAATGCAACCGACTTTTGACCGGCTTTTCCGGCTAGGCCCGCTCATCCGCCAGACAAACGAGCTGTGCGCTCTTACCTAACACTAGAAATGGCCGACTGCCTCGCATTCCGGTTAGACCGATGTCCGAAAGGGGGCAATAACGGAAGTCGACAGCCCCGTTCGCATCCGCGATTTGCAGACCTTCAAGACGTCACTGACGCGCCGCCTGAAAGTCGCTCAGAGAGGATTCGGATCGCGGCGTCGCACTCATCCCCGCACTCCGGCTGCGAGGCGGACACCTTCGACCCGGAGGGCATAGTCCTCGGGCCGCATCCAGGGGGGCCTTTGCTGCCAACGCTGAAGCTGCTCCGTCGATTGCGGGGGGATACGTTCCAGCGTTTCGCGCGCTTCATCCAATTGCCCGAGATAAGCGAGCGACGCGGCGATGTATTCGTAAGCGGTAGCATAACTCGGACGCAGGCGAACGACTTGGCGCCACGTCTGCAGCGCAGCGACGAAATCGCGCGAAAGAAACTGCAAAGCCCCACGCCAGACCGACCAAAGCCAAATCAGGGGATCATGTGGGCTGGCACGGATTGCTTGCTGCAGCCTCTCGAGTGCTTCCTCTCGATAGCCGCCGAACCCGAGTACACAACCAAGCATGCTGATAACAAAGGCACTATTTGGATTGAGGGCAACCGCAATGCGCGCTTCGGCGATCGCCGCCTCCCATTCGCTGCCCCACATCATCATGTGTGCCAACACGGCATGCGCCGTCGCATCGTTGTCGTCGAGCGATACGGCGATGTGCGCCTCTTCACGCGCCCTTCCTTGAACCTCCAAGAAGGGGCGGGTCGAGAAGTGCCAGATATCCCACTGGAGAGCCAGCGCATATCCGTAATGGCCGGGAGCGAAATTCGGATCGAGCGCGATAGCTTGGCTGAAGAAGGCCAACGCGGTTTTGTTCTCCTCAGGCCGGTATTGGTGGAAGTGCCAAAGGCCGCGCTGATAGGCCTCCCAGGCGTCCAGCCGTTCCGGTGGTTTGCGCAGCACGCGCTGTTGCTCGGCGGCTGCCAGTGCCGGCTCGATAACCGCGGCGACGCTCGCCGCAATCTCATCCTGCACTGCAAAGATATCGCTGAGATCGCGGTCGTAGCGCTCGGCCCAGAGATGCACGCCTGTAAGCGCATCGATCAACTGTCCGGTGATCCGGATCCGGTTGCCGCCTTTGCGCACCGAGCCCTCGAGCACATAGCGAACGCCTAGCTCGCGCCCGACCTGCTTCACATCGACGGGTTGCCCCTTGTAGGTGAAGCTCGAATTGCGGGCGATCACGAAAAGCCAGCGGATACGCGAGAGCTCGGTGATGATATCCTCGACCATGCCGTCGGCAAAATATTCCTGCTCGGGGTCGCCGCTCATGTTCTCGAACGGCAGCACGGCTATGGAAGGCTTTTCCGGAAGTGGAGGAGCCGCACTTAGCCGCTCGGTCGGCGCGCGATGCGCTCCCGCGCATATAGCGTAAGCGCGGACCGGTTTGGAGATGTTCTTGAGCTGCTGTTCGCCCAGATCCTCGACCTCGAAGGCGACCTTGCCGCGAGCGTGATTGAGGACGGTCTGCGATATGCAGATGCCGCCCGGCTCCGCTAGACCCTCCAGTCGAGCAGCAATGTTAACCCCATCGCCATAGAGGTCGCGCCCCTCGATAATCACATCACCAAGGTTGATCCCGATGCGGAATTCTATGCGTTTCTCCGGAGGGATATGGGCATTGCGTTCGCGCATGCCCTGCTGGACCTCGATCGAGCAACTTACCGCATCCACGACGCTTGGAAACTCAATGAGCATACCATCGCCCGTCGTTTTCACGAGGCGACCGCGATATTGCTTGTTCTTGGGGTCGATCAGCTCGCGCCGACACTCCTTCAGGCGGGCCAGCGTGCCGGCCTCATCTGCACCCATCAACCTGCTATAACCAGCAATATCGGCGGCGAGAATAGCGGCGAGTTTGCGCTTGACCTGATCCGAAGCCATTTGGGTTTCCCTCCCGTGGGATTCCCTTTGCGGATCACCGCAGGTAGCGGAGATAGTATCACGTCCCTCCCACCTTTGGCTGGAAAGTTCCGGCCGTTGCCCCGCTTCGAGCGGCCCCGCATTCCTGGGAATGACTGCTGTGGGGTCAAAATGCGAAGAACTCAGGGTGAGCAAGTTTAGTCCGCTATGCCCGAATAAGGGGACCTCCATCAGACAGGGCGTTACTTCGCTGATGGGCCAGAGGCGGACATTCCCTTCCAAATCTTTGTTCGCACATCCCGAGCAGACATCCGTCAGCGCGACTGACACTTCAAGCTAGTGGCAACGAGCGACATGAGCTCTGGATGGGGGCGTTCCGTCAAAGCGCGTTGGCGCTGCCGTGTGATCCGTCGTACAAATGTGCTGAGTTGGATTTCGGGCCATGGTGCAAGAGCGGCCAGTCCGGGTCGAGCGCAGGTTGGCGGCGATATTGGCCGCTGACGTGTCTGGCTATTCGCGGCTCATGCATCGCGACGAAGAAGCTACGCACGCCAGGCTAACCGCGCTCTTGACCGAGATTATTCACCCGGCAATCGCCGAGCATGGCGGGCGCACCGTGAAGAATACCGGAGACGGGCTCCTGGCCGAGTTTCCCAGCGCAGTTGAAGCGGTCCGAGCTGCTGTGCAGTTTCAAGTCCAAATTAAGGCACTTACGATCGGTGAGGTGGAAGACGGGCATATTGCCTTCCGTGTGGGCGTCAATATCGGAGACGTGATCATCGAGCCGCACGACATCTTTGGAGATGGCGTCAATATCGCGGCGCGGCTTGAGAGCATCGCAGAACCGGGCGGCATTTGCGTCTCGTCCTCTGCCTACGATCAAGTGCGGGGCAAGGTAGGCGTCGAGTTCGCCGATCTGGGCGAGCAGAACCTTAAAAACATCGCCCATCCCGTGCACGTCTTCGCCTTGCAGCCCGATGTTCTGGGTAGTCTTCCGGTACCTCCGGAGGGCCCTGCCGCCCTAAGGTCGACGCCACGCAGACATCTTTGGGCTGGCGCTGCGATCGCCCTGGCAGTCGTCGGCGGTGTCACAGCAGCCGCTTGGTGGTTTCGACCGAGCTCTGGCATCCCCTCATCGGCCTCAAATGCTTCGAACAACGCCAAGAGCATTGCTACGATCACTCACGCAACCTCCGCGCCACGCTTCTCGATTGTTGTGTTGCCCTTCGCGAACTTGAGCAGCGATCCCGATCAAGAATACTTCGCGGACGGGATCACCGATGATCTGACTACTGACTTATCACGAGTTTCAGGTAGCTTCGTGATCGCCCGCAACACCGCGTTCACCTTCAAGGGAAAGCCCGTAGACATCAAACAGGTCGGCCGCGAGTTGAATGTGCGCTACGTCCTGGAGGGCAGCGTGCGGCGCGATGGAGACCAAGTCCGAGTAAATACACAGCTGATTGACGCCGAAACCGGTGCACACATCTGGGCCGATCGGTTCGACAAGGATCGCGCGGACATCTTCAAGATGCAGAACGAGGTCACCGCTCGCATCGCCGGCACCCTCAACCTGGAACTGATCAGGGCGGAAAGCCAGCGCGCAGAGCGTGAGCATCCCGACAATCCTGACGCCGTCGACCTCGCCATGCGGGGCTGGGCCGCCTACTACCGGCCGCGATCCCGTCAGCAACTGGCCGAAGCGCGGATGCTGTTCGAGCGGGCATTGCGCATCAATCCTCAATCTCCCGAGGCACTGCATGGCCTGGCGAGCACGCTTCTCGTAGCAGTAAACGGCCGCTTTAGCGATGCTCCCGCCGCCGACCTCACGCGCGCCGATGAAGCGGTGGGACGGGTCCTCTCGAATTCGCCTGGCAATGCGCTGGCACACGATACCAAGGGTTGGATCTTGTGGGCGCGGAAACAATTTGGGCAGGCACTCGCTGAGTTCGAGACAGCTATCAATTTCGACCGCAATCTCGCGGACGCCTATGCTGCGAGCGGTTTTACCAAGCTCTTTGTGGGACAAGCGGAGCAGTCGTTCGCCCCGATCGAGACCGCCATCCAGTTGAGTCCGCGCGATCCGCTCCTGAACGTCTGGCTATTCTATATCTGTCACGCACATACGCATCTGGGTCACGATAACGAGGCGATCGACTGGTGTAGCAGGTCGATCGCGACTAATCCGGCTGGGTTTGTTTATATCGACCTGATCTCGGCCTACGGCTGGAAGGGGCAGAAAAATGACGCCCGTGCCGCGATAGCCGAGCTGAATAAGCAAATGCCAAATTACACGGTGCGGAAATTTGCCAATGAGGACTGGTCAGACAATCCGGTTTTCCTCGCCCAGTATCAGCGGATCATTGAGGGGCTCCGGAAGGCCGGATTACCCGAAGAGTGAGGGCCGCTAAGTACCGTGAGATAGCCGCAAGCGCCAATTTGGTCCAAGGGAATTTCGTTACATTGTGCCTAGGTTTGACTGGCCAATCGTCTGGAAACCGCGCTTCGCGGGGCGAAAGCAGGCCCCCGGTGTCAGGCTTCGCCGGAGCCCGAGAAGAGCACCGTGGGCGGGGTCGCGCGCGTGGGGGGCGTGGGCCGTCCGTAGCTCGATCCCGGTCTGCTCTTGAGCTCGTACCTTTGGGCCAGATCGAGAAGCCGCCGCCTGGTGAACGGGTCGGCCTTCTCCGCCAGATCCCGCGCCCGCTGCGCGAAGCCACTGTAGAACTCTTCCATGACGCCACCCCACAACATCACCGAATGCCGATCTTCGATGGTCGACGAGGCTCACGTCAAGAGATCGCTTGTGCCCGCCCGGCAAAGGGCACTACGCTGACCGAGGTGGGGGAAGCCAAATGTCGCTGCAGCATCCAATCCGGAAGCCTTGCCCGCACTGTGGGCGGGCGGCCCGCTGCGGCCGCCCGCGAAATAGCGGTCCGGAAGGCAGGGGCAGGTCCGGACCTCGCAGAATCGGGACTGGCAAGTTCGTCACGGCCGCACCAACTCCCTTGTAGATGCCAAACATGGGGAGGTGCGATGTGTCGGCTGTCGCAAACCTGCTTGCGCGGAAGCAGGCGCTCATGGAGCGACTGGAGAGCGGTACCGGGCCGAACGAACGCGAGGAAATCGAGCGCCTACTCGCGCAGATCGAGACCGCGCTGAACCTGCTCGAGTCGGGCGATGCCGCCACCCCGGGCGAGGAATGATCGGCTCGTGCCGGTCACATAGTGCTCAGGTCGTCCGGCACCTCGCCGAACTTCCGGATCAGTTTGGCGTCGCTGAAATCGCCGCTTGACGGGTCTCCTGTCCGAGAAAAGGCGACGGCGACGGCGCAACCTGGTTTCCGCGAGAGCGCTTCAGCGCGCATGACGGCCGCGTTGGCGCTCAGGCACTCCACCGCCTCACCGGCCGCCACCCCGTCGTCCGCCATGACGAACGGCAGTGCCACATAGTACGTGACGTCCATCGCAGTCACTCCTTGCGTTCGCGTTGCGCGCCATGTCGCCCGCGTGAATATCCTTTCGAGACCGCCGCGCGCAGCTCGTTGGCCTCGGCCTCGAGAAAGTCGATGGCGATCAACAACGCCTTGACCGTCTCGCGGGGGTCTCCGCCGCAGGCTTCGATGGCCTGGTCGGCGGCGAGTTCAAGATCGCCATCGGCGGGCGCAGCAGGTTCGGAAGCGGCGGACATGCTCTCATGTTCTTCATTTGTTCCGCATGAGCCAATGGGCATCAGTTGGATTCCGCTGGCGGCGAGGGACCGTGCGGATGAATCTTCGCCCAGAAAGGCTGGCCTGTCGGAACTGGCATCTGTCGTTCGTCTTGAATCCAGGCCGCCTCCAACGGAGTTCTGCGTACATGGGCGCCCCGAGCCAACTGGAAAGGATTTCTGAGACTCTCGCTCGTCACATGTCCAGTGGCGCTCTACCCGGCCACCTCCGAGTCCGAGAAGATCTCGTTCAACCAGCTCAACCGGCAGACGGGCCACCGCATCAAGTACCTCAAGTTGGACGCGGACACCGGCGACGAGGTGCCGAACGAGGACATCGTCAAAGGGTACGAGCTCGACAAGGGTCAGTACATCGAGGTGACCAAGGAGGAACTCGAGGAGATCGCGCTGGAGTCGACGCGCACCATCGAGATCGACGAGTTCGTCGACAAAGCCGACATCGACCCCCGCTACCTGATCCGCCCCTACTACATCCGTCCAGACGGCAAGGTCGGGCACGACGCCTTTGCGGTGATCCGGGAGACCATCCGCGAGATGGACAAGGTCGCGATCGGACGGGTCGTGCTGACCAACCGCGAGCACATCATCGGGTTGGAGCCGTTGCACAAGGGACTGGTCGGCACGCTGCTGCGCTACCCCTACGAGGTGCGGAGCGAGCAGGAATATTTCGACGAGATCCAGGACGTGAAGGTCACCAAGGACATGCTCGACCTGGCGAAGCACATCGTGAACCAGAAGGCGGGGCGCTTCGATCCCGAGAAGTTCGAGGATCACTACGAATCCGCGCTGGTCGAACTCATCAACCAGAAGCGCGCCGGCAAGCCGATCACGCCGAAGGAGCGGCCCCCAGCGGGCAACGTCGTCGATCTGATGGAGGCGCTGCGCCGGAGCGTCGGCAGGGAAGCCGCCCAGACCGAATCGAAGAAGCCGGGGAAGAAGCCGAAGAAGGCGTCGTCAGGTCAGAAGGAAATGCTGATGCCGATCGCTGGTAAGAAGCCGGCCAAGGAGGCTGCTGCAAGGAAGTCCTCCAAACAGCAACGGAAGTCCGCGTAGGAGCCGAGCGGTCCGGATACGCCCATCGCAGATGCGGGGCAGGCGGACGGGGGTTTCCC